>REDG01000040.1 GCA_007693605.1 Bradymonadales bacterium
GCTGCGCTTCTCGAGTGGCATTTTAACCACACTGCGATGCTCGCTCCTTGCCTTCGCGCATCTGGACCCTTATCGCCACTCCCCTATGAACCGCTAAGGGCCCATCTGCTTCGGCGGCTGCGTCTCTGCGCTTCTCGAGTGGCATTTTAACCACACTGCGATGCTCGATCCTTGCCTTCTCGCATCTGGACCCTTATCGCCACTCCCCATGAAGCGCTAAAGGCCCATCTGCCTTTGCGACAAACTCCTTGTTCCAGAGCCTCTGAAGCGGATAACTTCATCCCGATGGAAGTCAGTTGGAGAGAGCTTCGAGAGAGCCTTCTGTGGGAGGTCGAGAAGAGCGCAACCAGAATTGAAATTGAACCCACGCCCAGTTTTGAATGGGTCTTTTTGGGAGTGGATCGTCAAGATCCTTCGGATTTGGATCTTTTCAAGAAAATCCTAAAGGCGGTCGGATTGTCGGTCGAAGGGGATTCTCGTTGGTGCGCCGAGCCCGCTTTGCAACTCCCAAAGGAGCTGGCTTCTCAAATGAGGCAGAAGTCGAGCTGGAAGCTTCTTTGTTTTGGAGACTATCAGGGCGAGAAGAGTCTGGGTCAAGAAGGCCGGATCTTGATCGTGGCGCCTTCGCTAAAGTCTTTGGCCTCATCTCCCACAGAAAAGAAAAAGTTGTGGCAGAAACTCCAAGCTTGTTTATAGAGCTGTGTTTTGATTTGCGAACGGCTTTAGTCAATAGGAAACTTGAAGTTAGGATCCATATCCCACGGAATCGTCGGCCTGGATTCGTTGTCCACTGGCCAGAGTTCGTCTTGATCGATCCAGTTCACTTTTCGTAGGTCAAGATTTTGCCCTTGATTCCGATTGAGACTTAGGCTCCACTCGGCCGGATCTCCTTCTGCACTGAATCGAGCTCTTGAGAACTCTCGATCTTCAGCTCCCAGACCCGTGACGACCAGCCGCTCAACGATGTACTCACCCGGGATGATCGGCCAGGCAGTATCTTGTCGCAACATGGGGAAGACCCAAGCCCATTCGTCATTGTCCCAAATGGCCTCGTCTCGGTGTTTGAGTTCTGAATCAAAGACCACGGCCAAGTGAAGACTATAGTTTTGTGAGTCTCTCTGAAATCGCTCATCGAAAGTTCGCCTCACTTGTGGGCCGTCTTCGCCCTCTGCAATATGCCGAGCGACGATTTTCCAATACAGCTTTGACCCAATCTCTTTGTCTTTAAAACTGTCGGCAAAAGACTTCGGAAGTCTCCCCAAGGTGCTGGGATTGAGTCGAATGCCTTCCCGCCGATAAAATCGATAGACTACTTTTCGAATCTCTCTCTGAGAGTCCGTGCGAGTTGAGACTTGAAATGGAAAAACAATGGCCGGCACCTCAAGATCTCCCGAGCTTGGAAGTCTTAAACTAGAAGAATGAACTTCCACACTGGCACTATCGAAACCTCCAAGATTCAGATAAGCGTTCACTCGATCAGAAGCCTGCAGATTGAGTCGGATCGAACCATGGCTTGGATTCTCTGCCGACTCGCGGGAGCTGTCGGTGAAAATGAGAGGGTTTATTTGAACAATGGGATTTAAGTTGGCCACAGGAACAAGTCGGCTCTCCTCATCGACAAGGCCCCTTCCCAGCCGAAAACTTTGAAACCAGAGCGGGAGGAACTCAACTGGCTCGTCTTGAGAAAAACTTCCCACCACCACCTTCGGACCGGAGGCCCTCGCTTCACTTTCAAAGCCCGAAGCGAGGCAGAAGAATCCGAGAGCAAGGCTCAGAATTTTGCTGGGGTGTCGCATTTTGGGGCGATTGTTCATTCGCCCTGTCTATAGCCGAGCTTGGAATAAAATGCGACAGCCTTGGGTCAGTTTGCAGAGCTTTCTGTCCAAGGACCCCAGAACGGCCGCTATCTTATTGATATTATTGGATTTATATTCCGGATTTCGGCTCATTTCCTGGCCCGAGCCTTGCAGCAACTTTAGGGTAGGATGGGCCGGTTTTTTGGGCAGTCATTTGTGTTGTTTGCGCTTTTGAGCGGCTATGAGCCGGTCGGGGCGGATGAGGGGACTGAGAACGCCTCTTCCCCAGCGGAGTTTAGGCTTGATCTGGCGCCGGAGAGCCTCCACTTGATTGCTTCCTATCTGCTGCCGCACTTCTTAGAGTCTTTTCTTTCCGGCACCAGCCTAGAGGAAATCGTTCGAGAGTATTGGGAGAAAGAAGGCGGCTTTCAACAAGTGATTGATCGGTCTTCGCGAGTGTCGATTTCTCAACTGCTTTTCTCGAATGATGCCGACGGATCCAAGAGACAGGCTATGGAAACTCAAGCCTTGAACTTGATCTGGGAATACCTCGAGAAGGCCTTGCCCGAATCCTTAGATGCAGAAGAGCGATCGAAGCGCTTAAAGGCGATCAAGGAAAAGCATAGGCCTGCGATTCGATCGCTGGTGTCTGCGGTCTTTGATTCGACTTTGATTTATAACTTGAGGTTGGAGCTCGATCCGGGTCTAAAAGAATTGGATTACAGTGTCGAAACCTTCGGAGACAGCGACCCCAGTCTTTGGGAAGATCCCGAGACTAGGCTTTTGCAGAGCTCATCGGGTTCAGATTCTTCTTCAGACTCGAAAGATTTGTTGCGAGCTCAGCTGTCAGGAGAACTTGACCCGAAAGTTCATGTCGAATTTGTCAGTCTCGCTTGGGAGTATGAGGGGCAAGAGATGCCTGTTGGTTTAGACTTTTTAGAAAACAGAGTGTGGAGGTTCAGTCAACCCACCGAGATCTCCTTGGAAGTCTCGGCCTCGTTGGGTACTTCTTCCACTGCGGAGGAAGCTGAGGCTGCCCCAAGATTGTTGAGCTTTCAGTTGGAGAGGCTTGAAGGGAATGTTCTCGATCTTCAGCTGATTGGAGACGAGGTGAAGTTTGCCGCCGATCAAATCTTTTCGAAAGAGGGGATCGAAGGGCTGATTCGAGAGCTCTTTAGGAGAGGGGCCTTTGGAGACGATGTTTTGAAGCTCGCTTCCGCTATCTCGGAAGATTTGCTTCCCGCTTACAGTTTGCCTTTGGTGGCCGTGGTGAAAGAAAAGACGCATCCTGAGCTGAACAAGTCGGAGCGAGAATCTCTAGAGCAAGAGCTCAAAGAAGTTCAGAAGGCGATTGAACGATTGAAGACATCAATAGCAAACCGAGGGGCCTCTGGATTGGAGTTGTCTCCTCACCCAGCTGGATTGGAGTTGTCTCCTCACCCAGAAGGTCTTCAGATTTCTCAACAGCGATCTCTCGATCAGCTCAAAAAAGAACGGGAGAGTTTAGAATATCAGCTCGATCCACCCGACGAGATTGAGTTTGAGATTCGAGTCTATGATGACGAGTTTAAAAACTGGTTTGAGAATATGAGTGAGGCCGAGAGGCGCCGCTTGATCGGAGTCTTTCAGTCAGAGATTCCCTTTAGCCTACTGGGTCGACCGGAAATTCGTCTGCTCTCTGAGAGGGGTCGACTTCAGGCTGTATTTCAAATGGATTCAGATTTTTATTTTCAGTGGAAGCCTTTGTTTTTTGGAGTGTCTGAAAATGCTTTTGGAAAAGACGCTCCTATCTTGTTGAGAGGAATTTCCGAAGCCCTTGCAGGCATTCATCTTCTTGAGAGCCACCCTGCCTCTGCGCTCGAAATCTGGATGAACAAAGACCGAGGCAGTCAGGATGTTCTGGTTGAGGTTTCCTTTTCTGTCAATTTGGTTGAGGATCCCTCTTCGGACAATAAGGTTGCTCGTTTGGAATTCGACCTAGACTCGATAGTTCTGAAAGCTGATTTTTTGGACCGAACTTTTCTCAATCGGACTAAGCTTTCAGTTTCAGAAGATCTGCCCGGTCTTGTTTTGGATCGAACGCCCTTTGCTCTTGATTTTTCAAACTCAATGATGCTTCAGCTTCCGAGCTTGCTGCCGGTGGCCCAGGGCTTACTCTCAGAAGAAAAACAAGCGGAGCTAGAAGCGCTCTTTGTGGCTGAGGCCAATCGATTTCTCGATGGCCGGAAGTTTAGATTGGGCTCGGAAGACTCATCTGAGGCGGACGCTTCAGATGAAGCAGCTGAATCGGAGGCAGGCCTGCTTCTTCAATTTCTGCCGACTCTTCGGTCATCGGGTTCTAGGCTCGGTCGAGCTTTCTTGGCAGAAAACTCCTTTGAACTCGAGTGGAAGGACTGGACGGAGGAAGAGAAGGAGGCGTTGGGGGTCACTGATACGGATCTCAGCGATTTAGCCGAGGGTTTGCGCTCTGCTCCCGCCGCGCTCGGGGCGATCACTAGGCTTGATTTGCCAGAATATCTTCGTTTTCGTCTTGAGAATCTCTCCTTAGACAATCAAGAAATCGAGTGGATTGAAATCGGGCTGCGAAATCCAAACTCCCCTCAGCTTCTGGTTCGATGGGAGTTAAGACCGCATCCTCAACTGGGTTATGTTCTGCTGCCGACCGCCTCAAATCTTGAAAGGATTTTGTCCGAATATGAACTGGTTGAATCAGGACTTCATGGTCCCGAAGTGGGAGAAATTGTTGGAGGGGGCTGGAAACAACAAGCGGGCTTGAGAGCCGTGGAGGCGCTGCGGGGCTTGGGCGCGAGATTACCAGCGGTTCCAGGTGCGGTGGCTCAAGGGAGCGCCGAGATTCTCAAAAGAAGGGGCTTGGTGGATGCGCTTCGCCCCCATGTTGACACGATCAAAAAAGAGCTGGGCTTGAACTTGAGATCCATGATGCAAGAAGCTTTGAATGGCGATTTAAGTCAAGAGCTTGAGAATCCCAAAGGGGGAATGTTTCAAGAGGTTCTAGAAATTCTCTCTAGACAGTTTCAACTCGTGGTGACCAACGAGCTTCTGCCTTGGTTTGATGCGCTTGGACATGTCCGTGTGGGGGATGAAGAGGATAAGGCCAATGCGCGGGAACTGGTTGAGAAGGTGGCACTTGGTCAGGCTAGAGAGTTCTTAGAGGATTTAGAGCTGAACAAAAAACTGAGGGACGGACTTCAGAGTCTTCGAGCCTACCTCGAACGGACTCTGGCAGACTTTCCCAGCACTCTTGACTTTTCGGACTCATTGGAGAAAAGGCAGCAAAGAGAAGCGGACGGAAGCCCTCCTTCCCCCAATCCTATCGACCTCTTTGAGCGGCTGGCTGAAGCCGTCAAGAAAGGCGGTGAAGAAGCGAGCGACTTCGTGGAGTCTATGATTTCTGAGGTGAATCTCAAAGATATCTTAAACGCCGATCGAAGAGCCTTGCAAACAGAGAGAACATTTGCCGAGAGAAGTCTGATGCATCTGGAGGCCATTGAGCAGTGGCTAATCGAGCATGCCGATTTGCTCAAAGAGAACTGGGATTTGAATCGAATGATTTCACTCGATCATCGAGAGTTCGTGTTTCAAGCACGACTCGAGCAGCTCGAAAATTGGAAGAAATTTTATCGAGACAGAGTCGACTCCATCAAGGCCAGTGAAGATGAAATTCCCATCCTCTTGCGGGACCAACAATTCTTTCACTGGTTACAGAGTCTGCGTGGAGAACTTCCCGTCCTTGATCAGCGCGGGGAAATCTCAGAAAGCTCTTTGAGTGGGCTTTACTCAAGACTTGATGCCTTTAAGAAAGATTGGCAAGAGCAAGAAGATCCTCGACAGGGGCCTTCTCAGACTGAGCCAGTTCCGCCAGAGGTTCAACGGAGTCTGGGCGAAAGAATTGCTGAGGTCCTCGATCCCCCGGCTTGTCTTTTGCCGGGAGCCTTACAAGTGGAGCTTTCAGCCTCCGGCTTGATTGGCCAGGTCCTTCCGAGCTTTGTCGCTCGCAGGGGGGTGGGCAGGCCAAGAAGTCGTCAAGAGCAGCCTTCCACTTCAAGCTTGGAGTTTCCACCCCAATCAGAGATTCCACCCGTCGGTTTTATTCGAGTGCGTCAGGAGCTTTTTCAAGACTATTTTGAAGTGGTCGCTGAAAGAGCGGCCCCTCTCTTGAGAGATATGCTTTTGTATTCAGATATGGAAAATGGCCAAAGACGATTCGGGGTGAACGAATCGGTGATTGCCGAGCTTCTGGAACCTCAAGTGGAGTTCAAAACGTCAGGACCTGTTCTGCGATTCTATTTGAAGACGGAGCAAAAGGGCCTTCTGAGATGGAAGAATCAACATCTGATTGAGATCCCCTTGGAGCTGAGAATCCGAAATGTCTTTCTCGAGCGACCCGAGTTGAGCGGAGAAGAAGTTCCCTTTGAGTATGAATTGAGTTTTCAGGTCGATCCGAGTCGCTTTGCTCTCCGCTCAGAGGGCTGGGGGGAAGGCCCGGGCTACTTCTTGCAGGATATCGCTCGCGCGGCCATTGGCTTACGTCGTCATGTCGCCAACAGTATTGAGCTCGAACTCAGGGAAGCACTGGTCACTCGAAATAAAGAGAATCGAGAGCTGGTTGGGGTTCCCATATCCGTTCGGATTCCAGCCATGGGTCTTCCCGGTCTGATGGCCGTGGGTCCGGATGGCGAGCTGAGCGACAGGCCCGCTTTCCCCATTGCCCTGGGTCAGCCTGAATTTAGTTCCGAAGGCCTTAAGATTCCCTTCCATTTGGCTTCAGCTCTTTCTCGGCAACGAGAAGCTCCTCGCACTCGTTTTGAGGGCAGTGTCCGCTTTTCAACAGAGCCCGATTCCGATAACTCCTCGGTCGAGTGAGATTAGAAGACTTTGATTTCGATTTTCCTGCCGACTTGGTGGCGACCCGACCGGTCGAGCCCCCCTCTGATGCGAAACTCTTACTTTTCGATCGGGCCACTCATCAACTGGCACAAAAGAAGTTTATGAATCTTTTGGATGAACTGACACCCCAAGATCTGCTGGTAACGAATGAGACAAAAGTCATTCCCGCCCGCTTTCTTTGTGAAAAGGAGTCAGGCGCAAAGTTCGAAGGTCTTTTCTTGGGGGGCTTTTTTTCGGAACGAGCAGAGCCCAATCACCAGCAGGCCATGACTCGAGTTTGGCTTCAAGGGAAGTGGCGGCCCGGGGAGACTCTGAAGCTTCTTGAGGGACCAGAGATTGAGATCCTCTCTCGGACGGGCAAAGAGGCGATTTTGAAGATCGCGCCCTCGGTCTTTGAGAGCTATCTGAAAGACTTTGGAAAAACTCCGCTTCCTCCTTATATTCGTGCGGCTCGCAAGCAAAGAACGGAGTCAGAGGATTGGGAACTCGATCCGAAAGCCTATCAAAACCCATTCGCCTGCCAAGAGACCGATCTTTCTTCCAAGGCCTCACCGACCGCCTCCCTTCATTGCGACGATCTGTTTTTTGAGGCCTTTGAACGACGAGGGCTTCAACGGCTCTCTCTCGAACTCGAAATTGGCTTGGGCACCTTCGCTCCGATTGAGGTCCAAGAGCTATCTTCACATCGTATGCATCGAGAGCGATACCGCATTTCTTCAGAACTTTGGCGAAGAATCAGTGAGACGAAAGCCGAGGGCGGAAGGGTGGTAGCCCTTGGCACCACCGTCTTGAGAGCTTTGGAATCTCGAGCTCGGCTTTCCGAACTGGGGGATGAGAGCGCAGAGGCAGAGACAGACATTTTCATCTTTCCACCCTTTGACTTCCGGGTGGTGGACGCCTTGATCACCAACTTTCATCAGCCCCAATCGACTTTACTTTTATTGGTGGCCGCGTTTTTAGAACCCTCCAGTCTTTGTCCGAAAGCCTTGTGGCGGAAAGTCTATCAAGAAGCGATTTCTAGGGGTTTTCGTTTATTTTCCTATGGAGATGCTCTTTTTATCCGCTAAGACAGAGGCGCAGTGAGTTTTGAGATTCTAAAATCTGATCCTCAGTCTTGTGCGCGGCGGGGCCGTTTGCAGTGTGCTCATGGCCCCATTGAAACGCCGGTCTTTATGCCGGTTGGAACCTACGGGGCCATTCGAGCCCTGAGCAGCTGGGAAGTCGAAGAGCTTGGGGCTGAGGTCATTTTGGCCAACAATTATCATTTGTCCTCTCGACCCGGCCTAGAAACGATTGAATCGCTCGGAGGTCTTCACTCCTTTTTGGGCTGGAAGCGAAATCTTCTGACGGACAGTGGAGGCTTTCAGGTGTTCAGCCTCGCGAAGCGACGGAAGTTGAGTGACGAAGGAGTCGAGTTTCAGGACCATATTGACGGACGGCGGATTTTCCTGAGTCCGGAGTCCGTCGTCCAATCTCAAGAAGTATGGGGTAGCGATATCATGATGGTTCTTGACCATTGCCCGGCAGCCGATTTGCCCCGCTCTGAGATTCTTGAAGCCATGAGTCGCACTTTGCATTGGGCCGATCGAAGTCTGGCGGCCTGGTCTCGGCCCGAACTTCATTTGTTTCCGATTGTGCAGGGGGCTTGCGACTCAGATCTGCGAGAGAGATCTCTTCAAGACCTGATGAAGCTTGAAGAGAAGCACGAACGAAAATGGCCAGGAGTGGCCATTGGAGGCCTAAGTGTAGGAGAAGAGAAAGAGGATTTTGTCAGAACGCTTTTTGAGCTGCGAGACAAACTTCCCTTTTCAAAGCCTCACTACCTGATGGGAGTGGGCACGCCCAGAGATTTGGTCTTTGGGGTTCTTTGTGGAATCGATATGTTTGATTGTGTGATTCCGTCTCGGAATGCACGGCATGGGATTGTGATGACCGAGACAGGGCGCTTGAATTTGTTCAACCAACAGTTTACCCGCGATGAGGGGCCGCTTGATTCCAGTTGCCCCTGTCGGGTTTGCTCTTCTTATTCGAGGGCCTTTCTGCGACATTTGTTTGTGATGGGAGAGCCCTTGGCGGCTCGGCTTGCGACGCTTCATAATGTCAGTTATTTTTTGGAGCTTTTTCGAAAAATTCGCGATCTTCTGGAGTCAGGTGATTTTTACGAGTTTGCTCAAGAGTTTTTGAAGGACCCAAAGAATTTGTATCTTGGGGGCGAGTCTCAGTTTTTCGATTTTCCGAAAGACTATCGTGTTTCCGATCTTTGAACGCCTGAGCTAGGACCTTTGATGCCATTCCTTGATGAGGAGTTTGGCGAGCATCACAATTTAAGAGGGCGCTTGGGCCGGTGTGGAAAGCTCGTAGAGACCCCGTTTTAGCTCCTCATTTTCCTTTACACTCAGGGGCGTTCAACCTAATTTTCGGGGGATATGATGAAATTTTCTCTTTTATCTCTGGGATTGACCCTGTTTTTTGCGTCTGAAGCCATGGCCCAGGCAGAGCCCGCGGGTTCTGGCTATTCCATGTTGATTGGGTTTGGACTGATTTTTCTGATTTTCTATCTCTTCATTCTTCGCCCACAGGCCAAGAAAGCTCGAGATCACGCCAACTTGGTGACAAGCCTTGAGAAAGGGGACGAGGTGATGACTCAAGCGGGAGTTTTCGGAAAGATTCATGGAGTGGCTGAAAAGGTTGTGACCCTAGAAGTGGCCCCCAATGTTCGCATTCGAGTGGATCGAAATTCAATTTCTGCCCGATTCTCGAAGAACTCAGAAGATGCAAAGTCGGCGGCTTAAAGAGGGGGTCTAAGTTGTGAGGATGCTCATTGTTTTGTTCGTCTTTTTGGGGGCTCTTTATCTTGTAGCCCCTAGCTTTGTTCCAGAGGATTCTCCTTTTCGATCTTATCTTCCAGAACGATCTTTGAACTTAGGATTGGATTTACAGGGTGGGATTCATGTGATTCTTGGGGTGGATGTTCAGCGGGCTGTGGAGCTTGAGCTCGATCAGTTGGCCGCTCAGTTATCCCTACAGTTGGAAGCCGAGGGCATTCGCGGATTCGAGCTTCGCCGTAGCCAACAATTTTCAGATGATTTGATTCTTCGGTTTGCGAGCGCAAGAGGCTTGGAGAATCATCTGGATGCTGTGAGACGAAGCATTCGAGAGGATTTTTACACGGTTCTGACACAACCCATTCAGAGGAGTGAACGAGAGCTGAGCGTGAGTCTAGAGCAGGCCAGGCGAGCGGAGATCATCGAACAGTCCTTGGAACAAGCCCGAGAAATTCTTCGAAATCGTGTGGATGAGTTCGGCGTAGCGGAACCCATCATTCAGATTGAGGGTCAAGATCGAATTTTGGTGCAACTTCCTGGGGTGCAAGATCCTGATCGAGCGATTCAGCTCATCGGTCAGACGGCTTTGTTGGAGTACAAACTGGTTGACGATGACTTTAGTCGATCGGAGCTCGAAGAGATTTCTGATCGTTACCGACAAGAGGTCGGAATCATCAGCAGTTTTACACGGGATCAACTGGATCAGCTCAATGCTTTGGCTCAAGAGAGCCTGCCTGAAGGTCGAATCATTTCTTTCGAGAGAGTGGTGGATCGACGAGGGGGAGATACCCGCTTGGTCCCCTATCTTCTTCATGACGAAGTGGCTCTGACGGGGGGCGCGGTCGAGAACGCTCGGGTGATGACCGATGCAACAACCAATCAGCCCGTAATCTCCTTGCGATTGACAGCCCCTGGGGCTCAGATTTTTGAGGAGATCACAGCGGCGAATGTAGGCCGTCGTTTGGCGATTGTTCTAGACTCCGCCGTGATTTCCGCTCCACAGATTCAGGGCCGAATTCCCGCAATTGCCAGGGCCGCCCAGATCACCTTGGGCACAGGATCGAGAGCCGAGATGATGAGAGAGGCTCGAGATTTAGCTCTTGTTCTTCGGTCAGGGGCCTTGCCCGCTCCGGTTGAGATTTTGGAGAACCGGACCGTGGGCGCGAGTCTTGGGCAAGACTCGATTGAGGCCGGACGAGTGGCGGGACTTTTGGCGGCGATTTTCGTCCTCATTTTTATGGCCTTCTATTATCGAGCATTTGGCGTCTTGGCCGATGTGGTGGTGGCTTTGAATTTGCTGATGATTCTGGGGGTGATGTCTCTTTTTCAGGCGACCCTGACGCTTCCTGGAATTGCAGGCATTGTTTTAACGATTGGAATCTGTGTGGATGCCAATGTCATCATCTTTGAGCGGATACGAGAGGAGCTGCGCAACGAGAAGCGAAAAATTCGAACTGCGATTGAGGCGGGCTATGCAGCAGCTCACAAAGCCATACTTGATGCCAATATCACGACGGCGATTGCGGCGGCGGTCTTGTTCAATTTCGGCTCGGGTCCGATTCGAGGCTTTGCAGTGACCTTGATGGTGGGAATCATCTGCGGTTATATCTCTGCCTTTTGGTTTTCAAGGTGGATCTTGGAGTGGTTTTTAGAGAAGCGCGCGGTAAAAAGACTGTGGATCTAGGCTTCCAATTGGTCACGAAGGAGAGCGAGTTGAATGTTTAGACTTTTTTCGGACAATTTGAATATTCCCTTCTTGCAGGGGCGGCGTTTTTTTTCTGGCCTGTCCATTGCCATGTGTGCATTGAGTGTCTTTTTTGTTATGGATCGGGGGCTCAATTTCGGGGTGGATTTCGCCGGCGGCGTTCAGATGGTTTTGAATTTTCCCGAGGAGGCGGAAGTGACGGCTGACCAAGTTCGTTCTGGATTGTCAGACTTCGGGATCAGCCAAGCCACGGTTCAAAACTTCGGCACGGAGTTCGATCAGCGGCCTTCGGAGTATATCATCAGCTTTCCGGCTGATATCTTCGAGGAGGAGGGAATGGCGAATGCCATTTTTTCCATCCTACAAGAAGAGATCGGTCTCTCAGAAGCTGGGTTGAGAGAGTTTCGACTGAGCGGCTTCGAGCGAGCTTTTGTGGTCATCGAGACTGACGAAGGCCTCGATCGTCTAAGGGGCATTTTGGTCGGTCAATCTCTCGGGCCCATTCGCATTCTTGATGTTCTCAGTTTCGGGTCGATGGAGGCTCAACAGTACGAGATTTCTTTTTCCAGTCTGCCTGCGGAGATTGTTCAATATTTTCAGAGGGAGTTGGTTGGCGAGAATGCTGACGCCCGAGTCGTGGTTGAAAAGGTTGACTTTGTTGGCGCTCGGGTTGGGCAGGACTTGAAGACGGCCGCCCTGCTTTCGATCTTCGTCACCATTCTTTTGGTCTTCATTTATATCTTTTTGCGATTTGATTTAATGTATGCGCCCGGAGTAGTGGTGGCTTTAGGCCATGATGTCTTGATCACAGTTGGACTCTTTGCGCTTACAGGCTTTGAATTTGATCTGGCGGTCGTGGCCGCTCTGCTGACCGTGGCGGGCTATTCGATCAATGATACGATTGTCGTTTACGATCGAATTCGGGAGTCGATTGGGCAGTACAAGGGGAAGTCCTTGATTGATATCTTGAATATCGCCATCAACCAAACCATGAATCGAACCGTGATCACTTCGGCCACCACCCTCATGGCGACGGTCGTTTTGTGGGTCGTCGGGGGGCCTGTCATTCACAGCTTCGCCTTCGCTTTGTGTGTGGGAATCCTTGTGGGGACCTATTCCTCTATTTTTGTGGCCGCCCCCTTGGTCTATTGGATGAATCTGTGGCTCTCTAAAAGAGGGGCTGGTGTGAATCAGAAAAAGAAAGCGGCGGTAGCCTAGAATTTGAAGTTTGATTGGCCTCAAGACTGTCCTGCGAACTTTGCCAGAGATTGGAGTTCACCACTGCGGCAGGTTTTGTGGAGTCGGGGTCTGCGAACGGATGAGGAAGTTCAGGCTTTTCTGTACCCGTCCTGGGATCTACTGATTCGCCCCGAAAATTTACTGAAAGACTTGGAGCCTGCGCTTCAACTCCTGCTGAAAGCCAAGGAGAATAAACAAAAGCTTTTGGTGTTTGGCGACTACGATGTGGACGGGAGTACGGCCGCCTGTCTGCTGGTCAGCAGTCTTCGAGCCATGGGATTTCCCAAAGTCGAAGCCTTCATTCCCCATCGGATCAAGGAGGGTTACGGTCTCAGCGCTGTGGCGGCGAAGCGAGTTGTTGAGACTCATCCAGCCGTGGGCCTGGTCCTGACCTGCGATTGTGGCGTGAGTTCTTTTGAAGGCATTGAGTTTTTGAAAGAACGATTCGTTCCAGTGATCGTGACCGATCACCACAGTCCTCCCCCAAAGCGAGTGAGGGCCGACGCGGTGATTAACCCACGACAGGCTGACTGCTTCTATCCGGATAAAAACTTGGCGGGTGTAGGCGTGGCCTTTTTGCTGATGACCGCGCTTCGACGAGCATTGGGCTTGAGAAACTTCCGCTTGAAGGAAGTTCTGGATTTGGTCGCGGTGGGAACGATCTGTGATATGGTTCCGCTTCAAGGTCTGAATCGGATTTTGGTGAGAGAAGGATTGAAAGAGATGAAATCTCTTCAGCGGCCGATCTGGAAGGCTTTGGCGGAACAGGCCAGCCAGGATTTGGGGGATCTGGAAGCTGAAGATATTGGCTTCGTGATCGGACCTCGCTTAAACGCGGCCGGTCGAGTCGGAGATCCCGAAGCCGGGCTGAGGGCTCTGCTGTCTGCTTCTCGCTTAGAGGCCCAGACTCGGGCTCTTGAACTGGAGACTCTGAATCGAGAGCGACGACGACTTCAAACGGAACAAACAGACAGAGTTTTGTCTCAACTTCTTCCGGAGGAGTCCGCCCACCTGATTTGGTCAGAAGATTTTCATTTGGGGCTGGTGGGTCTGATTGCTTCTAAGGTGGTGGAAAGAACCCGAAAGCCCGCCTGTGTTTTGACTCGAATGGAAGATGAAGTCTCTTGGGATCAAGAGGGAAAGCTCAAAGACTCCGTCTGGAAAGGCTCTCTGAGAGCGCCAGAGGGCTTTCATTTGGCCCAAATTTTACAAGGAATCCAATCGCAAGAAGAGCTGCTTTTGAGTTTTGGGGGGCATGCGGCCGCCGCGGGCGTTTCGGTTTTAGAATCTCAGTTGCCAAAATTTCGGGAGGCTTTTCGAGTCTTTTGTAAGCGAGGGCTTTCTGAAGAGCCACCTTGGAAGCCCGAGTTTGTGGTGCGCGAGAAGCCGTCTTCGGCCCCTATTCAGTTTGAGGACTTTGAGATTTTAAAGCCATTTGGTCAGGCGAATCCTCCTCCGCAGGCTCTTGTTCTGGGTTTTTCTGTGGAGAATCTCAGGATCCTTAAGGAGAAGCATTTGCGCCTAGAAGGCAAAATTCAGGGAAAAAAGACCTCCGTTTTGCAATTTCAGAGCCCTTGGGTTAGCCTGTTCCAGAAGATCCAGAAAGATCGATTTTCCCTCGACTTTATTGGTCAGCTTTCTGAGAATAAGTGGAGGGGGAGGTCGCGATGGGAGTGGCGTCTCTTGGATTTTCAAGGGTGGGGAGATGCAAGCAAGAAAGAAATCCCAATCAAGCGCGAGTCATCGGATGAAGTCATCTCGGGCGCGAGCCCGTGACAAGCGATCAGCGCCTCGGATTCCAATTCAGTTGAAAGTGGATATCGAGTCCACCCAAGATCACTATTTGTTTGAGTACTCATCTAACCTGTCTCAGAGTGGAATTTTTATCCAGACAGAGGAGCCTCTCGAACCAGGCACTCTTGTGAATATTCAGTTCAGCCTTCCCGATCAGATCTTGATTCGTACCCGGGGTGAGGTCATGTGGAAAAGTGATGATGAAGAAGATCCGGAATTGGGGATGGGAATCAAGTTTCTGGGATTGAAGGAAGAGGATCGAGATCATATTCTCAATGTTCTGAAGAAGTTGGCAATTTTATGAAACTTCCATTCAGCCTGGCACTGTTTTTTTTGGGATTGAGTTCAGTCGAAGTTGCTGAGGCTGAGGACGCCATTCGGCCTAGATCCCCCACGGTCATATTGGACTCAAGGCGAGACAGAGATTCTTCTACAGCCGTTGAGGTCGTCAGTGGTCAAAAGACTCTGTCGGGCGAGCCTCATGTCAACGATCGCCGAGCCTATCGGAATTGGGATCAGGCCTGCCGCTCATGGAAGAGGGAGTTGCGGCAATTGAATCGAGGTCGAGTGATTATTCACGATTGTGGTCCCGCTCGAGTTAAGACGGAGAAACGAGGGGATCAAAGCCTGTATCGTTATGAATCTCAAGCCGAGTACAAAATTCGGGTAAATTAGCACCTGTCTTTTCTCGCCGGCTGTGCTCCAATCCTCAGAAATGCAGCACATTCCTGTTTTGACGGCATCGGTATTGGAAAAAATGGCTTGGTCTGAACCGATTCACTCGCTGCTGGATGCGACCGTCGGAGGGGGCGGTCACCTTCGGCTTCTCTTAGAAAATTGCCCGAGTGTAGAGAGGCTTGTTGCCTTAGATCAAGATCTGGTCGCCATTGGCGAGGCAAAAAAGAACTTAAAGGACTTTCCTCAAGTTGAGTTCTTTCACGGAAGTTTTGGCAATTTTCTTAAAGCTGAAACTCGGTTTTATGATCGAATCTTGATGGACTTGGGTGTCTCGTCCTTTCAGTTGGATTCCGCTGAGAGGGGGTTTAGTTTTCAGAAGGATGGGCCTCTGGACATGCGTATGAATCCAGAAGCTGGAAAGCCCGCATGGCAACGGCTCGCAGAAGTGTCGGAGCGAGATTTTGCGAAGTTGCTGTTTGAGTACGGAGAGGAGCCCAGAGCCCGCCGCTTGGCTCGAACTTGGGTGCGCGAGCGAAAGACGGCCTCTGTGAAAACGACAGAGGCTTTTGTGCGAGCCCTGGGCTATCGATTGGATTCGAAAGATCATCGAGGTCGTCATCCGCTGACTCGTACATTTCAAGCCATTCGTGTGTGGGTGAACGATGAGATGGGTCAGCTGGACCTTGCATTGCAAGAGATTCCTCGAGTCTTGGCACCGGCTGGAAGGTTAGGTGTAATAACATTTCATAGTTTAGAGGATCGTAGGGTAAAATTGGGTCTGAGGGGAAAATTGAAAGCGATCAATCGAAAAGTCATTCAGGCGAGCGACGAAGAGACTTTGTCAAACCCTCGGGCGAGGTCTGCAAAACTTCGAGTTTACGAGAAGGTGTTAGACGAATGAGGCTTTGGCTTGGGGGAATTCTGACTGGCGTATTGCTTTATGGCCTCATTACGCTCGGAATTCGACTGCATATGACGCAGCTCGCCTATCAGTTTTTTGATTTGAAGTCTTACGAACGCTCACTCAAAGAAGAGAATCTGCGCTTAAAGGCGGAGCTAGCTGAAGCTCTCAGTCCTAAAGCTTCCTGGAAGTCGGGCTGGAAGGTGCCAGAGCCCAGCCAGCTGAGGAGGCTTCCGTGAGTGTGAATGTTCGATTCTTCGTTTTGCTCTTTGTTTTTGTGTCGGGTTTTGTCGCCGTGGGTTGGAGGCTCGTTCAGCTTCAGCTCAATCCTCATGAACGGCTTCTGCAGTTGTCGGAGAACAAGTCTCGATGGACAGAGCGCCGAGAAGCCGAAAGTCTTCTCAAGAGTCGCGGTGGCATTCAGGATCGAGCCGGAAGAACATTGGCCCTCTCTTTGATTAGCCAAAGTTTTTTTGCCAATCCGAGACTGATCGAAAACCCTCGATCGGTTGCGTATAAGTTAAGTCCTCATTTGGGTTTGAGTCCGGAGAGAATTGAAGAGCTACTCTCTCAAGATCGATTTTTCGTTTGGCTGAGACGAGAGGTGGATGAGGAAACGGCTAGACAAATTTTTGCCCTTGATATTCCTGGCATTCATAGCAGCAAGGAGAGTAAGCGAGTTTATCCTCAAGGGGAGCTTGCACGAAACCTCATTGGCTTTGCAGGCAGAGATGGGGTGGGTCTGGAGGGGGTCGAAAGATCTTATGATCGCTGGCTGCAGGCTTCCGATCAAGCCTCTGACTTGGGCTTGAGGGATGCACTCGGTCGCTTGCTTTTGTTTCGAGACTTTGAGAGGCAGTGGTTTGAAGGTCAAGATGTCGTGCTGACCATCGATCTTGGGCTTCAGAAAATCATGGAACAAGAGTTGAGGCAGGTTCTTCAACAAACCCAGGCGATCTCTGCTCAAGCGGTGATGATGGAGCCTCAGAGTGGTGCGATTCTAGCCATGGCTTCCATTGATGGGGAGCGACCGGACTCTCCTGTGTTTCGAAATCGGGTGGTTTCGGATGTCTATGAGCCCGGGAGTACATTCAAAGTGCTGAGTATTTTGGGGGCTCTCGAAAAGCTTCACATGACTCGTACGAGCCAAATCTTCGCAGAGGAAGGTCTTCTTCGAATCGGCTCTCAATCAGTGAGAGAGTTCAATCGTAGAAAATACGGTTGGCTGAGTCTTGAAGAGCTGTTGGCGGTTTCGTCGAATATTGGGGCTGCGAAGATTGGGATGCAGTTAGGGAATCAAGTTTTCGGTGAACTCATCGAGCGGCTTCAGTTTGGAAGACCAACAGGCATTGATCTTCCCGGAGAGGCCAGGGGCATTGTTCGTCCGGCGAATTCGTGGCGGCCCATTGATTTGGCGAACATTAGCTTTGGACAGGGAATCGCGGCCACGCCCCTCCAGATCTTGCGACTCTTTGCGAGTTTCGCCAATGGCGGTTATTTGGTGCGACCTCATGTCGTCAAACGAATTCAAAGTTCAGATGCAGGCGGGCCGGTTGTGTTTGAACAAGAGATTGAACGAGAAGAGGTGATGAAGCCAGAGATGGCGCGCTTGTTGAGTGAAATGCTGATCAGTGTGACTCAAGAAGGGGGAACCGGTAAGCAGGCGGCCATTCCTGGTTTTGAGGTGGCGGGCAAGACCGGGACCTCTCAGAAAGTTGTGGAGACCGTGGTGGAGGGTCAAACGAGGCGCTCTTACTCAAATACAGAACTCATTGCGAGTTTTGTGGGCTTTGTGCCCGCGAGAGACCCCGCCTTTGTGCTCTTTGTGGCTTACGATTCTCCTCAAGGGGCTGCGAGTGGGGGCTTCACGGCGGCGCCGAGTTTTCGAAGAATCGCCACTCAGGCCCTCGGGCTATTGGGCATTTCCTCAGTTTCTTCAGAGTCTCTTCGGGCGGGGCGAGCGGAGATCGAAGTGGAAGGCTTTGTGGGAAGGAATTTTCAGGAGGTTTTGACCGAGATTCGTTCTTGGCCCCCCGAGCAAAGGGCTCAGGTGGAACTCTACGGAATCGGTCAGGCCGTTCGAGAAGAGAGATTTGAGGATCAAATTCGAGTTTACTTCGAATAGCGATCCAGCCTAATTCTAAAAAACAGATGACGGAACCTCTCAAAGCCTTTCGCTTCTCTGATTTGCAGGCTGAGCTTCAATCCGCCGATCTTTGGCTAGAGGCTCGGGCCGAAGGCTCTTACGATGGCATTTTCTCAGACACTCGAGAGCTTAATCAACTGACCGGTTCCTCTTTGGTCTTCTTTTGTCGAAGGGGCTTAAGTAAAGATGGGCATCAATTCATTCCTGAACTGCTCAAAGAGGGCCGCGTGAAGGCCTTTGTCGTAGAAGAGGGGGTCGATCTCATTCCAGAAGATCGAGATTATTTGGTGGTTCGAGATAGTCGCTTAGCGATGTCTCTGTTTGCCAAGAAGCTCTACGGTGACCCGACGCGAGATCTGCTGACTTGTGCGATCACGGGGACGAACGGCAAGACCACCAGCTGTTTTATTTTGGAGCAAGTTTTGAAATCCGCGGGCTTTCGAACGGCTCGAATGGGTACGATTGACTCTCGCTTCGAGAACGATCGGTGGGGGTCTTCGTTGACCTCTCCGGATTTCGTGCTTTTCCAAAAGTTAGTGGCTCGTTGGAAGGCCTTGGGTGCAGAATCCCTTGTCTTTGAAGCAAGCTCTCATGCCTTGAGTCAGGGTCGGCTCAGTGGCGTCGAAGTCGATCTCGCCCTGTTCACGAATCTAAGCCCCGAGCATCTGGATTATCATAAGAATATGGAGTCCTATTATCAGGCAAAGAAAATCTTGTTTTCGTCTCTGTTAAGGAACTCCTCAAAGCAGAAGAAGATTGCCATTCTGCCTGAAGATCAGGCCTACGGGTCTCGACTTTTGGAAGAGCTGAAAGGCTCCGGCCTCAATCTTTGGTCTTGGGGGGAAGGTCCCACTTCTGAAGATGACTCTCAAAGGCTGCAGCTCGAAGAGTGGAGCACGAGTCTTTCAGGCTCAGAAGTCAGTGCTCGTTTCCGAGCTGAGAAGATTCAGTTTCGAAGTTCTCTGATTGGGAAACATAATGTGGAGAACTTGATGGGGGCGCTCACGGCAGGCTTGGCTCTAGAGATGAAGCTATCTGAAATTTTATCGAGTTTAGAGTCCTTTCAGGCCGTTCCTGGGCGCTTGGAGAGAGTTCCTCACCCTCGTTCAGCCAATGTTTTCGTGGATTATGCTCACACCCCAGACGCATTGGAGAATGTATTGCAGAGCCTTCGCCCCCTATGTCAGGGGAAGCTTCGGCTGATTTTTGGTTGTGGCGGAGATCGAGATCGTCAGAAAAGACCGCTGATGGGTCAGATTGCTGAACTCTTTTCTGATGTTGTTTATTTGAGTTCCGACAACCCTCGATCTGAAGATCCTCTTGAGATCATCAATCAGGTTTTGCAGGGAATGCAGAAAATCAAGCCGTGTCGAGTGATTGAAAACCGGCGACTTGCCATTGAAACCGCGATCTCAGAGATGGAAGAGAAGGATGTCTTGTTGATTGCGGGTAAGGGTCACGAGACCACTCAAGAGATAATGGGGCAAGAATTTGATTTCGATGATCGAGAAGTTGTGAGAGCCTATTCTGGGGCTTAAAACTTGATCCTGAATTTTTTACAAATCTTTTTTGAAGACAGTCTGATTCTCAATCTGTTTCGTTACATCACTTTTCGAGCGCTCTTAGCCGCGGTTCTGAGTTTTCTGATGGTTCTTCTCTTTATGCCGAAGTTGATGCGTTGGCTTCAAAACCTTCGAGTCGGACAGGTCGTTCGAGATGATGGGCCACAAACTCACTTAAAGAAGAAAGGCACTCCCACCATGGGGGGGGTTCTGATTGTGGGAGCCATTTTTGTGGTGTGTTTGCTCTTCAATCGTTTGGACAATCTGCTCGTCTGGATCGTTCTGGGAGTTCTGATACTTTCCGGTTTTGTCGGTTTTCTGGATGACTTCTTAAAGCTTCGCAAGAAAAATTCAAAAGGGGTGAGCTTTCGGCTCAAGATGTTGAGTTTAAGTGCAATTGCTCTGGGAGCGGTTTGGCTTGGGCTTGAGTGGGGGTTGATTGAGTCGAGAATTCACTTTCCCTTCTTTAAAGAGGCCTACCTTGATGTGGGCTTCCTCTATTATCTGTGGAGTTTGGCCGTCATTGTCGGCTCCTCCAATGCCGTGAATTTGACCGACGGGCTTGATGGGTTAGCGATTGTGCCGGTGATGACGACCGCCCTGGTGCTGGCGGTGATCGCTTATGTGTCTGGTCACGCCTTGTTCTCTAATTATTTGCAGTTTCAATTTATGCCCGGGGCGGGAGAGTTGAGTATCGTCATGACGGCCATGATTGGGGCGGGTCTTGGATTTCTCTGGTACAACGCCCATCCCGCTCAGGTTTTCATGGGGGATGTGGGCTCCCTTTCTTTAGGCGCCGCCCTTGGAGTTTCAGCGCTTTTGATCCATCAGGAGTTGGTTCTTTTTATCGCCGGTTTTTTGTTTGTTATGGAAGCCGTGTCGGTCATGATTCAGGTGGGTTGGTATAAGAGCTCGAAGAAGAGAATCTTTCGGATGGCGCCACTTCACCACCATTTCGAGCTTTCGGGCTGGCCGGAGTCTAAGGTCATCGTTCGCTTCTGGATTCTCTCAATTTTGTTTGCCGTGATTGCTCTGACCACGCTAAAACTCCGCTGATGTCGACTCCTCCGATTCTTTGTTTGGGCCGAGGCCGAAGCGCAACTTCGATTGCTCGTTTCTTTGGGCAGGCTCAGGCCTTAGAAGAGACCGAAGACTCGGTGACTCTGTGGAACTGGACAGCCGGGGAATGGATTCAGAAGGAAAGATTCGCCGGCGGATTCGAGCAGATCTCTTGGGAGGACTTTTTGCCAGCCAAAGTCTTTTTGAGTCCGGGCATTGATCCACGGCGAGAATTTTTTTCTTCCGTACAGGCTGTTGAGGAAAGAGAACTTGAACTTTTCTGCAATCAATTTGGGGGCCAAATTATTGGGATTACGGGGACCAACGGAAAGTCTAGTTTTACAGCGGCCCTTGGCGGGCTTTTGAAAGAGGCCTGTGGAGAAGAAAAGGTTTTTGTGGGCGGCAATCTTGGGACCCCCCTTTTTGAAGCGCTTCAGAGAGGGGTGGCTTACGAGTTAGCGGTGGTGGAACTCTCAAGCTTTCAATTGGAACGAATCGAAGGTCTAAGCATGAACTTGGGGATTCTCTTGAATTTGTCTCCAGATCATCTGGATCGATATGATTCGATCGAGGATTACTACCAGACGAAATGGGGGCTTCTAAAAAACGCTCAATCGATCATCTACCCGAAGGACTACCGTCCTCCCTCAGGCTTGGCGGCTTCAGCCGTCGACTTTTGGGCTCTTGAGCCTTTTCAGGATGTTCTGAAGCGAGTGGGTGGTTTTCTTGAGTCAAGACTGTCTTTGAAGATACCCGCCGGAGCATGGAGCCGCATTCAGAGCCTTCCTCATCGGCTAGAGCGATGGCAGTCAGAAAGGGGGGTGATTTTCGTTAACGACTCGAAATCCACCAATATTGCCTCGACGCGTTATGCCTTGGCGAGTCGGCCAAAGATCAGAGGGAGATCTTATTTGATTTTGGGAGGTCGGGACAAAGGCGGAGACTTTTCTGAGCTGGCGGCTGATCTTTCGGGAATTGAACAAGTCTTTGTGTATGGGGAGTGCCGTGAAAAGATCTGCAAAGCGCTGAGTGCGTCTGTGAAGACAGAAGTCTTTTCGTCCTTGGGGGATCTGATGAAGTCAGTTCCGAGTCGCTTGCAAGAAGATGATCTTTTGCTGCTTTCACCAGCCTGTTCAAGTTTTGACGAATTCAAGAACTATGAAGATCGTGGGGATCGTTTCTTTCAGTGGGCGAAGGAGGCAGAATCTTCGTTGATTGCCAGAGCCAAAACTCGATAGAATAAGGAATGGCGTGGATTGGCTCCGTGACTCGTTCGAACTGGGCGATCCTGAGGAGTTCAAGATATTTTCCGGCGGGCTGCTCTCATATGGGGCTTTTCTTGCTTCTTGTGGGTTTAAGTCTTTTTGGTCTTGTGATGATCTACAGTTCGTCAGCCGTCTTGGGAATGCAAAGATTCTCTGACCCACTTTTTTTCGTGAAGAAACAAGCCATTTTCTTGGCGATTGGATGGGGCTTGTATTTCGCTATTTCTCAGCTTCCAATTGAGAAGCTTTTAGACTTTCGACTGAGCCTTCTGTTTCTTTGTGTGCTCGGACTGGTGCTGGTTCTGATTCCAGGAGTTGGTAGTGCTGCCGGTGGAGCTCAACGATGGGTGCAGTTGGGGCCCTTGAGCTTTCAGCCCGCAGAACTCGTTCGTCTGTTGTTCGTCTTTTATTTGGCGGCGGGGCTTTGGATCAAGAGAGAGAGTCTTTCGTCTTTCAATCGAGGTTTTCTTCCGTTCTTTGTAGCGACGTCTCTTTTGATGTTTCTTCTGATTCTTCAGCCCGACTTTGGGGGCGCGATGGCTCTTTTTGCAATCAGTGTCTCCATGTGGTTTGTGGGGGGAGTTCCTCTTCTGTATCTTGGCGGGCTTGCGCTTTTAGCCAGCCCCGCTCTTCTGTTTGTCTTGTTTCAGGCAAGCTATCGGACGCAAAGAGTGATGACTTTTCTCAACCCATGGAGTGATCCTCAAGGGGCGGGATTTCAGGTGATTCAATCTTATCTGGCGTTTTTCGAAGGTAAGTGGACGGGTGTGGGATTGGGGAACTCTCAGCAGAAACTCTTTTACCTTCCGGAAGCGCATACAGATTTTGTTTTCTCCGTGATTGGAGAGGAGCTGGGGGCACTTGGAGCCATGTCGGTCCTCTCGGCCTTTTTTCTATTGATGCTCTTTGGATTTCGAATTGCCCGACAACAGCAGGAGGGGCGCCTCTACTTTTTGGGAATAGGCTTGAGTATTTTTATTTGTCTTCCCGCTCTATTGAATATGATGGTTACGATTGGATTGCTTCCGACCAAAGGTTTGCCTTTACCCTTTTTTAGTGCGGGCGGGAGTTCATTGATCGTTTCCATGATGGCTTTGGGAGCGCTTCAAGCTCTTCATCGAAAGAGGCTGAGGATTTGAAAGAACTTCGAATGATCGTTGCCGGTGGGGGGACGGGGGGCCACTTCTTTTGTGGCGTGGCGTTCGCAGAAGCTTTTCTTGAACGATACCCCCAATCGAAGGTGGTATTTGTGGGGGTTAGACAGGGGATCGAAGCTCGCACTCATTTGAGTGACCCGAGAATGTCGATTCGCTTTGTGCAGGCGAGGGGTGTTTTAGGGAAGTCTGTCTTTGATAAAGTCTTTGCTCTTTTCACAATTCTGGGGGGATTTTTTCAGGCTCTTGGAATTCTTTGGTCGGTTCGACCTCGATTGGTTTTAGGGGTGGGAGGCTATGCTAGTGTTCCCGTCATTCTTGCGGCTTGGATGACTCGGCCCCTGATGCGTTGGAATATTCGGGTGATTGATCAGAACTCTGTGCCGGGCTTAGCCAATCGCTTGTTTGCTCGCCTTGGCATTCCTGCCTATTCGGGCTTTGCCAGTCCCGGATTTCGAGAGATTGATCTTCCGGTTCGAAGGGCTCTAAGGCGTCCCCAAGAGGGGGCGCGAGATTTTGTATGGCCTCCTAAAAACATTCTCGTGATGGGCGGATCGCAGGGGGCCAAGGCCTTGAATCAAGCTTGGATAAGATTATTGCCCGATTTAAGAAACTTTGATCCTGACATTCAAGTCTTTCATCAAACGGGGGCGCATTCTTTAGAGAACTGTCGGTCGGCTTACGAGAATTTTCAGATTCGCGCGGAATGTTTTGTCTTTTCAGACAAGATGGCCGACTACTATCAGGCGGCTGATTTAATCATTGCGAGGGCAGGAGCTCTCAGTGTGTTTGAGATTATGGAGCACCAGAGGCCCTGCATTTTTGTGCCATTTCCCTTTGCAACTCATCAACATCAGCTTCGAAACGCAGAAGCCGTACAATCTTCTGACTGGATTCTTCTTGAAACGGATCTAAAATGGTCAAAACTCGAAAGGCTTTTTAACTCCGATCGACCCAAACTACCAAAAAGGCGACAGGGGGTCGGGTTGCAGTGGGAATCCGTCATTCAAGCCTGAGGGAACTGTCGCTAAGGGCCCATCTGCTTCGTCGGCCGCGTCGCTGCGCTTCTCGAGTGGCATGATAACCACACTGCGATGCTCGCTCCTTGTCTTCTCGCATCTGGACCCTTATCGACAGTTCCCTATGAATCGCTAAGGGCCCATCTGTTGTCTCCTAAAACTCCGGCCCAATAGCCAACGCAATACTAGCTCTCACTTCCGCAGCGGCAGTTGACATAACTTGGTGCTGCGGAAAGCAAAAGCTGTGGTTCATTGCTTAGAGAACAATTGCAGCCTGTACTCCATCGAGAGAAAGGAACGGTATGCTTAAGATTGAGCTAGTCTGGCACTTTCGTCTCCCGACCCCTTCCTGACCCCTTCCTGAGATTTAGGTCTGTAAAAAGGTTAGGGCGGCTGAGTTTGCTGGGAAAAGAGGCGTCATTAAGAAGACTTACGAGGATCTGTCGTGGCATGACAGTTGCACACTTTTAGAGAAAGTCCTGGATGAAGTGGAATACGGTGGAGAGCCCTTATGCGCGTCTTTTTCTCAGTTTTGAGTCTTTTTGGAATATTGGCCTGTTCGGCAGTCGATCCGGTGGGAGACAAGGGTGGTCCAGAAGGCACACAAGATCGGCCCGTTGTGCCGGGTCTGGGTGGCGGTCATGACGACGACACGCCTGGCGGCGGAATTGACACGATCCCCCCTGTCATCAGTCTAATTGGCGATTCACAGGTCAGCTTAGAGCCCTGCATTGCCTTTGAAGATCCAGGAGCTTTAGCGATCGATTCCCTCGGTGGTGAGCTAGAGGTTCAAGCCATTTACCCAACCGACTTCTTTGAGGTGCTTCAGTATGTTGAGGGGACTTACGAAGTTCGATATGAGGCCACCGATGCTGCAGGAAATTCAGCGATCCCTGTGATTCGAACGCTAGAGGTGTCTGAGACCTCCCTGTTTTCGGCCGAGGATTTTTCCCGGCTAAGAGAGAATCTGTCGGGTGACTTTCGGATTTGTCAGGATGTCTCGTTTTCTGCGAACTCGGACTTTGAACCCATTGGTTCAGCCAGCACCGGAGGCCACTTTTTGGGCAGACTGAGTGGCCGGAAAGCAAATGGAGAGCGAGCGAAGATCTCTGGTTTAAGGCTTGAACGAGGGGGCAACAACTTGGGATTGTTTGCAAGTTTAGGAGATTCTGCGGTTGTGCAGGAAATTGATTTTGAATCTGTCGAAGTGCTTGGCAACCAAGCATCGAGTTCATGGGTTGGGATTCTCGCGGGCCGGTCCTCTGGACTCATTCAAGGCGTCAGTGTGAAGAATGCAAGGCTTGAGGGGCGAGCCAGTGTGGGTGGCATCGTGGGCTGGCTCTTTGCAAGCTCCTCTGGAGGTCCGGGTCGAATTGAGAATGTCTTCGTGGAGAATCTAAGTATAGAATTGGGAGCGCTAGACGCTGGGGGCCGATACGCAGGGGGGATTGTTGGGTTTATGTCAAATAATACTCAGTTAAAAAATGTGCGGGTGGGGAATGAAGAGGATCTCTCTCCTTATCCCGTTAAAATCTCAGGTTCTGATCGCGCCATCTTGGGGGGGATTGCAGGAGGGGTATCGAGTGGCCAGATTGAGAGCTGCGAATTTTACGGAGATTTAAGTATGAGTTGGGCCAGAGTCTCAGGAGACAGTAGTCTAGGGGGAGTTGTTGGTGTTCTGAACTCGGCAGAGGCTTTAGACTGTCATAGCTTTGGGGATTTGCATGCCCCCAGCAACTCAATGGGCGGTGGCGTGGCAGGCTGGATGATCGGGAGTAGCGCGGCGATCAAAGAGTCGTCGAGCAGTTTGTTGATCTCTGGCCTTAGAGAGCTTGGCGGTTTGGCAGGTCGAATGGGCGAGGCCAACAACAACCACCAGCCCTCGATCGAGCGCAGTTTCTTTGATGGGGTGATCACCGGGCAAGAATCACTGGGAGGGATTGTCGGCCTCTGTTACAACTGCCTTATTTCAAAGAGTATCGCCGATATCATTATTAATTCAAGCAGCGGAAGTCGCCGTCGTATTGGGGGGATTATCGGTTGGCATATAGGGGGGTTAACGACGTCTAGGATTGATGACAGTCTGGCAATGGGTCTCATCAATGGAGCTCTTACTGCTTCTGGAGGCTTGATCGGCGAGGCGGGTCGGATAAGGCTAGAGAACTCTTATGCTCTCGTGGCCATGAGTCTCTGCCCCAATCAAAGCAGCTGCAATCAATCGAATTCGACTCTTAGGGGTCTGGTGGGGCGGCCAACTGGATCTGGAAGTAGTGGTACCAGGCTAGAGAACTCGTTTTGGGATCGTCGATTGTTTCCAAGCGAGCCTTTGAATTCAGATCCTAAACTTTATGGTCAGAGCCTAAGTTCTCAAGAGCTTCGTCAGATTGGCCCTCATTTCATCAACTGGGCAATCGGCACGATCTGGTTGATTCCAAGAGTTGGGTTCGCTCCTGCTTACCCTCGATTGAAAGATATGCCTGAACTGAGTTTGCCGGCAATGGACCTAGCAGCGGACAATGCTTCAAACTGAGTTTTTTCTCTTGAAAACTCCGGCCCAATAGCCAATGCAATACTAGCTCTCACTTCCGCAGCGGCAGTTGACATAACTAATATTGAGCTAGTCTGGCACTTTCGTCTCCCGACCCCTTCCCCGGAAACTGCTTTACTGGGCTTTGAATTTCCGAGAGAAGAGGGCTTATGTTTTGGAATCGTGAAAGAAAGCCACATATCCATATGATTGGAATTGGCGGCAGTGGGATGAGTGGGATTGCCGAAGTGCTTTTGGCCTCCAATTTTCAGGTGTCAGGCAGCGATTTGTCTGAGAGTCAGATTCTGCGAAAGCTTGAGGCTCTGGGCGCAAAGGTGTGGGTGGGACATTCCGCTCAGAAGTTGGGCAATCCAGATTGCGTGGTGATTTCGACGGCGATCCCTCAGGGGAACCCGGAATATGAAGAGGCCCTTGCTCGACGAATTCCCGTGATTCCTAGGGCAGAGATGTTGGCCGAGCTGATGCGTTTGAAGCGAGGAATTGCGGTGGCCGGATCTCATGGAAAGACCACGACGACTTGCATTTTGGGTCAGCTTCTTCAGCCCTTGAGACCGACGGTGGTGGTCGGTGGAAGGGTTCAGCACTGGGATGCTTCAAGTCAGGTGGGTCGAAGCAGTCTGTTTGTCGTAGAGGCCGATGAAAGCGATCGGAGTTTTCTAAAGTATTCGCCCGTTTATTCTATAGTGACAAATGTAGATCTTGAGCATCTCGACAACTATCGAGATCTCGCCGATATCGAAGACAGTTTTGTCAGCTTTTTAAACCGAACCGCCTTTTTTGGCGAAGCCTGGCTGAATCTGAACTGCCCTCAGCTGCGAAGAATGCGGGATCGACTCACCAAGCCCGTTCGTTTTTACGGGGAGGGAGAGGGCTGTCACTTAGAGATCCGAGACATCGATCTTCAGGGCCGATCTTCGAAGTTTCGTCTGATCTGGGAATCAGAGGACCTCGGAGAGTTTTTGCTTCCCATGCCCGGGAAACACAATGTCTGGAATGCGGCGGCGGCCGTGGCTCTAAGCCTAAGATTGGGCGTCAGCGCGAGAAGCTGCCGAAGGCGATTGGCCAGCGTTCAGGGAGCAGAGAGACGCCTGCAGATTCATCACGAAGATTCTCAAGTTGCTGTAGTGGAAGACTACGCTCATCATCCCACAGAGCTTCGGGCGGCCATTCAAGCTCTTCGGCAAGTTTATCCGGATCGTTCCTTGATCGTTGTTTTTCAGCCCCATCGCTTCACTCGAACTCAGGCCCTGTGGAAAGATTTTCTAAGCCTCTTTCCGGAGCTGTGCGATCGATTGTATCTGCTCCCGATCTATGCTGCCCATGAAGAGCCGATTGAAAATGTGAGTTCTGAAGAAATGATTCGAATTTGGAATCGTCCTAACTTTCTCTTTCAAGCAGAGCTTCCCAATCCTGAGATGTTTGCCGAAGGCCTAAGGCGTGAATATGCTCAAGCGGTGGTCGCCGTTCTTGGGGCAGGCCCCTTATCAGCATTTTCTCGGAATCTTGCAGAGATCTTTGCCGCAGAGCGTAGAAAACTGGCTTCTGATTGACCCGAACTGTCATTGTCGAGAGACTATGGGTGAATGGGTTCATTCTCTTTTAGACAGAGAGATTGGCAGGGGAAGCACTTCTTTTTTCTTTCACTCGCTGTGATGACTGCCAGCATTATCTTTTTGTTTGCAGGGCGGCATCTTTACAATACACTGAAACAAAGCGAAGCGTCAGAGAGCTTCATCAGTCGCCTAATGTCTGGGGGGGGATTTTTGGTACAGGCCGTAAATGTGAGCGAGACCGATTTCGGGCAGGCGGCCCCTGAGCCCATTCGTCAACAGCTGAAGTCTCAGTTGAACGGATTCGTTGGCGCCAATCTCATGAGTTTGGAACTGGCAGACCAAGTCGAAGGGGTGTTGAAAACCCCTTGGGTGAGAGCCTTCTCGGTGAAAAGAAAGTGGCCTTCAGAGCTTCGGGTGCAGATCGAATGGGAAAGGCCCCACTTTGCGGTCTTTTCGGGAGAAGGATGGGTGCTGGCAAACCAAGATGCAAAGTTTATTGCGAACTCGAAGGCCTTGTTCGGGCTCTGGGCAGAACTTCCTCAAATTTTTGGCCTCGAGCTGTATTTGAAGCGAGATATTTATTCGATGAATCGATCACTCAAGCGAGAGCAGCGATGGCTTCGCTCGGTTTTGAAGCTTTTGAATCAGCTAGAGAGCCGTCTTGGCGGAGAAGTTTTGCGTGTGGATATCGAAGAAGATGCCTGGAGAAATGAGGCTGTTTTTCGTGTGCGATGGAAGCCCTCTTTAGGGACTGTCCCCATCGATCTGCGATTCTCGGAGTCTGAATCTTTCGATGGCTTTGAGAGTTTACAGTATATTTTGAGTGATCTTCGGGCTCAGGGGCAGTACCCAAAAGAGGTTTCTGCTGCATTGAAGGGGAGATGGATTGTCCAAATAGATGAAGAAGGGGGTGGGTCTTGGCCAAAAGCTTCCCAACCATAGCGGCCATTGACTTTGGCACGAGTAAAGTCGCCTGCCTTCTTTGCGAGATCAACCCTTCAGGTCTCGAGGTGATCGGTTTTGGAGAAAGTTTCTCTCAAGGCATTCGAAAGGGCGTTGTCGTCAATATTGAGTCGGCCGTTCAGTCTCTCGAAGAGGCCATGCAGGCGGCTCAACAGCTGTCAGATCGAGAAGCTCACTTTGTGGTGGCGGGAGTTTCGGGCAATCATTTGCAGAGCATTAGTTCTCAGGGGATGTTGGCGATTCGCGATCACGAGATCCGTCAGAGTGATGTTCACAAGTTGATTGAGGCGGCTTCGGCCATCAGTCTTCCGCTCGACCGAGAGCTTATTCAAATTCTTGTCAAAGACTTCGTGATTGATGGCCAAGAGGGAATCAGAGAGCCAGTCGGAATGTACGGCCGCCGACTCGAGGCCTCTGTTGACTTGATCACGGGTTCGATCACAAGCCTTCAGAATCTTCGTCGAGCCCTCGAAAAGGCGGGTTTTGTGGAATCCCGATTTCTGGCAGCCCCCTTGGCTTTGGGGCGGGCGGTTCTCACAGACGAAGAGAAGGAGGCCGGGGTTTGTGTGGTCGACATTGGCGCGGCCTCTACCGATCTCGCTGTCTATGAGGCCGGAGTTTTGAGATGGATGCGCTCTCTTTCAATCGGCGGAATGCATCTGACCAACGACTTGGCCGTAGGCTTAAAGATTCCTCTCAATCTTGCCGAGCAAGTGAAGCGGCTCTACGGCTGCCCCCGCTCAGACGCAGATGGGGAAGAGAGCTTTGAGCTGGGACTATCGGCTTCAGGCGAGACTCGCAGCGTTTCGAGACAAATGTTAAACACCATCTTGCAGCCTAGAATCGAAGAGATGATGCTTCTCATTCGTCGCGAACTCGCAAAAGAGGGTGTTGATGAAAGCTTGCCGACGGGAATTGTTTTGACCGGCGGGAGTTCTCAGTTGAAGGGCTTGTTGCCGATCGCGCAGCAGATTTTTCCTTTGAGTATCCGCTTTGGTCGACCCATCAAGCTTGGAGGTTTGAGCGAGATGATTTCGAACCCAAGCTACGCGGTTTTGGTGGGCTTGGTTCAACTTGGATTTGAAGAAAGTGAAGACTTAAACGCAGTAGCAAGTTACTATAAAAAACGAGGCTTACGAAAGGTCCACGCACAGGTGGCCAAGTGGGTCAGAGAATTTTTTTAAGGAGGGGGCATGTCTAAAAAAGTTGATCTAGTAGAGTCTGTAGTTCGAGGAGCTCAAATCCGAGTGATCGGTGTGGGCGGAGGCGGAGGAAATGCCGTCAACACCATGATTCGACGAGGCTTAAAGGGAGTGGAGTTCATTGTCGCAAACACCGACGCTCAAGCTCTTCAGAACAATCTCTCGGCTCAAAAAATTCAGCTGGGCGCCAGTTTGACGAAGGGATTGGGCGCAGGAGCCAATCCGGCGGTGGCGAGAGAGGCAGCCTTAGAGGACTCTCAAATCATTACCGAAGCTCTCGATGGAGCGGATATGGTATTTATCACTTGCGGTTTGGGCGGAGGAACCGGAACAGGCGCTGCTCCCGTGATTGCAGAAGTCGCTAAGAGCTTGGGTATTCTCACGGTCGGTGTGGTGACCAAGCCATTTTCCTTCGAGGGAAAAAAGAGGCGTCGCCAAGCGGAAGAGGGTCTTCAGCAATTAAAAGACAAAGTGGATACTCTGATTACGATTCCGAATCAAAGATTGTTAGACATTGCCAATGCGCAGCTTTCTATTCTGGATGCATTTGGAAAAGTAGATGAGGTGCTTTTGTCTGCGGTGAAGGGAATTTCTGATTTGATCAACATTCACGGAATGGTGAATGTGGACTTTGCCGATGTTCGAACCGTGATGAGTGAGATGGGCATGGCGCTAATGGGTACAGGAGAGGCGCGTGGCGACAATCGTGCCGTCATCGCAGCTCAAAATGCGATTGCTTCTCCTCTTCTGGAAGATGTTTCAGTCGAGGGCGCGACAGGCATCCTGATCAATATCACCGGCACTTCGGCAATGACGCTCTACGAGGTCAATGCGGCGGCCACTCTTATTCAAGAAGCGGCTCACGAAGACGCGAATATTATCTTCGGTAGTGTTATTGATGACTCCATGGGAGACGCCCTTCGGGTCACTGTGATTGCCACTGGCTTTCAAAAGAGTGATGCTCCTCAGGTGGGCAATCCCCGACCGGAATCTAGAGATGCGACGACTCAGGCGATTAACTTAGCCGTGATGGACGGTCCGCAAGAGAGTCTGGGTTCTTCGAGGCCATCGACCAGTCAACAAAGTCGGCCAAGACGAACGATGCCGATTTTTGATGAGGATCGCTACGAGGTTCCGACTTTTCTCCGGAAAGGTCCCGAGGCCTAGTCAGTGGTCTGGAGTTGACAAAACTGAAGCAGCTCTTCTTTTGAGTCCTGTCCCATGACTTGAACAGGTAGTCGTTGTATGGGAGACGAGGGATAGAGTTTTCGAATGTGGGCGACTAAGTCGGCCTCCCTTTTCTGCTTCAGAGAAAACTCTCGGTGTAGAGCTTCAGGAGCGGATTTCAGGTCAAGATCTTTAGCGCTTTTGTTGATTAGAAACTCAGGCTTTGAGGTCTTTTGAAAAAAATCAAGTGCAGACTCTAAGACTCGAAATGAACTTTCTGGAGTCAGAACGAAAAGGTGAGAGCTTTCTTTTCGGGTGACAATGTTCTCCAGTTGATCGGCTGCAGTTTGAAAACGATCTAAGTGAAGACTAAGCCAGTCAATGAACTCTAAGCTCTGAGAAATGACCTTTTTGCCCGCAAAGATTCTAGCCACATCGAGCAGCTTCTTTACGGCCACACTCATCAGTCCGTCTCGCTTAGAGATTTGAACAATCGACTTTTTAAAAAACTCCGACAAATTTAGCATGGCATGATGAATTCCGACGGCTTCGGAGAAAGGAGGGGTGTCAATGGTCACCATGGGATAATGAGAAGCTTGAATCTCTTCGGCCAATTCAATCAGGCAGAGATAGTCCTGAAATCTCTGTAAGCCCCTGACGAGTTGTTGAAAAAAGCTTTGAACGCTTTCAGAGGCAGGTGCCTTCTCGTTCAGCTTTTCGAAGAGTTCAATGGCATCAGTGGCTTTAAGATCAAAGTGTTGAGAACCGAGTTCACAATTTTGAAGCTGAGAGCCTGGTTCTTTTTCGAGCAGGTGAAACAGGCGACGGCTCGGATCAAGAGTCAGCAAAAGCCTTTGTGAGGCGGTTTGGCGAAAGACCTCGCGAATGGCGACATGGCTCTTTCCCACCCCTCCAGGGCCCCAAATGAATCGTGCTTGGCTCAAGAGATCACCTCCGCTCCCTCGGTCAGAAGAATCTGAGGCGGCCATCGATCCATCTGAACCTTTTCGCGCTTGGGTCTTTGAATTCCAAAAGCCTCCCATTCGCTGCCCTGGGTCTCTTCTAGATAGGGGTGCTTTCGATTGAGTACTCGAAGTCTTTCGATCTGAGGGTATTCTTTTTTGAGATAGTCTTCGATCTCTAAAGCTTCTTCGATGGCCGAGTTCTCAGGAATGGCGACAATATAGACTCGTGCCGAGCCAGGCTGCTGAAGGTATTCATGAACCTCTTGGGCGACCTCTCGAAGCTGGCCGGAGTCGAACATTTCCAGAGCCGTGCTCACGCTCCGAAGGATGGAGAGAAAATTCCCAGTTGAAGGGCAGTCGACAATCACAGGTCGAACTTGCGAACGCCTGACCCATGTATAGAGAAGAAGAAGCTCCTCTAGATTAGGTGCGACATGCACCACATTCTGAAGCAACTGACTTTGACTGGCCCAGCGAGCCAGGGTTTTGAGTTTAATGAGGCGGACGAGAAAGTCCTGAAGAAGCTCTGGTCGAGAGATTTGATAGAGCGAGTCGATCTTCATATCAAGCCGCCGCATCTCTTCTTCCAGTTCTGATCCGGTCTCAAGAATCTCAGCCAGTGGATTTTGTTTCTTCAGAAGACACGACAGCCTCGTTTTCCCCACACCCCCCTTGCCGGTCACAAAACGGAGGCTCATGCTTGCTGAAGCTCCCGCATAATATTTTGCGTGCAAAGAGCGTGAAGGGCGGCGCCAAAATGACCGACATGGGGCAAGATGACCTGCTTGACCTCTCCCCAACACTCCGTGGGGTAGCAGAAAAAGTCATTCTCTCCCACAATCAGAAGATCTGGGTCTCGTCCTTCCTTCTGAAATCGTTGATAGGACTTCTTGGCCCGGGCCAGCGATAGAAAATTCAAACTCTTTGGCAGGAGTTTGGGGCTTGAAACGGCGATCCATTTGTCGCAATAGGCAGCCAGATCGGGTCGACTGAGAACCTGAGAGACCAAGGGTCGACTCGTTCCGAAACTCACGATTCGAAACCGACTCGCCTTTGTTCGTTCGATCACCGTCGCGATATAGGTCTGAAGTTGATCCTCAAGAAGTTCCGGATCGTTTAGAAAGCTCTTCCATCGAAAGAGCCACAGGCTATTCCAAAAATTCTTTCGAAGTCGCCACATCAAGAATCGAAAGACGCCCGCACCAAGGTGAAGAGAGGGTACGAAAATGATCGGAAGCTGATGGCTCGTGATGTCTCGATCTCTTAGGGGCGGGGCTTCATAAAAGTCTCGGTGGGGGCGTAGGTGGGCAGCCAAGAGACTCAAAAAAGCGCCCCATTCCACCGCCGCTACCGCTAAGATTTCAGAAAAGCTTAGCTTTTTCTCCTCTTGATTCATGGCCCAGGCCCAAGAAAAGAGAAAAGCGAAGAGCAATAAAGCCAAGATGCCGAGCATCAGACAGATAAAAACGAGCTCTAGAAACCAAATCACTTCATCAGAATAGGGGGTGAGGGTCCCTGAGCCAAGAATTTTCCGTTAAACTATGGGTTGGGGTCATCTGAAGTGAATCAGGAAGCAGGGCAACAGTTTGGGGGTTCGACAAATGTAAAGAAGCAGATGTCCCTATTTGTTGCCGGTCTTGAAAAAGCGGTGTTGTCTCAAAGAGTTTACGCCAGTTCTTCAGGGGGAGACGACTCTCTTCAGACAGTCTTTCGCAATCTTTTCTCGCTTTTGCGGCCTTGTTTCGATGACGAGGATTCCATTTCACTTCAAATCAAACCCTCGCAGGTGCTTCGAAATCGAGAGGTGGTCTACGAGAATTCAGACCCTAAGAAGTCTATCTCTCGTGTTTTATTTCAATCGGGTGTTCGTGCTCTCATTCTCGATCCTGAGCTTTCGTTGGAGGAACTGAAGGCTTTCATTCAAATCTTAGCGACCGATTTTGCTAAACCCGAGAATATGGATTCAGACTTAGCTTCGAAGCTATTTGAAAGGGACTTTGCCCATCTGCACTGTCCGAGCATCGACTGGATTTCTGAACGACTGAGGGAAGACACCGAGCTTCGAGACAATATCGAGAAGTTTCACGCTGAGTTGGCCCGAACCGAGGCGGAACCGGATTTGAGTCCAAAGAGGTTTCGTCAGGCGGATCTTAAGACACTCGAGGAGTTTCGGCTAAACACCAAGCAGTTTACACAGACCGATGCGGATATGGTGAAGATCGTTCAGAGCCTGAGCGCGAAACAAAGAGAAGGCCAAGAAGAGAAGCAAACTCTAGAGCGACTGGCCCTGATGGGCTTTCACTTTTTGATTTCTGAAGAAAGCCCCGAGGAAAGGTCAACGGGTCGAGACCTACTGGTGAGAGTGGCCCTTATGACGCTAGAAGCTCAAGAGTGCCTCCTTTTTTGTGCCATGGTTCGAAAGGTCTCTCAGCTTCAGAAAGACCATCCCGAGAACCGAGGAGAGTTTCAGAAAATCATCGATCAAATTTTCTCACCCGACAATTATTTTCTTTTCAAACAGGCCTGCCGCGTGGAGTCGGTTCGAGAGAGTCTGAGCCAACTGCTCAACGAGTACGCCTCTAGCTCTGTGAAGTTGATGGTCTATCTTCTGGGTGAGTTGCCATCATTTCACTCTGATTTTGCTGAGGCCATCTTAAGAGAATTGCCTGCGTATTCTAACTGGCTGATGGACGAGTTGAGGGCTGAGCCCAGTCGGTCTTGTTGGGAGTACCTCTTAAGAATTTTGGCTCGAAAGCCCAATCAGCATTTCTCTAAGTTCTTAAACGCATTGCTTGAGTCGGCTGGTGATACGGTTCGAATTGCCGTCTACCGGCAGTGCGCTCAGATTGGAACGCCAGAGGCTCTCACGGCCTTTCGAGATCCACTCACTTCAGACAGTGAGGAGGATCGGGTCGCGGCCCTTCAGGCCCTCGCATCAGGAAAAACCGTGGAGGTTTTAAAGCTTCTAAAACTCTATCTGGGCAGTAAGTCCTTTCAAGCGGCAGAGGCCGCAGAGGTGCAGGAGGCTTATGCCGCCATTCTTTCGGTGGGCGGAGTCGCCTCGCATAGCTGGTTTGAACAAGAGTGGATGAGGTCCGGAGAAGGCCTCTTCAAGTCAAAGAAGCAGAATGAGCGAAGAAACAATCTCTTGGCGGCAGCCGTTCGGGTGCAGCCTCAAATGTTGAAGTCCTTTCTCGCTAAAATTGGGGACGAAAATCTGCCTGATGAAGCTCGAAAGAACATTGAGTCAGCAAAGGCAAAGGGCTTGCTGTCATGAAACAGAGTCTTCAACAGAGCCCATCAACAGACAGGGAGGAGACGGTCCGAGACTTTTTGAATGCCTGTTTTGGGTTGCTGAAAGCTTTGAGCGTTTATGGCCCAGAAAATGACAGTGTTTCTAGACCTCGTCAGCAGTTTGAGACGAGCCTGCAAAATCTGAGAGAGGCAAAGCCCGGGGGTGTTAGCCTAAAGTTTGAAAATGAGAGTTTAAGTGTGAATTCCCAGAAGGTGCGACCACACTTTTCGATCGTAGAGGCGATGAGACAAGTGCCCGAGGCGATGTTCAAGGGCAGTATTGAAGAGATCAATTTCTCTCCAAAGCTCAGTCTAGTGGATAGTCTGAAGTTCTTTCAGCAGTGGGCCCTCCATTGTTCGGTGGTTCAGAAGCCAAAGGAGTTGAAGTCTGAGTTTTCTGAAATTCAAGTTCGACATCGTGACCCTTCCAAGCTGGATGATCGTCTAAAGACTCTTGAAGTTCTTCGCTCAAACTCTCACGCGGTGAAGCACTACTTCGTTTTGATGAATTTAACTGCCGACTATTTCAGGTCGATCGCTAAGGGTCAGGTGCCAGCCCTTAACCACATTCGAAGAGAGCTGACTGAGATGATTGAAATCTCCAAAAATTTTCCTTATCAGCTTATGGCTCTTTCTTTGATTCGGGCTGAGAAAGGGGAGGACCAAGAATTGTTTCAGCAAAACGCTTGTGAAGCGATTTCGACTTCTCTTCTCATGATTCTTCTGACGAGAAGTTTTAACTTCAGCCTGCAAGATCAGCTCAATCTTAGCTTGATCGGGCTTCTTTATAATGTGGGTCTATTGAGTGAGGAGTTAAATCAACTGGTTCGTTCTGACGCCAATCTCACTCAAGTTGAGTATCGGAAAGTGGTAGACGCACAGTCGAAGGGTGTACTCAAGATTCTAAAAACCGAAGGAATGAGTCGGCCCGGATTGGTTCGTCTCTTGTCCTTGTTTGAGGCGGCTCAATCAAGTCAAAAGCCGTCGTTGACTCTAAGCTTAGAGGCTTATCTTCTTCGAGTGGTGTCTGCCTTCGTCGCCATGACAAGTAAACGACCCTATCGAGATGCTTACCTTCCAGCCGAAGCTCTCAAGTTGTTGGGGCACCAGGCCAGCAGAAGACGCGATCATCATCAACTGGAATCGATTGTCTACTTCGCCTTTGTGAGACTGATGGGGCTCTACCCTTTGGGTAGTATGGTTCAGTTGAACAACCAAAAGAAGGGGATCGTTTATCGCCCTCATTCGGAGGTTCGCGATCGGCCGCTGATTCGAATCCTCAAAGATTCAAAAGATAGTGGTGAGATCATTGATTTGGGTCGAGTCAAAGACCTTGAGATCATGAAGGCTCTTGATCCTTCGAAAGAGGGGGTGCAAGTGACGGGTTATTTCTTGGGGGGCTGAGCGGCAGCGTTCAGGCCTTGAATTCGAAGGGCTTCTTCGGCAGCTTGCTTTTCCTTAAAGCTGTGAATGGCTCTTTTCAAGTAGGCTCTGTGCACGCTAAGAGGTCTCGATTGTCCGCAGTCTATTTGAATGTGTTCACTCAAAGAGTCTTCGAGACTGCGACAAAGAACTTGGCTTTCGTCGTGGGCCAGGCTTGAAATATGCTTTTCTGCCAGGAACAAAACTTGATTTTCGCTAATGGGTTCGTGGGCCGAGATCTCTTTCGTTTGGAAAACTTGATTTGTGGGTCGGCTCAAGAGTCGTTGTTGAGAAAGGGAATAGACGCGAAGAATGGGTCCCGCTTCTTGAATGACTCGCACTGAGGAGCATTGTCGAGCCAGCCCGAGATGATCGGTCGTTCGGCATTCGACCCAAGAGGCCTCTTCGGCAGAGAGCTCAACCAGCAGTAGGCTGAAGAACCCCAAAATCCCAAGTTGTAGAAAACGACGCATGCCCAAAGGTACTGCAATTCGGATGCCAGCCTAAAACCCGCCAGAGAGCCCATAATCAGGCTTTGAGGGCGATATTGGGACAGAAATAGGGCATTTTCGGGCAAGTTCTCTTTGCATAGCCCGCAGTTTTTGCGAATCGGCAGATTCTGCTGATTTAGGTGGGTGGAATCGATTACCGCAGCGGAAGTGGATTTGGCTTTAGATTCGCTAGCAGCTCGGGTCTTCTTAAAAATGAAAGTTTAGACTCCCATGGTTTCAAGCTTGTTCACCTTTTCAACTGCCACTCCCTCATTCTTCCCCAAAAAATAAAAATGAGTTTTTAAGGGACTTATTTTTATTTTCTTTGGGGTCGAGTTTTGCTTGCAAACAAGAGGTTGCGAATCACTTCCGCAGCGGAAGTTGTTGTGGAAAATTGAGGTGTCGATCAAAGCTTGTTCTCTCAAAAAACAAAATAGGTTTTAAACCAGGATTGGGGAAGAAGCCTTGAGAGAAACGGAGGGCTTTCCTGAGGCAGATGCCGCAGTGGAATATATGGACCCGCCCGTCGTGCAAGTAGAAAATCATCAGAAGAGGAAAGCTTGGGGCATCAAATCTGAGAATCTGGAGGGCAGTCGGAGGCGGGCTGCTTCCGCTACGGAAGCTGTTTCTCCCGGGGGTCGCCAAGAGGCAGTCGTACAAGCCAAAAGCAACCGAAGTCGGTATATTCCAAAAGCTGTTCGTGCAGTGGTTTGGGAGAGAGATGCTGGGGCTTGTGTTTTTGTGGAGCCCGGATCGGGGAGGGCTTGTGGGTCGAGCTTTGGCCTGGAGTGGGATCATTTGCGGGAGTTTTCAAGAGGGGGAGACTCGAGTGAGGCGAATCTTAGGCTGCTTTGTCGGCAGCATAATAATCGGAGGCGAATTTGGGAGACGGCCTCACAGCTTTAGGACCCGATCCACTGAGCCGGGCTTGGTAATGAGCAATGGCTTCCGACGGGCGTTCTGACTCGGGGATCGTTCGGTAGTCGGGCTTTTGGGTGGCCATGGCAGAGGACCTCTTAAGTTTCTCTTTTTCAACTAGTTTTCTCTTTGATGGGGGGCTTGGGCGTGTTATAGCCCGCAGCAAAGGAGCCACGACACAGCTATGCGCGCATCGATCTTTCCTCAATTATTTGTTTTTACGATGATATTTGGACTAGGAGGGGCCTATCTCTTTGACCGCCCTGTTCTGGCCGAGCCTGAAGGGAGTATTCAGGCGGGAGAGACTTGGATGGGCTTGCGGGCTCCAGGGCCGAACCCTGTTTATTCTGGATCGGAGTGGGATCGACCTGAAGGCCTTCAGGATCTCTTCTTTCGAAGTCTTCAGTTTCAAGAGAGCCTAGACGGGGAGCGAGACGGGAAAAATGCAGAGCTTATGGTAAGGAGAGGGGCCCGCTTTCAAGGTAAAGAAGTTGGTTTAAGTGACTGGGATCAAAGGCATTGGCACCCACGAAAACCCAGAGAGCTTTTGAATCCATTGGGTGAGCAACTCGAGGAACTTTCGGACTTTTTCCTACTGGTGGAACTTAACTGGAATCGAATTGCTTTAGCGGGGAAGGCCGAAGAGGCTACGGAACTTGATCTATGGTCTGTGGAAAAAATCGAGCGAGAGGCTCTGCTCTCTCGGGCTGCAGAGCTTGGTCAGCTTTCCGCTCTTGTGGGCTTAGATTCGGAAGAAGGAATGGAACAAAGGACCGAGCTTTTAACTTTCTCCTTATCTTGGCAGAAGCATTTAGAGCTTCTTGAAGGATTCATCGGGCTTCATGCTCACGGGAGAGCTGTTTTAAATAGGCACTTGGAAAACGAACGAGCTTCCTTTCGAGTCGTCGAGGAACTGTTGAAGGACACGGGACATGCGGTTTCGAGGGGTTTACGGGAAGCAGAATCCAGATTTCGGGGTGAAACGAGGGGGCCAAGCCAAAACACATCAGACCTATGGAAAGGGCGAACCTTGGAGTCCAAGCTCCAAAAGGTAATCAGAGATGTCGGCGTTGAGATCGGAAACTTGCTTCAACAGCTCTGGTCTCATGGTCAATTCGACCCGCCAAAGGCCTCAAAGGAGCACTTCATCAGTGAACTCATCGCAGCCAGTCGAAGTCGACTGAAGCTTTCGTCTGCCAGTCTTGATAGGGCTGAGATAGATTCTTTTTTGAGATTGATTGACCATGAACTGGCGGCTGCCCGCCTTCTTGCCTGGGCCCTTGAGAATAGGGTCGGGACTCAGCTTGAAAGTCTCGTCACTCGTTCGATTGTCGAGTTGAATCAAGAGTTGAAGAGTAAACAAAATCTGACGAAGAGCTTTCAAGGAGAGGCCTTGGTTCTGGCGGTGCTCGACTGGAGTCTTGAAGAAATTGAAAGCTTGGCTTCTGAGGCCAGAAAGATACTCGCTGGCGAGCGGGAACCCGTGGGTGCAGAGAATTTTGATTTCAGATTTTTGAGGGGCCCACTCGCAAAGACGGATTCAGGCCTGCTTCCGAAGAAGCGGATTTCGGTAGGGCCAAAGAATTGGGTCATCGCCTTCGAACCCCGTTATGATGCATCCACTCGGCACTATTCTGTTCGAGTGCAGCCTTTGAGCCGTTATGAAGAGGCGGCGATCAAGGGCTTTGGCTCGGGCTTTGCTCGAATACGCGAGGAAGTGCTTCTTGACCCCTCGATCATTCGCTTTCCGACTCGCGAAGAACTCGAGAGAGAATATCGGTAGTCCCTCAGACAGGATCGATGCCATAGCTTTGCGGGACTCTCAAGCGAGGGAAGCCTATCCGCAAGGCTGACTCGGCTGAGCCCAGAGAATAGATCAAAGTCCCTAAGCTTGTAGTTTCAACTGAAGTGAAAGAATTTCTCGGTCGCCTGATTTTGCAAGAAGGCTGATCGTCTCATCCCTCTCGCCCGTGAGTTCTACCTGCAGCTTCTCGCCCTGGTAGAGTTTGTCTTTAAACTTCGTCTCAATCAGTTGAAGCTTTTGAAGCGAATATCCAAAACTCTCCACTGCTGAAAGTGAGAGACCTAAGCTCAGCATTCCATGTGCAATCGGGCGTTCTAGACCTGCGGCCCTAGCGGCTTCAGCACTCAGATGAATCGGATTGTGATCGCCGCTGGCTTCGGCATAGGCTTCAATCATCTCCTTTGTGATCGTGATTTCAAATCTTTCAGACGGCATGGAGGTCTCCGGTGATCAAAATTTGAGAGTCTGCTGTCATGATTCTCTTACGATCATTCTCTCGATAGAATTCATTTTCAAAGTCTAGAAAGTGCATAGCTCGTCGGCTTCGCAGGCGAACCAGTCGGCTCTGAGAAAAATATCGCCCTGGAATTTCTAAGGCTTCGAAAATCTCTATCTTTTGCCCGGTATGCAGAAGTTTCGGAAGGTTGAGTTTTAGCTCATCAAACAACTCAAACATTCCTCGAAAGGATCGGGCGATCACAATGGGGTGGTAGTCCGCCCGTGACTCTTGCTGAAAAGACTTCCAGAACAAACGAAGTTCCTTTTCTGTGATCTCGAGATGATGCTCTGAGCTAGAGACGGGTAGCGACTCGGCTAAATTCATTGCCCATCGATTAAGCAATGCACGCGATTTCGTCCAGCCTTCTTTGCCTCATAAAGGTACTCGTCAGCCTTTTTAATGAGGTCCTTGGGCGTTTTGAAGTTGTCATTCTGAAGTGTGGCCACCCCCAGAGATAGGGTGGTGGGAATTTTCTTTCCTTCAAACAAAAAGCTATGACCTTCGACCACCTGTCTCAGCCTTTCCGCAAAGCTCTTTGCTCCGGGAAGGGAGGTCTCTCTGAGTAAAAAGACAACCTCCTCTCCACCATACCGACCAGCCACATCTCCCTTTCTCAGAAGGTTTCGCATGATGATCCCGAGATCTCTCAAGATTTGATCTCCGGCCAGATGTCCATAGGTATCATTGGTCTTCTTGAAATGGTCAATGTCTCCCATGACGACAGAGAGAGGCTTCTTGGTTCGGCGATGAAACTGAAACTCAATATCGAGTTGCTCACTAAAATGTCTTTTCGATGCGATTCCCATCAAGGAGTCGCGGGTGGCCGATTCGTAGAGCTCCTTTTGAATATTCGATTCAAACTCATCTTGAAGAACAAACTTCAGTACGGTACTCGATCCCAACTGAATTTTATCTCCCTTTTCCAGAATCTGATCTTTGATTTTATCTCCGTTGACCCATGTTCCGTTTGAAGATCCGAGGTCCACCAACTGCCATTGATCCTCATTCACCTGCACAATGCGACAATGGTTTCGGCTGATACTGCCTTCTTGAAAAACCAGGTCACACTCACTCGCGCGACCCAGCATCCACTCCTTTCTGGAGTCGAGTTTGATGCTTCGCCCTGCGCTGGTACCCGTCAATACAATTAGGAAGGGCTCACTCTCGGCTGGAATCTCTCCGGCAATAGAAGCGATGCTCGTGGTTTGATCTTGTTCGTCATCCACGCTCTCATTTTATCCCTGTTTATTTAATAAGCTCCAGTTAAAAACAAGATCTTCTTGTTGGAGTCTAAACAAGGCTCACTGCCCGAAAGGGGAGTGTCGCTAAAGGCCTTAGGCTACTGGGTTCGAATGATTTGTGTCAAAAACGGAGCGCCACGCGTCGAAACAGAGATGCGGGGCTCTGACGAAACATGGCCAGGCAGAATGAAGCGGTAGACGGCGATGCCGGAGGCTCGAAGATTTTGGGTCTGACTGCTTTGCAGCAGTGGAATGTCCGCCTCTAAGGGGTGAAAGTAGGGTGAGACTACAAAAGGAATTTCTTCAGCAGCCGCAAAGCGATCCAGAATATGAATGCCTTGAGTGTTGCCTCCTTCTTGCTCGAGCGGGGGAGTGAAATTCCTTACCCCCTCAAGACTATGAAGAGCCAAAATCCAAGATCGAAAGAATTGGGAGAGAAACTCAAACTCTCGTTCGTTGAAGTGATTGGCGATGTTTCTGATTCCCACTTCAGGGGAGTCAATCAAGCCCTTCAGAGTGTTCAGGGTTCTGGTGTCGTCACGCCTTAGCCGACTTGCATTTCTTGCATGCACGAAGTCGAGCAAGAGAATATTGATGCCTCGGCTACGAAAGTCGTTTGAGTTGTCTGTGGCCAACTCATGGGCCAAAGTTGTCCCCATGGGGTTTCTCAAAAAGGAGAGCCGATGCTTGAAGACCTCTTGATAGCGCTCACTCAATTCTTCGTAGTGATGAGATTTTGCTTCATTGATTCCTGAGGACTCCATTCTCAGTCCGCTCATATCTCGGTAATCAAAGCTTGATCTCTTTTCCAGAACCTTTCGGTCAAAGTTGTAGGCATGTTGGTACTCATGAACGCTGGTCGAACAAAACTGTTGCTCTCTTCGGGGGAAGTTTTGAGATCGGAAGAGAGCGCTTGAAACATAAAGAGTTTGAGCGAAATTGCTGTCGATCAAGGGCTGGCCTCGAAAGTGTGAAAAGCGATCTAGATGTTGAAACATTCCAAGCACGCCTGGCTTTTCGAAAGGAATGATCAGCAGGTCTATACCGGTCTTGCCTCGGGGCTTTAAGGGGCCCAGAACTTCCTTCATCCACTGTATTTCTTGATGGGCGCACTCGACGCCATCGAGATATCGATTGATAATCGTTTGTCGGGCTGCGGCGTTGCTTGGAATATCTTCGGGTAGAAGTTCTCCGGTCAAATGGGCCCTAAGAGATCCGCTCACTTCGTAGATCGGCTCCATCGGCAGCTTTCTACCTCGAGTTTGTATATTATTGCTTTCGCGCACGAACCAGTTCGTTCTTTCGCCCGAGTTGGGATCAAGGCTTCCGTAGTCTTGGGGGTCTGGAATATAGAATGAGGTGTTAAAACTCGGACCAAAGATGTTCGCGGGGCCTGGCAGGTTGAAATGCAAATAGTGGTTGCTTGCAAAGCTGACACTTCTGGCTCGAACCCGATGAGTCAGTCGAGCCTCCTCAGGATGAAGAGGGGCCGAAGAGGGTTGGCTTTGAACGAGGAAGGAGTCTCTCGACAGATCTTCGTGCCGAAGCTCGCTGTTATTGAAGACCACAAGATAAAACTCAGAGCCTGCCAAGTTCTCGCCTTCGAGTCTCCACTCGAACTTTCCCCCTCGAAAGCTGGCCTGACAAGACTGGCCCACTGAAATCTGGCAGTTTTCGGATTGAAAAGCCAGAAAGCCAGCATCGGAGCAGGCACTCAAAAAGAGGACCAAAGCGAGCTGCCAAGTCGATTTGAAAGAGGACATTTCCTGTACAAAGGAGCAAGGAGCGTGCCAGGGCTCCTCTTCAAAAATTCAATAAATTCGTGGATTTAAGCCGAAATCTCACGCATAAATGGGGCAAAGGAGGGGCGGCTTTGTCGCAGTTTCCCGATGAGCAAGAGGCGCTTCAGTTTCGGAAGATTCTTCCGAAAGAGGCCGAAAAGCTCTATCAGCTGGAGCTTCAGCTCTACCCAGAGGCCTGGAGCTTAGAGCTTATTCGACAGAGTCTAGAGGCCCCACTGTCTTATTCTGAGGGGGTCTTTGATCGGGAAGAGCTTTTGGGCTATTGTTTGGCTCAAATCTATTCGGAAGAGGCCCACCTTTTAAATCTCGCAGTGGCCTCTGAATGGCAGACCCGCGGCCTTGGAGCTCAACTCTTGGACCGCCTGATTGATCGCTTAAAGGAGCGGGCTTGCACGAGCCTGCTTTTGGAGGTCAGGCCGTCCAACCAAAGGGCAAGACAGCTCTATGAGTCGAGGGCCTTTGAGTTTTTGATGAGCCGAGACCATTATTATTCAGACGGAGAGGCGGCTTTGGTTTTAATCAAAAGACTCTGAGATTTCTGATACTTTTTTATTGCCAGCCGTTGGTCGCCTTATGTAAACCTGTGGGCAACTTCTGTAGGATCGTCCGTCACAGGGGCCCAAAGGGCCCTTTCTTTTTGTGAGGATGTTTCTAGAGAGAGGTGAAGAGTCGACCGAGAAGGGATCTGGTCGTTTGTGTTAAAAACCCGAGTCGTTAGAGGAAATTAGAGAATGTTTGAGAATTTAAAGAATGTCATCGAACAGGTCGGCAAGGAAGAGGGAATCGATAAGAAAATTCTGATCGAAGCCATCGAAGATGCGATGTTAACCGTGGCTCGAAAGCATTTTGGCTTTCATCGAGATATTGAAGCCAAGCTCAATGAAGAGACTGGTGTCATCGAGCTGCACGAGTTTAAGACGGTGGTCGACGAGTTGTTTGACGATGAGATTGAGCTTTCGGTGGAGCAGGCCAGAGAGTTAGATCCTGATGCTCAGGCTGGGGACTCCATCGGATTTACTATCGACGCAACAGAGTTGGGCCGAATTGCCGCTCAAACGGCGAAGCAAGTGATCATTCAAAAAGTTCGCGAAGCCAAGAAAGAAATTGTCTTCAAAGAGTACAGCAATCGAAAGCACGAGGTGGTGACTGGGATTGTGAGAAAAATCGAGAGGGGCGATCTGATTGTGGATCTTGGTAAGACCGAAGCCATTGTGCCGAGGCGACAGCAGATTCCTGGTGAGATTTATAAGCCTGGTGATCGTGTTCAGGGAGTGATTATCGAGGTTCATGATATTTCAAAAGGGCCACAGATTGTGATGTCGCGAACGGATGAGAACTATTTGATCAAGCTCTTTGAGATGGAAGTCCCTGAGATTTACGAGGGCATTGTTTCGATTCAGGCCGCAGCTAGAGAGCCTGGGGTTCGAGCCAAAATTGCCGTTGTCTCAAAAGACCCCGATGTCGACGCTGTGGGAGCCTGTGTCGGAGTCAAAGGAAGTCGGGTTCAAAGTGTGGTGACCAATCTAAGGGGAGAGCGAATTGATGTGATTGATTATCAGGCAGACCCCATTCGCTTTGTTTGTGAGGCAATTCGTCCGGCTCAAGTGAGTCGAATCCGGCTGAATGAGACGGCAAAGAGCATGGAGCTAATTGTCGGAGATGACCAGTTGTCCGTGGCGATCGGCAAGCGCGGTCAAAATGTTCGTCTCGCTTCAAAGATTACAGGCTGGAAACTAGACATTACTTCAGAGAGTGATGTCATGCGAAGGGCCGAGGGTGGAAAGATTCCTCTTCGGTTGATTCCAGGACTGGGCGAGGCCAACGCTGAGGTCTTATCAGGCCAAGGCATGGAAGTGGCAGAAGACTTGATCGGCGCTGACGAAGAAAAGCTGGGAAGTGTGCAGGGCTTTGGGCTGGATGAAATCAAAAGATTACAGTCTTTGGTTTTGTTGTTTACTGAAGAGCGAGCAAAAACCTTGTCGACTCTCAAGAATCACTTTCGACATGATGTCGATACCATGGAGTTTTTAGATACTTTAACCGACAGTCAGCTTTCTCTTCTCAAGGTACCAGGAATTGGCATTAAGATTCTTAGACATCTAAAAATATCTGGGATCGAAAGTGTCGAGGACTTGGTTTCTCAAAAAGCTGAAGATTTGGCGATGAAGTTAGCATTGCCCGATGATGAGGCCGCCCTGATTCTTCAGACGGCAAAAGATTGGGTGCAGAGGCGAGAGTCGCGCCCCCCTGAAGAAAAACTGGCTGACTTGAAAGGTTTGGAACAGTCCGTCTTAGATATGTCGTTGGATGAGCCAGAAGAAGAAACTGAGGCCGAAGAGGCCTCTCTGGAAAAGTCAACGGGAGGAAGATAAAAGGCCTATGGCAAAGAATCCGCGCTTACACGAAGTGGCAAAAGCTTTAGGAGTGTCTGTGAAGGTGCTCAGGCACGACCTTGGAAAAGCTGGTTTTGAATACAAGACTCATATGGCTTCTCTTGAAGACGAGGCCGTGGTCTTTGTGAAGAAGAAATACGAAAAAGCCGATGCGGCTCTTAAGAAGCTTGCAACTTCAGACGCCGACGCAAAAACAGCCGCCAAGAAGAAGGCTCCCAAAAAGAAGAAGACTTCGACCGCAAAGTCTAAAAAAGCCACCGAGAAAGTTATTTCCAAACGAAGCGTTGTGCGAAAGAAAAAGCAGGCGGAAGCGGCGAAAGACAAAATAGATGAGAGTGTCGGAAAGGTGGAAATTGTTCAGCAAGAGCCAGGGGTGACGGTTGAGCAAAAGAAGATTGGTGGCGGAATTATTCGAAGGCGAAGGGTGGAAGCTCCTGTAGAGCCAAGCCCCGCTCCTTCAGAGACAGCGCTTGTTAACCCGGAGGCTTCCCCGATAGAGGCAGAGGCTTCGACTGCCTTCGAGTCTTCTGAAGCACTCAAAGAAGGGATGCCTGAGGCTCGATCAGAAACGGCAGAGCCGGTTGGCCCTGACAGTCAGGAGGCAGAGCCCTCTGTCAGCTCAGAAGCGGAAGCCGCTCGCAGAAATTTAAGCTCACCCCGCAGACTGAAAATTGTGGGTCAATCGACTCCCCCCGAAAAACAAGACAGGCCTGCGCGAAAGCCGACAAAGGCCGGCGCGGTGAGTGCACCCGCTTCAAAGGCAACTCCTGCTAGCGGCGAACCCGATCTTGCGAAATTGGAGGCCAAGAAAAAGCCGGCGGCAGTGAAGAACTGGGAAGCCCCCAAGGTAACCAAAAAAGACCTGCTGGGAATGACCGAGGAAGTGGAGATCACGAGGTCTTATGGGCGGCGTCCTAAGAAGCAAAATATTCGCTCGGACCGAAAGCCACAGATCACTACTCCAAGCGCCAAGAAGCGAGTCATTAAGATTGATGGGGATATTATCGTTTCAGACCTGGCCGACCGAATGGGAGTGAAAGCGGCCGATGTTGTTCGTCAACTCATCAAGATGGGGCAGATGGTGAGCGCTCATCAAAGTCTAGACTTTGACACCGCCAGCTTGATTGCCTCCGAGTATCAGTTTGAGATTCAGAATGTCGAGGAGACGGCAGAGGCGCTTATTCTCGAGGAGCAACAGGCTACTCAGGGCCGTCCCGAAGATCGCGTGGAACGAGCTCCAATTGTCACCATTATGGGGCATGTCGATCACGGAAAGACCAGTTTGCTCGACTATATTCGAAAGTCGCGAGTGGCGGCAGGCGAGGCAGGGGGCATTACCCAACATATCGGGGCTTATCAGGTGCAGAGAGGAGACAGGAAAATCACCTTTTTAGACACCCCTGGTCATGAGGCTTTCACGAAGATGAGGGCAAGGGGGGCTTCCATCACAGATATTTCTATTTTGGTGGTGGCCGCCGACGAAGGACCTAAGCCACAAACAATTGAAGCCCTCGCTCATGCTCGAGATGCGAAGACGCCGGTCATTGTGGCCTTGACCAAGATGGATAAGCCAGAAGCAAACCCAGACAAAGTGATTCAAGCCCTTTCGGCTCATGAACTCGTGCCAGAAGAGTGGGGAGGCGACACCATGTTCTGTCGGGTTTCTTCGGTGACAGGAGATGGCATGGAAGACCTGCTGGATCGAATTCTGTTGCAGGCTGAAATTTTGGAACTCAGGGCTAACGAGAAAATTCCGGCCAAGGCCGTGGTGGTTGAAAGTCGACTCGATAAAGGAAAAGGACCGGTCGCCAGCATTGTTTTGACAGACGGAACGATTCGACAAGGAGACGCCGTCGTATCTGGTTTGTCCTACGGAAAGATTAGAGCGCTCTTTGATGATCAGGGTCGACCCATAAAAATCGCGGGTCCGGCCTCTCCGGTTGAAGTGTTGGGTTTGAATGAAGTGCCCGAAGCGGGGGAGACTTTGTCTGTTGTTTCGGATGAGGCCGTTGCAAGAAAGGCGGCCGATCTGTTGGCGACGAAGAAGAAGCACGATGAACTTCGAAAGGGCTCTCGCATTTCGCTTGAAGAAATGTACTCCAAAATGCAAGCCGGAGAGGTTTCTGAACTAAGGGTGGTTTTGAAGGCAGATGTTCAAGGCTCGGTTGAGGCAGTCACCGATGCTTTGGCCAAGATTAAGCACGATGAAGTCAGTGTGAATGTGGTGTTTCGGTCGGTTGGCGGAATTACAGAGAGTGATGTGAGTTTGGCCGCCGCTTCTGGAGGTTTGGTCGTAGGATTTAATGTCCGGCCAACGGGTCAGGCAAAGACTTTGGCGGCTCAAGAAGGGGTTCAAGTGAAGACCTATTCGGTCATTTATGAGCTGATTGACGACATTAAGTTGGCGATGCAAGGGCTGTTGAGCCCCGACATCAAAGAAGAGACCCTGGGTCAGGCAGAGGTTCGAAATGTATTCAGTCTCAGCAAGGCAGGAACGATTGCGGGCTGTTTTGTTACGAGTGGAAAAATTACGAGAAACGCCTATGCTCGCCTGGTTCGTGATTCGGTGGTGATTTATGAAGCAAAGATCGACTCACTAAAACGCTTTAAAGATGACACAAAAGAAGTGGCAGAAGGTTTTGAATGTGGAATCAAGCTTGAAAACTACAATGATCTTAAGGTGGGCGATGTCATTGAGTGTTATGAGCGAGTCGAAATCGCCAAGGCAGTGAGCTAAGCCGTGAGTGTTTTATCGAACAAACGAAAAGACCGATTGTCAGAAGCGATTCGCAAAGAGCTTTCACTCATTCTTTATCGAGAAGTTCATAACCCCGATTTGAAATCTTTAACCGTCACAGGCGTCGAGATTGATCCTGAAATGCGAACCGCCAAAGTGAAAGTCTGTCGCATGATGACGGGTGAATTTAGGGAGCCGAGCCTGTCAGAGCGGCGAGCCGTCGAGAAAGCTCTCTCGCGAGCAAGGGGATTTATTTTTGAACGGCTACGAAAGAGTCTGAGTTTAAGGTTCATTCCCGAGTTGAGTTTTCAGTACGACCCAAGCGTGCCAGAAGCTTCTTATGTTTGGGCAAAGATGAATGACTGGGTTCGAAAGGAGAACAAGCCATGTCCATAAGTCCTCGACCTTCAGAGAGAATTGATCGAGCCCTCGGCTCGCCAGCCTTCGAGAGAGCGACCGAGAAGTTTGATCTTTCAGGGGTATTGGTTGTCGACAAGCCTGAAGGGGTCACTTCGATGGATGTGATTCGGGTGGTTCGCCGACTTCTGCGACCCAACAAGATTGGTCATGGGGGAACCCTCGACCCTCTGGCTACCGGGGTGCTACCGATTCTCTTAAATCGAGCCACAAAGATGTCTAACGAAGTCATGGGAGGCATCAAAGAGTATGAGGGCAGCTTTTTGTTGGGCCAAAGCTTCGACACCCAAGATGTGACGGGCAGCCCCCTGTCGGAGCCGCAGGCAATTCCTGAGTCTTTGACTTTTGAGCAACTCAAGCGCGAGGCCGAAGCCTTTGTGGGAGAAATCGATCAAACCCCTCCAATATACTCGGCTGTAAAGTCGAAGGGAAAAGCCCTTTACGAATATGCTCGAGCGGGCGAGCAAGTTGAGCCACAAGCTCGAAAGGTAAAAGTAGATGTTTTTGAAATCCGACAATGGGACGGATTTCGACGAGTGAAGTTTTTTGTAAGAGTGCATAAAGGAACTTTCGTCCGGACCCTGATTCACGATCTTGGTCAGAGGCTGGGCGTAGGGGCGGCGTTAGAGAGCTTGCGTCGTCTTCAGGCGGGTCGGTTTCATATAGATGAAGCCGTTCAGCTCAGTACACTGAGGGTTTCCTCAGATGTGGTGAAGCACCTGAAGCCTTTAAATCGAAGAACCAACGCAGAAAGGATCATGGAATGATATCTCCCGCAGAAAAGACGAAATTGATTGAAAACTTTAGAACTCATGAAGGGGACACCGGCTCTGTGCAAGTGCAGGTCGCTGTTTTAACATCACGAATTCAACAGCTCACCGAGCATTTGAAAGATCACAAGCATGATTATTCAACGCGACGAGGGCTTTTGAGGTTGGTGGGCCGAAGAAGACGGCTTTTGACCTTTTTGAAGAGAGAGGATTTACAGGCTTATTCTGACTTAATTGTGAGGCTAGGTCTTAGAAAATAAAGTGCTTGTCGCCGAGGCTTGAGGTGGACTCAAGCCTCCGATTGGCCCACCACCCATTTGAGGGGCGGTGAATTGTAGGAAGGAAGAAAGATGGAAGTAGTAAAAACAGAAATTGGTGGACAAGAATTGAGTATTGAGACGGGCCGTATGGCTAAGCTAGCAAACGGGGCTGTGGTCGTTCGATATGGTGATACGATGGTGCTTTGTACGGTCTGTTCTGCAACGAAAGCTCGTGACGGACAAGACTTTTTCCCCCTCAGCGTAGAGTTTCAAGAAAAAGCCTATGCGGCGGGTAGAATTCCCGGGGGATACTTCAAGCGAGAAGGGCGGCTTTCGGAATTAGAGATTCTCTCTTGTCGTTTGATCGATCGACCCCTTCGACCGCTGTTTCCGGAAGGTTTTATGAATGAAACTCAAGTGGTTGTGACCGTGATCTCTGCTGACAGGGACCATGAAGCAGAAGTTTTGGGGTTGATTGGTGCGTCGGCAGCCGTTCACATTTCGGATGTGCCTTTTAAAGAAGCGGTCGGAGCGGTTCGTCTGGGTCGCATCAACGGGCAGTTTGTAATCAATCCGAGCCCACAAGACTTGGACTCTAAGAGTGAAATGAATTTGCTTATCGCCGGTACAGAATCTTCGATCATTATGGTTGAGGGATCGGGTAAAGAGGTTCCTGAAGAGGTGATGTGTGAAGGCCTGTTTTTCGCTCACAATGAGATTAAGAAATTGGTGGCCTTGCAAAACGAACTTCAGAAGAAGCTCGGCAAAGAGAAAATGTCATGGGAGGCTGAAAGGCGACTTGAAGGGGTCGAAAAATTTGTTCGAGAGCAGTTTACACAGAAGCTATCGGAAGCCCTGAAGGTCAAAGAAAAGACATTGCGAAACAAGGCGCGAGACGAAATCAAAGCTTTGGCCAAGACTCAGGCGGAAGAGAAGTTTTCTACTGAATCCCCCGACTTGGTTTCTAAAACTGTCAGTTTGACGATTGAAGACATCAGCTATGAGCAAATGAGAAAGGCGATTGTTGAACAGAAAACGAGAATTGACGGACGAGATTTCAAAACGGTTCGACCGATCACGATTGAAACTGGAATTTTGCCAAGAGCTCACGGAAGTGTGCTCTTTACTCGCGGAGAAACCCAAGCGCTCGTGAGTTGTACTCTCGGGTCGTCTGAAGACTCTCAGCGCATTGAGAGTTTGACGGGAGCTTTTGAAAAGTACTTCATTCTTCACTACAACTTTCCTGGCTTTTCAGTGGGAGAAGCAAAGATGATGCGAGGCCCCTCTCGAAGAGATATCGGGCACGGCTACCTTGCAGAGCGCTCTTTGAGTAGTGTAACCCCAGGCATCAAAGACTTTCCCTACACCATTCGTTTGGTCTCTGACATTTTAGAGAGTAACGGAAGTAGCTCGATGGCGACGGTTTGCGGGGGGAGTTTGGCCATGATGGATGCAGGGGTACCCGGCATTCAGCCGGTAGCTGGAATTGCCATGGGTTTGATTGCCGAGGGGGATCAAAAAGTGATTTTGACGGACATTCTTGGAGATGAAGATCATCTGGGAGATATGGACTTCAAAGTGACCGGAACTCGCAAAGGAATTAATGGCTTTCAGTTGGATACGAAAATTTCAGGCATTAGCTTGGAGCTGATGCAGCAGGCCATGGCTCAGGCCAAAGAGGCCAGACTGCTTATCTTGGATAAGATGGAGGCCGCACTTTCAGGATCACGAGCCGAGATTTCTAAGTTTGCACCCCAACGGCGAACCATTAAGGTCCGTCAGAGCAAAATCAAAGACATCATCGGCCCCGGCGGAAAGAATATCAAAACTGTTTACGCAGCGACAAACGATACGGTGAAGGTCGATATCGATGATAGTGGCAGTGTCAGCATTTTCTCGAATGATCCGGAAATGATGGAAAAAGCCATTCAAATGATCGAGGCTCTTGGGGGTGAAGTCGAAGTCGGCAGAGTCTATGAAGGCCAGGTGAGAAAAATTATGGACTTTGGAGCCTTCGTTAATATCGCACCAGGCACAGATGGCTTAGTTCACATCTCTGAGATTGCTGAGGAGCGAGTCAAAAGTGTGACGGACTATTTAAATGAAGGCGATATGGTGAAGGTGAAGGTTCTAGAGATTGATCGTCAGGGCCGAATTCGATTGAGTCGAGTAGAGGCGATGAGAGAAGAAGCCAGTTCTTCCGCACAGTAGCACAGTAAAGGAGTTTCATGGCGACAAGATCTCGTCTGGATCCGAAGACCTTGATCGAAGACTTTTTGGAGTATTTGAGAGTGCAGCGCTCCGTGGCGGAGAACACTCTTTCAAGCTACGAGGCCGATCTTCGTCAGTTCTTGGATTTTTTGCAGTCGGAGACTTCTGAGTCCTCGCTGAGACCCGAAGAGATTGACGAGGCTTTCGTTCGTCGATTTTTGGATCGGCTGGCGACTCAGAAGATCTCGTTGCGAAGTATTCAGAGAAAGATGACGGCTCTACGGGGTTTTTTTCGCTTTATGGTTTTGCGAGGCTGGATGACGAAGTCGCCCGTAGAAGACATCAAGACGCCGCGCCTAGAAACCAGTTTACCCCAGGTGTTTAGTGTCTCAGAGGTTGAGTCTCTTTTGGCGGCGCCCAATCGGACCACGAATCTCGGCAAAAGAGACTCTGCCATGTTAGAGTTGATGTATTCCTGTGGTTTGAGAGTGACAGAACTCTTGGACTTGGAACTTCCTTCCATTCAGTGGGAAGAGGGCAGCCTTCTGGTGCGCGGAAAGAGAGACAAAGAACGATGGGTGCCGATGGGAAGACCTGCTCAGGCGGCCCTTCGAGACTATATTGAGTCGGCGCGGCCCGAATTGATGAAGGGTCGCTATCACGATTCAGTGTTCGTAAACAACCGAGGCCTTCGTCTGACTAGACAAGGTTATTGGAAGATCTTGAAGGCCTACGCGACGAAGTTGGCGTTTCAAAAACACCTTCATCCCCACATCCTGCGACACTCCTTTGCCTCTCATATGTTGGAGCGAGGCGCCGACCTCAGAAGCATTCAGGAACTCTTGGGACATAGCGACATCGCGACTACTCAGATTTATACTCAAGTCAATGCCAATGTATTGAAGAGAGAGTATCAGAAGTACCATCCCCGCATGGGTCGAGCCGAGGAGACAGTCTAAAGTGGAAGATCTTTTAAGTAAGGGCCAGGAGCACAAACTGCCGACTGAAAAGTTTCAAGTGCAGTTGGGTGAGTGGACGGGACCTTATGATTTGATTCTCAAGGTGATTGATGAGCAAGAGCTCGATTTGTTTGACTTAGATATTTCGAAACTATTGGAGCACTATCTCAGCTACCTAGAAGAGTTAAAAGAGATTGATATCGATGAGGTTGGGGATTTTCTGGTGGTTGCTGCGACGCTCGCTCAAATCAAGTCAAAAATGCTTTTACCCAAAGACGAGATCGAGCAGTTGGAAGAAGAGGAAGACCCACGAGAGAAGCTCGTTCGTTACTTGCAGGAATATCAAAGAATCAAGAAGTTTGCAGACGAGCTAAGAGAGCGGCCCCTACTGAATCGAGATGTTTTTGCTAAGGGTTTGTCTGAACGCTTTGAGGGAATTGAGGCGGAGGGCCGAGGCACTCTGTTTCAGCTGGTTAAGGGCTTTCAGAAGGCCTTAGCGAGAGCCCGCTCAGACGAAGAGTTTTCGGTGGAGCAAGAGGAAGTCTCTGTGGCCGAGCGGTTTCAAGAGATTTTGGACCTTCTCAAAGAAAGAGCAGAACTCTCGTTTGATGATTTATTGCCAAGTGGTCGAGGAAAGTCTTATCTCATCGCAAGTTTTTTGGCCGTTTTAGAATTGGTCCGACTGCGAGAGGTCATTCTCTTTCAGAGAGGTCCGGTAGAGGCGATCTTTTTGGAGAGAGTAGTTGAAGGAGGGAACAGATGATTTCTAAGAAGGCACAGATTGAAGGCGTTTTGTTTGCTTCAGGGCAGCCGCTGAGTTTGAAAGTTTTGTCAGAACTTCTGGAGATCTCTTTGGAAGAGACTCAAGAGATTTTGAAGGAGATTGAAGAGAGCTATAAGACAGAAGATCACGGTTTTGATCTGGTCAAAGTGGCGGGAGGTTATCAGTTTCGGACCAAACCGGAGATGAAGGAATGGATGGCCAGATTTCATCAGAAAAAGCCTCCTCGACTAACTCAAGCGATGCTCGAACTTCTGGCGATTGTGGCTTACAAACAACCCGTCACTCGACCAGAGATTGATCGAATCAGAGGGGTCGATTCGTCTGGCGCCCTGAAAACTCTGTTGGAACGCGGCTTGATTGAGATGCGGGGAAGAAGTGATTCGGTGGGGAACCCCGTTCTGTATGTGACCACGCCTAAGTTTTTGGAGTGGTTTCAAGTTTCGTCTCTGGGAGATTTGCCACCCCTCACCGAAATTGAGGCTCTTGATGTGAAAATACCTGAAGAGGAACGAGAAGAGCTTTTGAATCTTTTGAATCGTGATGAAGGTTTTGTGAACGAAGATCTAAGAGAGATGGATCATAACCTCCAAGACATTGCCGGCTCTTTAAGGGAGCTTCAAAAGACAGCGGGCCTTAGTCTGAAGGATTCTCAAACTCCAGAAGGGGAGAGCCCGACTCCAGACTCTGTTTCTCCTCCACAAAAATCTCTTTGATTATAGCTTGGCGGTCGGCCCTGATCTCGTTCTCCATTTTCATGGCTTCGATGATCAGTAGCGTCTGGCCAGCCTGGACCTCTTGCCCGACTTTGCAAAGAACCTTAAGAACCCGTCCTGGCATCTGAGACTGAAGCTGTTGACTGCCAGACTGAGCCTCTTGGCCTGCTCTTAATGGGCGCATTCGATAAACCTGAGAGCCTTCTGTGACTCGCCAGTTTTGGTGTTCCCAAATTTCACAGTGAAGGCGACGGCCTTCAAAGCAAATCTCCTCAAGGGAGATGTCCACGGCACCAAGAGTCAGCTCTCGACCGTCGACCTCAAAGACAAAGCCACCCTTTGGCAGAATCTCTTTCAACTCTACCTGAACGACTTCGTCCTTCTCGCCGGTCAATTCGAGACTCCATCTCATCGCAGCTCGCCCATTTCTGTTTGTTGCCACGATGACAGTGTTTCGTCTCGAAGTTGAGCCCCTCTTTCCAGAAAGTCCTTGAGGCAGATCGCAGCGATGGCATCGTCTGAGAGTGCTTTGCTCTTTCTCCAGCCTGGGGACTCCAAAAATTCGGTATTCACCTTGGCCTGAACAAAAGCCTCTGACTCAAGAATTGCGAGAAGGAAGGCTCGATTCGTGACGCAGCCCTGGAGTTTGGTCTGTTGCAAGGCAAGACGGGCTCTTGCAATAGCCTGACTGCGATTGACCCCCCAAACACTGAGCTTTGCAATCATGGGGTCATAAAAGGACGAGACCTCCCCCGCGCTCATGAGGGCGGCGTCCACTCGAAGTCCGTTCCAATGGGGAAACTCAATGCGTCTCAGAAAGCCGGGCTGTGGAATGAAATCCTGTTCGGCGTCTTCTGCATAGAGTCGAAGCTCAATGCTGTGGCCCTTTGGAACGATGTCGGACTGCTGAACAGACAAGGGCTCTCCGCTCGCTACGCGAAGCTGCTCTCGTACTAAATCCACCTGACTGATCCATTCAGTCACAGGGTGTTCCACCTGAATTCTCGTATTCATTTCCAAGAAATAAAAATCTTCTTCGGGGGAGACAATGAACTCAAAGGTTCCCGCGCTCTGATAGCCCATGGCTTCGGTGGCTTTTCGAGAGAGTTCAGTCATTTTGGCTCGGGCTTCAGAAGAAATTGAGGGACTCAGCGCTTCTTCCATTACCTTTTGGTGCCTTCGTTGAAGTGAACACTCTCTCTCGAAAAAGTGTAGAGCATGGGTGCCGTCTCCAAAGACCTGGACTTCAATATGTCTTGGCTTTTGAATCAATCTTTCCACAAAAAGAGTCGGATTATTGAAGGCCTTGGAGCTTTCTGATTGAGCGCGTTCGAGAGCCGATTTGAGTTCCTCCCTTTTCTGAACTCGACGCATTCCTTTGCCTCCGCCCCCTCCGGCCGCTTTCACTAAGAGGGGAAACCTGAAGTCCGAGCGATTCTGGAGGAGCTGCTCAACCTCTTCGAGCCCCTTTTTGATGTCCGTGATGGCGCCGGTTCCTGGGACTGTTGGAAGACCCAGTTTGGCGACCGTTTCTCGGGCTAGAACTTTATCTCCCATCTGTCGAATGTGCTGAGACTTTGGGCCCACAAACACGAGGCCCGCCCTCTCTACGGCGCTGGCAAACTCCTCTCGTTCGGAGAGAAAACCGTAACCAGGATGAATGGCGTCGGCCTGAGAATCCTTAGCCGCCTGAAGAATTCTCTCTATATTCAGATAACTCTGTGTGCTTTCGGCAGGTCCGATGCAAAGCCCTTCATCGGCCTCACGACGATGAGCCGAGTTCTCATCGGCCTCAGAATAGACCGCAACGCTTTTGATTCCCAACTCTTTGGCGGCTCGAATCACTCGGATCGCAATCTCGCCTCGGTTGGCAATCAGAAGTTTTTGCAGCTTCAACTTCATGAATTCGAAACTCCCAAAGACTCGAAAAAGGCCTGATTCGAGAGGGGGCGCTGCAAGAAAGCGACCAAAGATTCTTCCTCATCTCGAGAAGAGCCCTTTTCATAGATCTCTTCTCTCAGCCGCTGGCCGAGTTTGGCATTGAGAACCCCATCCTCTTTAAAGCGAGAGAATATATCAGCCGCCATCACATCGGCCCAGGCGTAGCCGTAGTAGCCGGCATCATAACCCATCAGATGAGCAAATCCGGCAAGAAAGCGGCTGTCTTCAGGTATGGGAAAAAAAAGTTTCTTCGAAATGGAGCGGTAGATTTTCTCTGGATCGTCTGCCACAGCAGTTCCGTGAAGTTCAAGATCTGTTAGCGCAAAACTGATTTGTCGACGAGTGTGAAGGGCCATTCCAAAGAGTTTGGAGGCTCTCATCTTCTCGATCATCGTCTTGGGCAGTGCTTCGCCCGTCTGAAAGTGTGAACTCAGTTTTACAAGACTTATCTCTTCCCAAACCCAGTTCTCCATCACCTGAGAAGGAGCTTCAACAAAATCTCTGGTCACATGGGTGCCCGCGAGCTGAAAGAAAGAGGCCCGAGTAGGACGCCATGCAAAAGAATCCCAAACAAGTGTAA
>REDG01000038.1 GCA_007693605.1 Bradymonadales bacterium
GTTGAAGGCCCAGATTATAACACTCAACCTGGACCAATTTCACCAGGCCAGGTCACTTGGCGTTGCCGTGGTCGTTAAGCGATCGCCAGTGCGAACCAAGCCTGATCGCGATCATATGGTCCATATCATTCAGTAGAAGTATCTAACTTCTAGGATCTAGGTCAGCCAGATATCATTGAGCTCTTTGCGATCTTCAGGAGAAAGGTGGAGGTCTCGAAGCAACTCAATCGCCTCAAACTGTTGGGGAGTTCTTGGGGCTACAATACAGCCACGAACAAGAGGGTGATCCGCGAGCCATAGGTAAGCTAGACTTGCTAGGTTGCTGTTATAGCGATTGGCGATTTCTCGGCATTGTTGGAGCTTGGCAAAGAGTTCAGGCGTCAAAGCCTTCTGATACAGGTCCCTGCGCAGATCGACTCGAGAGCCGGTCGGAATGTAATTCTCAGAGTATTTCCCAGTGAGGAGGCCCCCCTCTAAAGGACTATAAGCGAAGAAATGTATACCTAACTCCTGACAGGTTGGGAGAAACTGGTTTTCTAGATCTTGGCGCGCCAGGTTGAAAGGCATTTGAACACATGAAATCGATATCCAGTTGTTCATTTTCGATAGCTCACAAGCTTTAGCCAGAAAGGCATGATCTATGTTTGATGCTCCCAAGGCCTTGATTTTTCCTTCCAAGTACAAGCTGTGAAAACATTCCAAACTTTCTTCGAAGGGCGTATCGGGGTCTGGGATGTGGAGGTAATATAGATCTATGGCATCAACCTGCAAGCGACTTAAACTACCTTCAATTTGTTTCCGTATGTGAGAGGGTCTAAGGCCGACCTCGCCATCGTGGGTTGGGTTTCCAACTTTAGTCCAAACAATGACTTGCTCTCTCTTGTGGGAGCCAATGCTCCTTAGCCACTTCCCTAAAATTCTTTCAGACTCTCCTCCGGCATAAGTGTTTGCTGTATCAAAATGTCGAAGGCCTAGATCTAAGGCCTGGTCACAGTTTCTGTAGGCTTGGGCTTCAGAGTCTCCCTTACCAAGAAGCTCCATTGGGGTGCCGAGGCCACCAAAATTAGCGCAGCCGTACGCCCAGTCTGATATCTTTGTAAAATGTCGATCACGCATAAATTGTGTTTAACCGTTGTGAACTGAAGCTGCGATTATCCACTTGAACGATCCTCTGAATATTCGTTTAAAGCCCTTTGAATAGAGTTAAAAATCATTTTCCCTCTCTTGGTAAACTTAGCATGTTCCTCAAGAGTGCTGACAGCCTCGCTCAAGCTTTCACGATACTCAAGAAACAATTGGTGAGCATCGTCTCGGAATTCCAATTCAACTCTTGGGGAGGTCGCCACCTTTTTCATGGCATGCATTAGGCGGCACACCACGAACGCCTGATGAAAAACTCCATCAATCGGTCTGGCATCTTCCCTCAATGGGGATTCAAAAAGCCTTCCTGGATCATTCTTGATAATCTTATCAAAGGCGCAAAGAGCAAAGAGATAGTGATGTGCTGCCTCATGGATAAGCTTATCAAAAAAGCTCACCCAGTTTGCTTCAATCAAACAACTATTCAAGTAGATGTTTCCGAACGAAAAAAAACTTGAAGAACTAATCACGCTGTCATCACGATGTAGAACAATGCGTTCTATAAAAACATCAAACTCTTGTTTGTACTCGGGCACAATCAATTGCACCTTTTCAAGCGAGCTACGGACGAGCTCCTTCACGACCTTAGCTTCGTCTTCGGTTAACTGAGCATAAGGTGATTTACAGTCAGAGTAGATAAGATGATTAATAAAAGGGTGCTCATTTTCCTGAGTGTAGGGAGCGACAATCAAGTCAGGCTTCTTGACTAATCTATCCGTGTTGGCTGCTGCTGCCACGATGATGTCGATGGAGGCCTTACTTCTGTCTACAGCCTGAATCAAACACTCATTCAAGGCAAAGGCCAGCGCCCCAAGAGGTCTATCCCCACCAATGGTTTTTCTAATCTCGGTAGCTACGGTATCAGGTGAAACAACTTCATCAAATATGTGAGAAAGGCTGAGTCTGAGTGCGGCTTGGAGATCTGTGTAGAGGGCAGACGCATCTCTTCTACTGGGAAAAAAGCTCAACATGTGAATTGGGCTGTCAATTCAGACTCAACCTAGGATCTTGGCAGGTCAGCATGCGGCGCCATACCCCAGATGTGATCAATTCTCGATACAAAGATCCTTCAAGCACTCAATCTTAAGAGCCTGAAGGCCTCGCTGAGGGTCGACCCACGGTAAACGAAGCCGTTGCTAGGCCGTTTGGACGAAGGAGTATCTTGGAGTTCAGTTTTTTGATTTCTGCAGAACTTTTCAGTTTCATATAGCCTCCGTAGCATGCTTTAGTGACAATGCCAATAGGGTAGACATGGTCAAAGCTCTTACTAGACAATTGGCGCTAAACTTTCGGATTAGACTCCTGTTTTTGGGGTGGGTTTGCTTTGGAATTATGAAGACTTACGCGAGCGCGAGTGAGAATGGGAATGGTCGGCAGGCTGGGCGGGATGTTTATCGTCGGCCTGTTCCCCAGCTCCCTCTCATTTTGGATCCAAGTCAGATTCTAGACGTGTTTTCCCAGTCTTTAAGCGTTCAGATTCACGCTACCGCATTTTCTTTGGATGAGAGGCACAACCCGATTCCCCATGTGGTGGAGGACTTTTCCGTATCAAGCGATCGTTTGACCTATGACTTTCGATTGAGAGAGATGAACTTTCCCGATGGCCCAGCTCTCAGGGCGGATCACTTCAAGGCTAGTTTCGAGAACGCAATAAGGCAGAGGGCCTATGCGTATGACAGATTTCGGTTTGTTGAGGGCTTTGAAGATTTTCTGAATGGGGAGCAGCTAGAACTCGTTGGTGTTAGGGTTGAGGGTGAAAGACATGTCTCTATTCACTTGACTCGACCAGACCCGAGGTTGATCTGGAAGTTGAGTGATCCTCGATATGCCATATGGCAGGTGGAGACTCAAAATCTAGCCCACGGCCTAGGCCCGTATAGGATTGGCGGGATTTCGGAGGAGCGGGTGCTTTTGGAGCGAAATCCAGGATTTGACTCTGGCCCCTCTGTGATGGAGTTTGTGCTTGCGGATCGAGCCGAGGCCATTCGAGGCTTTGACGCTAAACTTTACGACGATCTGTTTTTCTACCCCCTGGGCTCGCAGGAGATCGAGAGCTACCAGGGCAGAGCCAATATCGAGCGCTCATTCATGGTGCGATCTTATGTGATCCTTCTTAACCCTCGAACACTTCATCATGTGGAAGAGCGGGAGTACTTGGTTGAGCGATTAAAAACTGATCAACTCGTTAACGAATGCTTTCCGGATGAGCAGCCTGTCAATCAGATTGTTCCAAGAGCTTTTCTCGGTCACAATCATCCTACTCCGACTCAGTCGATCAAAAGAAGGCCCGGTCTTCAGAGACCACTTCGAATATTGATTGTGGATGGAGTCGGCCATGAGGCCTGTCTGAGAGACTATATACAACAAGCCCTTCAGGATGAGATTCCGGTTGAAGTGAGTATTAGATCCAATCAGGCATTTCATGAGGCATGGCTGGCCGATCAGGTTGATATGGTGCTGCCGTATGTAGAAGTCAGCGTAGAGTCGCTATACTTCGGCCTCTTTAATCCGGATGCAGCATTTCCCATATTGCCCAAGAGGGTGGTCCAATATGCTCGGTTACTGGAGGAGTTTGAGACGAGTTACTCCCGAGTAGATCAGCAACAAGCCGCGTCTAAGATTTGTGAGACTGTTTTTGGGCAGAGAGTATATGTTCCTTTGTTTCATTCGGAGCTTCGATTGGTGTATCAGCCTTGGTATCAATCAATCAGACTTCCGACTCAATCATTAGCTTTCATTCCATTGACTCGAATGAGTTTAAAGTAGTCGTGGTTAGGAGAGGGCGATGAAGAGCTATTTTTTTTGGATGCTTGGTTTGCGGCGAGATTCTGTCCTGACAGGATTTCTTTTGGCTCTCTTGGTTGTCTTGCTGGCTCATGCGCTGTGGGGATACCAGCAGCACGCAAACACTAAACAGCTCCTGATCGACAGCTATAGGGTGGTGGGGCAAGAAGTTGCCCGAGAGCTTGGAGTTGAGTTGAAGGTCAAAAACGACTACGGGGCCTATCGAATATTGTCTAGCTCGGGCCTTTATGAGCGTGTGACGGCGGTTGACATTTTTGAGCCGAGCGGGGCTGCATTTTGGGCCGAATCTAGTGTGGGGCTCTCTGACTTTCGGGCTGATTGTCGCAATCAGTACGAGGCAATCCCCATTAAGTATCTCAGTGAGGTGGTCGGCACTTTGGCGTATTGCTTTCCGATTCAAGTCACTTATCTGAGCAGCTTTTCAATAGTTTCTGTAGCCTCGACCTTAGTAGGAGCTTTGATTATCGGGACATTGCTTCTTTTGTGGTTCGTTTCTCAGACGAATAGTGTGCGTTGTTTGATAGGATTTATAGAAGGAGTTGATTTGTCTCGGCCAGGAAGTCCGTCCCGCCTAGTGCCTAGGGGATTGTCCCATGAAATTCAGCCCGTTTATTTGAAGATTAAGGCTCTTTTGGAAAAGCTTGATGAAGAGATGCAATCAGCGAAGATGAGAGAGAGAGAGTTGGCTATTGTGGCTCTGTCGAAAGAGGTGGCTCATGACATCCTTTCACCCCTGGCAACCTTGAAGGCAGTCAAGCAGTCGTTGCAAGAAACGGCCCTTGATTCTGAGCTCGAAGAGATCTTTAGTAAAAGTTTAGAGAGAATCTCAAAAATCAGTAAAACTCTTCTTGACCAATCTTTGGGTCGATTTGAAGGAGTCCCGATCGATGTCTGGCAGGTTTCTAGCCGCGTGATCAGAGAGTTTAAGTTGAAGTACGGCCATTGGCTCAAGGTGAGTATTGAAGGTTCTGAGAAGGTCAGTTTAGCGAATGGCGAAGAACTTGGCTTGGAAAGGGTTTTGACCAATCTGCTTAACAACTCCGTTGAGTCATTTAAAGAAGACCATGAAGAGGCTCTTGTGAGAATTTCTATTGCAACGGGTGAGAAGTTCGTTGTTTTGCGAGTTCAAGACAATGGGCCGGGCGTGCCTGAGGCAGTCAAGGAAAAGCTTGGTCAGAAGCAGATTACATATGGCAAAGAACGGGGCCATGGCTTGGGGGTCTATTCAGCTGCAGCGATGTTAAAGCGGTGGGGTGGTAGATTGACATTCGAAAGTCAGCCGAATTGGGGAACGATTGCTATTGTGCAGCTGAGGAGGGCAAATAAAAAGTGAGGTTGGTCCGTTGGGTTCACCTTCTGTTGGTAGTATTTTTTGTTTCCTCATGCTTTAGTTTTGTCTTTCCACTGTTTATTCCCCTTCTTGTTGAAGCGGGACTTAAGGATACTGAGGCCTCACTGTTGTTGGCAGTGGGCTTTCTCTGTTCAGCAATTCTGATGCCCGTGTTTGGTAGGCTGCTAGATCAAGGCTGGTATATTCGCTACGGATTGTTCGCGGGAGTAGCCTTGATCTTGGGGGTGTTGCCATTGGTCGCTGATCTTGGGGAGGAAGCCTTTCTTCTTCTTTTCTTGTACATTCTGGGTGTGTCTATGGTGTCTAGTCTCACAAAACGATTTACAGAAGGGGCGTGGGAGGGGGCCGCGCTTAAGAAATACTCTGCGCTTACTTATTTTTCAGAAAATCTGGGACTGGCCTTTGCTGGAGTTGTGGCATATTTGTACATCACTGATTTTAAAGGATTGTTGATTCATATAGATGTGATCACAAGCCTTTCTCTCGTTTTGTTCTTGTGCACTTTTTATAAAAAGCTACTTCCACCGGAGCTTCGCTATGTAGAACCCAGAAAGACTTTTGAAAAAGGCTTATTTGCCGAGAAGATTATTGGCCAGCCAGCACTGTTTTTATCTCTGTTGGGAGTCGTAGTGGTGTCCCTTGCTCATCTCTCAGCCCTTCCCGCCCTCTTTGTGAGTCGAGGCTTGCCTGCGTTGCAGTGGACTTCGATTGTTTTGATTGTGAACTCTGTTACTGTGGTCATCTTCGGTCCTTTCTTGTGGTTGGGAGTCATTGGGCTGTCAACGAAGCTTCAGCTGGCGATTGGCATATCTTTGATGGCGGTTGGAAATGTCTTGGTCGGATTTTGGCACTCCTTTTATGGAGTCGTTTTCACAACCGTTGTTTGGTCAATGGGAGAGGTTCTTCTCTACCCAGTTTTTGCTCTTGTTGTATTGAGGCAGTTTTCTCAGGAGTGCAGAGGAGTTGGTACTGCGTTTAAGTCCTCTATTATACAGGCTGCATTGTTTTTGTGTCCAATAATGACCGCTGGGATGCTGGCTATAAGCACTGAACGCTATCATTTTCTATACATTTTGGTCTTTGGATCACTTCCTCTAGTCGGCTATTTTGCGATCTCAAAGGCGATTGAAAGAGATTAGCTTCTGAGCCGCCGAAGAAGATTCGGCCTATGAGAAGGCTCGCAAGCGCATTCCGAAGAAGTTTTGTGCGAAAGGCTTGAAGGCTTCGGATATTGACGATGTGATTGAAGAACTGCGAACCAAGTGAAGAAGACTCGAATCGTACTCGATACGACCATTTTGATTTTTGCCATGTTTTGGCGAACTAGCCTTTTTTGGAAATGCCTCAAGGCTTCATTCTAACTTCCAAGATCTTGTTTCCTTGGGAGTCGAGCCTTGCTTGGGTTGCCTCCATCGGTGTGTTTCTGGGCAGAACAATCTCTTGGTAGCCTCGGTCTGTTTCAACTCCCTCAGCGTCTATAAAGGCGGCGCGCGCGCCGCGCGGTAAATGAATCTTCATAATCAATCCTCGTCCCTCTTGCACAACTTCTCTCCACCACAGAGCAATGTCTAAATCAGACTTCCAACTGGATAAGCGGGATCTATTGGCAAATCAGCGACGGCATCTGGCGTCTTCGAGAGCTGATCCCACACCCCCAGTAATCTCACATCTGAATTCGCTCGATACACTACGATATCTCTGTCGACGGTCGCTTTAGCGATGGATGTGTCTAAATGAGCAATCGTGCGGCTCCACTGAGATCTGCTGACAGCCTTGTCTTCGTCGGGTAGCTGTTTTTGCTCGACCTAGCTAAGTGGGATAACAAATTGTCTAGCAAGTGCAATGATCATGACGGAGATGAAGATTCCAAGAATGGGCCAGAAGAGAAGAGAGGCCAGAGCGATGGGGTAGCAGAGCGCTCTTTGAATAGGGTTTAGGCAGCTCTTTAAGGCAGTTTGATCGAGCTGGTATTTTTTGGCATACGAAGAAGAAACAACTGCTTTGGCATACCTCAAACTTCGAATCAGAAGTGTCCAGGTCCAAGATTGAAAGTAATAGAAGTGATCATCCAGAGGGATCTGGTTTTGAAGTTCACTTTCAATTTTTCGCTCGATGGGCAGGCCCAGAATCTGAGCAGCAAAACTAAGGGATGGAGCAATCAAGAAGATGTAAACACTCAGGCTTACACTGGAAATGAGTAGTTCTTTCTCATTCAGAACTTCCATGAAGTACGGTGTAAATGCGAGGACGGAGATTATGAGTGCTAGAGAACCATGATGAAATATGAGAGACAATCGACCTGCCCAGATCAGTGACCGACGGTCCCAATCCCCCATTTTTGCTTCTAACTCTTCGGATGTGAATTTGAGGACTGCCTGACAAAAACGATTGAAATAAAGAGCCCTCAAGAAAAACAGACTAGACAGGCAGCCAGTCAGGGAGACCATTGTGCAGCACTGGATGGCGATCCACTCGGGCCACCAAGTCTTTCTCCAACTGTCGAGAGCCCGGTCGCTAACCATAAACATTGGAAGGAATAGTGCAATCATTACAACCAATGTCAGTCCGGCCGCCAGCATCATTGGGGGAGTCACTAAAGTATTGAGGAATGGCAGCTCCTCTATCATGGCCGAGTCTCCTCGTTTGGAATGAATGCATTCGCTGTATAGTCGAAGCCCAGGCCCACCAAGACGAGCAGTCCGATTCCTCCGGCAACGCAGAGGACAGTCGGAACGAATCCGAGCGGCCCTCCAGCCGAAGTGGCGGCCGGGATTGCTAGGCAGGCTTTAACGGTATAGCCCTTCGCAAACGCGCCCACGGCTAGACCCGTCCCTCGCGTTGCGGCGTAGCCACCGACCCTTACTGGATGCACGCCTCGGTCAAGATAGTTCCAGCTCTGTATACCGATATCGAATAATGAGAGTCCAAATAGCACCCGTTGGAATCTATATCTCTTTGCAAATCCGACCACCTTGCCAAAGCTCGCTGCAAAGCTGCGATATCGGGTGGGTTCGCTGGTAATGACAATAAAACCTCTCAATGTTACTTGGGTTAAGAGCCATCTCTCAATACGTAGCCTCTGCTGCTGTCTCTGCAAAAAGAAGAGTTCCAATTGACGAATTTCGATCTGCAGACTTCTTTGCACATTTAAGCTTAAGCCAAGGGAATGGGAGTGGAGATGTGGAGCAATAGCATCTGAAAAATCCATCAGAGGTCCTAGTCCAGTCACATAGTGAGCGGGGCTGTGCTCGGCGATTTGGGATAGGGTCGATAAGTTATCTGCTTCATTGAATACAATTTCTTGGACTTCTGGATCTGCGGATCGCCAGATCTCGTGAATCTTCGGAGCTTGAAGTTCCAGGTCTTGGCGGTATTGGGGGTCGTTGAGATTCCATTGACTGAAGTTTGGAAGTAGAAGGGCTTGGTCCGGAAAGATCAAATCTCCGTCCCGAATGTGAGGATTTAGCTTCTTGACCCACGCAAGCGCTTGCGATCGCTTCTTTCTTTCATGAGCGAGGGCGTGAAAGCTTCTAAGAATTCCATCTAAGCTATCGCCACTCTTCGTTCGATAAAGCAGTATGAAATCGTCTTCAGAGCTCGAAAGTTCCTTCGGGAGCTTTAGCGGCATTAGACGACCTCAAGCTCTTCAACATCTAAGACCAGTCTTTCGTAGGCTGGTTGGTTCACTCCGTGAGCTTCAAAACTAGGACCTACCCACTCGATCGGCCAAGCTTTTCGAAAGTTGAATCGAAAAAGCTCCTCAGAATTCTCGCCCTTTAAGATGACGGATCCCGATCTTTTGACGGGAGCTTTCCGAGCGCACTCCTGAAACCAGCTGACGAGCTCTTTGTTTCCAGTGAATAGGCGTACTAGTTCTAAGTTCCGGTAGCGAGTGCGACCCTTACGAGAGACTTTTTCGTGCATCGCTCCTTCTTGAACGGGAAGGCTTTCCGTGTTCATTCCAAGACCATGGATGCTCGTGAAATTTTTGGCCTGTAGGCCCTCGATGTTCACTTCAAACTGAGCGACATCAAAACTTTCAATTATTGAGTTAGGATTACTCATTACTTTCACCTGCCTTTCTGGGGCTGAGTTACGCAATCTTTGTGCCAGCTGAAACTCGCCTTATTGGCGGTCTGGCCCATACTTTGCAACATAGATGTAGGGAAATCACGACAGAGGGTGGGTGATTGCCTACGGCACGAGTCTGATAGAAGCTTGGGAGGCTTTAAGCGTGAGCAGGTTTAGCCCATCTCGATTGATAGTGGGTAATTTGAAAGAGCTAGGCATGCCTTTTTGGGAGTAGAATCTTCTGGATTTCGTGTGGTTGATCGAGGGGGCTGCCTGGCTTTAAAGTGAAGGGATCAGCTGATAGAGGCCACTTTTGACGGCATGAGTATTGCAGCTAAAGGCCCTAGGTGAGATCGCTTATTCTAGTAAAACTATTTTTATTCGTGGCTTCTGTTGGTGCGCCATCTGATCCCGCTTATCCAAGACCAAGTGAATTCAGTTATGGTGAGAGCCTGGGAAAAGAGTTCAGTCATGGTGAGGGCGTGAAGAAGAAGTTGGAGCTAGATTACCTTCTTGAAGGTGAACCCGTAGCGAGAGCGAGAGATATGTTATCTACATATGAACGCTCTTCTCTCGCGTTGAGTGAAGATCTCCGCAATCTGGTCCATTCGGTTGCGTATGCGGTGGCGGACAGACCAGAGCTCTACCAACTTCTTCCGGAGGGACCCGCTCGAGAGGCGTTAAGGACTGCGCTTCTTCGTAACTATTTTTCCTATATCGTTGAGCAATATGAAGATCGATTTGAGTTCTTTGATGAGAACCATCCAGGATTTAGGGCGATTGTACGGCTTCTTCAGAACGATGATGAGCTAACTCCACTACTACAGGGCTTCGGTCCGATCAGAATGGAGATGACGGCCCTCTCGCATAGGGGTCACAGACGCTTTGAGAGCTTTGTGGGAGATGGGCGCCTTGAGTGGTATGTTTCAGATTCCGAACCGTTTGATTGGAGCGATCCATCTCCCTCTGAGGAGCCAGAGCAGCAGTCGCCACCAGAAAATCGGCTAACCACAAGTATCGAAGCTGGTGGTAGCAGCCTGCAAAACGAAGGAAGCTCCCGAGTAGACGACACGACCTTTTTCTTGAATACAAGGGGCACAGAGATTCATCGAGATTTTGTGCAAGGTGGTTTAAGGCTGACTATCGCAGAGTTTCGAGACTCAAGTGGGGATCAAGATTCAGACCCCGACGCGTTAAGTCTGGAGGAGCTGATTCAGCGCCTAAGAGATGCCGATGACGACAAGAGTTTTCAGAGATATGGGATCGCGATTGCCAGGCGTTGGCACGAACTGAGGGGCCGAGCGGAAAGCGAGTTTTCTCGTGCAGACGACGCAGCCTTGAGTCCCCTTATCAGCAGCCCGTACTCTTCCGAGCCTTCAGATCGATTAGCAAGTTTGGGAATTTTTTTGGCGCAAGAATCAAGCTCTCTTAGCGCCATTGGGCAGCTCTTAGGCAGAGCCCGGGAAATGGGCGAAGATCTTCAATCTGCTGAGCTTCCAGACCGTGCTCAGATCTTGGCCCATTTGGCTGAGATAGAGATCGCCCTACAGATGCTACGGGTGCTGCACGAAAGAGATTCTCGTATTGCTATCGGGCCCGCTTCGAAAAAGGGAACTTCGGCCTCATCACCGGAGAGACTGACCTATTCACCAGGAAAGTCTCCCCAAGATCCCCTCAATCAATTTCAGTAGTCTTGCGGATAAAATCCGTATTCATGCGATCATAGACCGCAATGGGGTCTTCCGGTGGCTCGACAATCCGAAAGGAGCGATCCAGCCCTCCCGCACTAAAGGCAAAACGAGAAGGATTGGAAACATTGGGGTGAGCCCAAAGGGTCGGAATCTGGGAATTCGAAATCATCGAGCTCGAAATGCTGAGGACATGCGCGCTTGTTCACCGGCAGTAATTCCAGCACTTGATGCATACTTGGGCCACTCGCGAACAGCTTCCTCGACTTCTTTTGCAATTTGATCAGCCCTCTTTCTTTGAACTCGAAAGACATCTGCAACCTCACGCGCAAGATCCAAATCCAAAGAATTATCATCCTCTGAGACATTTAGCTTCAAGCCGTGAGCATTCTCGGAAGGATTCAAGTCAAAAGCCGGAGCAAGAGTCCAGCCCGTTGAGGTCAGTAAAAAACCATGGTTTCTAAGGTGATCGTCGACATTTGAAACACAAATATTGAATACAATTCTTCTCCAAAGTTGTTCCAAATCTTCGTTGGTTTTAGCTCCGTGCTGAATCAGAAACTCAGCCAGTTCGATGTAGCTAGCCCCCTTACTCGCATCATCTCCATCCTGCCTTTCGAGCATTGTCATAGCAGAAGCGAAGTGAATTCGTTGACCGCTTGCCGTGCGATCAAATCTTTTCGTCAAGAATGTATGCTGTTTTCCAGAGAAAATCTTTAGATCCGAATCTGAAACTGTAACACCGGCACTTTTTGCGATTAGGTGAACAACGAATTCCCATGCGCCCCGATCAAACTCATCGCCATGACTGGGAAATTTTGCAATCCACAGGTGATTGTCGGGGTATCTAATGCTTGCCTTGGGGCGGGCTCCACCAAGGGAGCCGCCGGGTGCGATCAAAAGCTTTAGCCACTTTTCATACTCTGAATCGTCGGTTATCTCTTGTTCGACAATCCACGCCGCCTGCTCTAACTCTCGCAATCGCTTGACTGGGGGCGAGGCCATATTGTGATCATCGTCTAAGAACGGACCGTCCTTTGTTAGCTTAAATCTTAAGCCACCCACGCGTGGCTCATCGTGAACTCCTAAGAGATAGTCAGAGGGATTGAGTTCTCGCTTCGGTCTTTTCTCCTTTCGTGCATTAAAAGCTTCTCGTCTTTGCATGATCATCTTGCCCCATCGGTCGGGAGCCGAGTCCATGAACAAGCCAAAATTCTCATGCCCTTGCGGAGTGAATTGCTTACCGGATGACAAGGCCAGCGAGGGATCGAGAAGCTGAGCCCTGGTCTTCAGCCAATCTCTATCATACTCAAAGTAGAAAACTTCCTTCCCTCGAGAAGGCGTTGCAAAAAGGCTTCCCAGTAACTGGGGTCCGTTGAGGTCGAGCCAGTCAGCATAAACGATTATCTCTTTCTGCTCAGACATTGAAGCCCTTTGACTTTGGGGCAGGCTGCTTTATCTCCAACTCAGCATCTTGAAGCCTTCGACCAAGCTCATCGTCCTTAGCGACCAAATGGATGTCATTATGAAGGCCCAACACATGCAGAACACTAAGATAAGTTCCAAGGGATACACTGGGGTTGCCGCTTTCCACTTTGCGGAGAGTCACTCGTGTCATACCAGCCCTTTCAGCAACTTGTTGAGCAGAGAGCCGCCTACGCAACCTTGCCTGCCGAATATTCAAACCCAGCTCTCGGATCAGCCTGGTTAAAGAGGGAAGGGCAATTTTGCTTTTCGATGGCATAATGATTACTATTATATCCATTTTTATGGATTTGTGTATACAATAGTGATCATTAGTCTGAGACTCCAGTTAAACCCATCAAGGCTGGCCGATCCAGCACAGGGGAGCCTTAGGGTGCCGGGCGAGGGACCATAAGATTTCCAACGGCGTTTGGACAGGGGCTAGAGAGTGGGAGCTTGCGCATCGGTTGGTAGGGGATCGGCTGAAGGAGTCGGGGTGTATCCCGAAAGCTAGTTCGACCCCCTAAAGTCGACAGTTGCCCCAAAAGCTCCTCTCTAATCCTTGTCGGACTAAAGTCTGGATGTGCATAGATTTCTTGGTCAGTCAGGCCAGCATCCAGCATTCGTTGGCGTACTAGATCAGCGGCAAAGCCGGCCATATTCGGCGAAGCCATTGAAGTTCCACTGAGGTGAGCGTCGCATCTCGAGCTGTGAATACAGAAATCAAACTCCAAGATGCCATGGGTGCCCCCTAAAAAACCACGCATCAGGTTATTGATGTCACGGGCGGCCGTCGCGGCAGCGCGGTCTAGACTTCTAGCGTCCGGATGCTCCTCTGGATTGATGAATTCCAGCTCAATGAGCATTTTTTGATGATCTGGATTATCAGAACTAATACGAAGAGAGGTGAGGGGAGCTGGGAGTTTTTGGAGGAAGTCCTCCCTTGCCCCCTGCAGATCAGTCGTCTTGATCCCTGCCAGCACGGATTCCCCTCGCGTGGCCACGACAATCGCATTCTGGCCAATGGGAAGATTGGTAAATGCTGAAAGCTGTCCCTCTGGGTTTAGGGAGATCACCGACACGATATTGTTCATTTCATTGTTGGGGGCTCGGCCAAGAGTGTCGCTCTCCCATTCGGCCAGCCATTGCGAGCTTAAGTCTGCTGGAAGGGCACTGCGAGTTTCCCCATCAAGCCAGTTCCCCTCATTGCCGGCAGCCACAAAAAACAAGGTGTGTGGGGCGTGCTGAAGTGCGGCCTCCGCCAAAGAATACTTAAAGTACTCAAAATGAAGAAAGGCCCCTAGGTTTGAAAAAAAGGCGTCAAGATTGTTGGGGTCGGCGCCAACCGGAACTCGACTAAAATTCGCGCCGAGGGAGATATTAGCAATCTTGATTTTTCTTCTGCCGACTTCTTTAAAGGCCTCGACCACTTCCTCGAAAAACTCGTAATCGAGTCGGTTCCTGTCAATATGACTGTAAACGAAATCCTTAATCTCCGCCACGATCGTACGGAGCACCTTCTCTCGTCTCTGAAACTCGCTGAGAGATTCATCTTCCTCTGTGAGAAGAACTGTTTTCGCCGTTTGATAAATCGCCTCTTGCACGAGCGGGAGCTGTGTCCAGTTCTCGAAACCTCTTAGAAACCGGCGCTTGAGGTTGCGGTCTTGGTTCTTTGAGTTGTACTTGCTCGCCGTAAGAACTCGAATTGGAAAGATTCTAAGCTTGCCCGATTCGTCTTGTGCTGTGATCGTCGAGGCCACATGAGTCCCGTGACTCACACTGTCGCTCCTTGTCATTCCCCCCAATTGCTGCATATTGCTTTCAATCTTGCCAAGCTTCCGTTGTAAGGCTGCCAACTCTCTCTGCACGACATTTCGTTCTAAGGAGTCAACGGAGTCTGCAAGGATTTGTTCGAGATCTGAAATCATCTTTAGGGTGCGCGCTTTACTGGCCCCCAAACCTTCCGATCCATCAAAAAAAGGGTTCGCTACATTCAAGGCGTAGTTTCGATAAGCATCGCCCCCCTCTCGCAGATCGAAGTCTGGCCCAGTCACCAAGACATCAAAGCCCCGTCGTTTAAAATAGTCGATCACCCTCGTGCGCAGGTCTTCATAGCCCTCCAAGGTCTTTTGAATTTGCGTCAGAGCCCTGCGGCCCAGAAGCTCGTTTTCGAGTAGATGCCGATAAACGGATTCAAGTTGATCAAACCATTGCTTGAAAGCCGAAAGGGCCACAGACATTTTTTCTGAAGGGGAGGCATCCCCATCAATGATCGCAAGTTGGTCCATAGACAACATCTCTCGAAACTGAAAAACAAACTCCACAAGCGGATCGACATCTCGAAAGTCAAATTTGCTGCGATGCCATGCGGCGTGCAATGCTTGGAGATACTTTCTTTGGAGCTCAGATCTGTCACTGAAAGGATCTGGCTCGCGGGCGTGTCGAAATCGATACAGAGTTTCGAATGCCTCTCTGAAGCCGACGGCCTCGTCAGAGGCTTGGAAGGTCTGTTCAAGTAAGTCAAAAAATCTATCGGCATGCTCCATTTGATAGAGGTAAATTCTTGCAAGCCTTTCAAATCGGTCAAAGCGTGGGAGGCCAAGTTCCGTCCCCATGCGCCAGTCTTGTCTAAGAATCCTTCTCCGAACCCGCTTCCTGTCCATATCAAGAGCTTCAAATTCTTCAGCGGAGAGATCGGCAATCAGCTTCCCTTCCTTTTTTCTTTTCTCATAAGCATCGGGATCAAAGCCGTTTTCAATCTCAAGAAGAAAGAAAGCTCCTGAGAGAGTGAAAGAATTCTCATTCAGCTTGGCAAAAAGAGACTCAGAAAGGACGGGATCAGATTGAATAGCCTCTTTGAGGCGGCGGATAAAATCCGTATTCATGCGATCATAGACCGCAATGGGGTCTTCCGGTGGATCGACAATCCGAAAGGAGCGATCCAGCCCTCTCGCACCAAATGCAAAAAGAGAAGGATTGAAAACATTGGGGTGAGCCCATCGATCATCACCCATCACATCGTAACCGGCCCCAACAATCTGACCCCCTTCAACATCAAAAGAGATGGAACGAACGAGCGCCGGGTGACCATATTCTACTCCATTGTCGATGACAGCCACTCGCAGAGTGTCCCCGCGCTGAAGATCGTCTTCATGACGACGAAGAATTTGGGCTGTTGTGGCGTCATCCAAGGGGGGATTGGCCAGCATCTCTAGAAGCCTTGGAAGGACGCCGTTTGCAAAGAGATCTCGGGCCTTTTGAGAATAGGTCTGGCAGCCCACCAAGCCCAAACCAATCACCAGCAAAGCCAACAAACACGAGAGACAGGGTAAATTCTCTTTTCGACCGATAACGCACCCCCAAGGCCTTGTGAATAATCGATCTCATCCCAAAAGAAAATCTAAAAAGGAGAAAAAGAGAAAATGAGAAACGATCTGCCTAGCATAGCTGCAGAGCCTTCGAGGACCGTTGAAGCTCTGCCCAAAGGGTCGAAATCTCGGAATTCGAAATCATCGAGCTCGAAAGGCTTGGGACTGAGTTCGAAAATTCGGACATCGTCGGGCTCACAACCCGAAGGTCGCAAGTTGGGTCATGGTCGTGCCTGACTCGCAGAAGTGGAAATCCATGAGCGAATATTGCATTAATGGAGGACTTATAAATTGTCCCGGGCAAGCGAATCACCTTTTTCATTCAGGCTTCAACACGCTCGGCCTCTACGCCAGCTCTATAACTTTCCGCGAGACTCTTTGAGTCAACAAGATCAACCTTGTAGGGAAAGTTCGAGTCCTCCATTTCAGATTTAATCTCAAATAGGAATCCAGGTTCAAGCTCTCTATCGATTGGAACTTCAAAGAGGATATCAAGATCGGAGAATTTTTTATGATCGCCTCTCGCTCGAGACCCAAAGACCCAAACCCGAGCTCCGCGATCTCTAAGTGGTTGGATGACCTTGTTCTGCAATTGCTTGAGCTCTTTATCGGTCAGACCGAATTTCATCGAGCCTTCAATCCCTTCATAAGCGTCCAGCCCTCTGAAGAGAATTTTTTGGCTGCAGATAGCACCTCGATCGCTACCCCTTCGTCGTAAGTGTGAGAGCTCCGATTTCTAGCATCGATAAATTCAAACCATTTCTGAATGTCTGATATCAGTCCAGCGCGAGCCATTTCCCGAATGGCAACTTTTGGGGCTGTGGCATTCAAGCCCAAGACGCGAACCGAAGTTTTCCATGCAAGTGCCACGCAAAACTCAAATCTTTGAATGCAGGCGTCTCGGTTAATTCTATAATCGATTTCGTCTTTTCGAGTGTCTAAGCGAGCAAAGGCTTCGTCCAAGGCTAAAAGAGACTTTTCGTACTCCTCGATTGAAATGACGGCCACTCTACCCCTGCCTTTCCTGCCCATGAATCGCTTAGGAATGATGGCTCCCCATCGGCTTCTCAATTTGAACCAAATGTTCCGCCACTCTATCTTACTGATTCCATTAAGTATTACCTTAGACCCAAATACCTGACAAGAGAGTTCCTCCATAAGAAATACGTGGTAGAGGGGCTCTCGGCGGAACAAATAGCCAGAGTGGTTGCTGAGGCCAGGAGTACGGTTCTGAAGCACCTAAGGCGGAGTGGGATTAAGGTTTGCAAAGCTGGCTCAAATTCAAGGGGAGCTAGTCGAGCATGTGGAAAAAAGTGTGAAAGAGATTCGCTATTGAGAGCCGCGCTTGGCGCAGTTTTTGGGTGGTCTCAGCGTAACAAAAGTCAGCTCAAATTCTTTCAAACTTCGGGGTCATGGCCGAAGAGATGGGTGATGTCCCAGAATCCGTTAGGATTCGAAGCGGGCACCCAGTTGATTTAAGCT
>REDG01000025.1 GCA_007693605.1 Bradymonadales bacterium
ACGGGAGGCGGTCGAGGCTGTGAGAAAGAAACTCAAGGTCTCAGAGCGACTGGCTCCCAGGGAGGGATTTGAACCCCCGACACATCCGAACGGTGAGCGAGTACGCGAGCGAATGAGGACGCGAGCGGATAGCGAGTGTCTGAGAGTGAGGATGCCTATAGGACCGTCTACACCTGGCATGGTGTACGAAGCTTAAAACTCCCAGGGAGGGATTTGAACCCCCGACAGGGTGGTTAACAGTCTCGTTCCTCTAAATGCACAAACTACTGCTAACTACGGTATGTTACGAAATCGACTGAGGTTTTTCAGTTTAGACTTGCACCACCTACTACTTGGATGCTTTGACTTTCGACATGTTGCAGTGACTTTACGGTGACTTTGCGACGATGTGATTTTCGAGGTGTTTTTGAGATGGTGAAGAGATTAACGAAGTCGATCATTGATGCAGCTAAGTACACGGGTGATGGAAGGTCGCCATGTTTCATATGGGACACAGAGATCGAAAGCTTTGGGGTTCGGGTCTATCCCTCTGGCAAAAAGTCCTTCCTTGTTGACTACTATCACCAGGGTCGCAAGAGGCGTTACACGATAGGAAAGTACGGCCACATCACTTTGCATCAAGCAAGGGAGCTAGCGAGAGAAAAGCTCTTTTCAGTTCAAAAGGGAATTGATCCTCTTTTCGAGCGAGAACGAGATCGTGGCGCCGAGACAGTTTCAGAATTTTGTCAGATCTACATTGAACGCCACGCAAAACAAAAGAAGAAGTCCTGGCGTAAAGACGAAAGCTATATTCGCAGGTTTGTCCTGCCGAAGTGGGGAAGTCGGAAGCTTAACTCTATCACGGGCAGAGATGTCTCAAACCTGCACATTGAGATTGGTGAACGCTCGCCTATTGCGGCGAATCGATTGCTGCAGCAACTCTCGAAAATGTTCAATTTGGCAAAGCGATGGCAGGTCGTAGACCAAGCATGGCCGAATCCTGCTTCGGGTATCGATAAATATCGCGAAGTAAAGCGAGACCGTTGGCTCGATGAGGGGGAGTTGTCTCGCTTGATGGTGTCTATTCAAGAGGAGCAGAGCCCTTATGTCAAAGCCGCCTTCATCTTGTACTTACTGACAGGTGTGCGAAAGTCCGAACTTTTGAATGCGCGATGGGATGATGTCAGCTTTAGACGGAAAGAGCTTTGTCTGAGAGAAACTAAGAATGGCAACTCGCACCATGTGCCGCTCTCTGGCCCAGCCATTGAGATTCTTAAGCAATTGCCACGGGACGCGGAAAACGCTTACATCCTTCCTGGATTGAGAGCCGGTCGACCTCTCGTAAACCTTGATAAGGCCTGGTTTAGAGTCAGATCAAGAGCGGGATTGACGGACGTGCGGCTCCATGATTTGAGAAGAACCATGGCGTCTTGGATGGTGCAGGGTGGTGCAAGCTTGCATTTAGTTGGATCGCTTCTGAACCATCGTAGTTTAAAGACGACAGAGGTGTACGCGAGGCTTTCTAACAAGTCGCTCCGGGATGTAGTTGATACCCATGCTGAAAGGATGCTGAAGATGACGAGCCTTCGCATCATTAACGGAGGTTGAGACTTATGGCAGAGCAAGGTTATTTTGATTTGCCCACTGATCCTGCAGAATGGAAGGCCAGGGATTTCAAACACTTTTCACAAGCAGACTTGGATCACCTCATAAGAATCCATCCAAGTTCTAAAATTTTAAGGCAGATACGTAACACCTTTAAATCTGCGGTAGCTTCAATAAGGAAGGCTGAGCCTGAGAAGGTAATTCTTAAGTGGAATATAGCACTCTGTGAGCAAAGGCTACAATCTTTGGGTTTGGACCCTAAGCTTTGGAGGCGCGCTATCAAGGGGGATAGGAAAGAGGGACTGACTGTGACGATACCGACGGAGCTAAAAGAGTTGCTCGGCCGACCTAGTGATAAACTTGAGTTCAACTCTTGGGGGGCCGTCAAGATTGCAGCGCTATCCCATTGCGTTCTGGAGGGGACACAGAGCCCAGCACTGTACCGGGAGTTGTTCCATTTGACCGAAGTTCTGCCAGAATTCGAGGGCTCACTCAGGGACGAGCTTTCGATGTATGAGCAGGGGCGGAGGGGCAGGGGCAAGAAGGGCAAGCGACATGCCTCTACAAAGTTTATTCAAGCGTTCAAGTCCAGAGGAATTGGTAAATCCTATGCCAGTTTTATCGCCTTCTGCCGCTGCGACAATAATGTTGCGAAGCTGGCGGAGCTGATCGGACATCGCGTGGTGTTTATGGAAGAGTTAGACGGCGCAGATGGTCTTGAATTTGAAATCGATGGGTGTCTCAAAAAAATGAAGCGAAAGACCATCGAGAACCTCCTTTCCAAAAAGTTGTAAAAAGTTTCTCCCGAAATACCGGCTTTTAGAAAATTCTCGGATTAGAGTCCTGGGTGAACCGTCATATGACAGGAGGAACTCTAATGAACTTACAGAAATGTGTCTTAACGGAGCGAGAAGCAGCTGAGTATGTAAGAATGTCTCGCTCATCACTAAGGCAATCAAGACGTGGCGGCAGCCAATGTCGAAAAATATCTTCACCCCCATACATCAAGATTGGGCGGTCAATCAGATACTTCAAGGCTGATTTGGATCAGTGGTTGCGGCGCCAGAGGGTAGCTCCCTTCGGAAGGGAGGAGTAATGACTCAGAACTCGGATTCAAGTGGAATTAGTCCGTTGCAACTGTGCAAAGAGAAGGAAGCGGCCAGTCTATTGGGCGTATCCGTAAGAACAATGCAGAGCTGGAGATGTAAGGGGAACGGTCCTAAGTTTATCAAGATTTCCAATCGGGCGGTTCGTTACCGTCAGGTTGACCTCGTTGACTGGGCCAGTTCAAAACTAGCCGCTTCTACCTCGGAAGGGGGGCGGCATGACTAGAAATTCTAAAGTTTTGTTTGCCACCAACGCTGGGGCTCTTATCAACGAGGGCTGGCCTGTTTTGCCATTGCATTTCCCTATGGATGGGGGCTGTTCATGCCGCAGGTCAAGGTGTTCGAGTATCGGAAAACATCCAATTACTTCACAAGGCTTGCGTGATGCCTCATTAGACGAGCGGGTGATACAGGTTTGGAGTGCGGCCTGCCCAGCTGCCAACATCGGTATTGCGGCAGGAGGGCAGTCTGGATTTTTCGTTCTCGACATTGATGAAAAGAGCGGGGGCTTTGATTCACTACGTGACCTTGAAAGGACCTGGGGGGAACTGCCAGACACAGTTCGTGTCCTTACGGGGGGTGGTGGAGTCCACTACTACTTCGCGTATCCAAAGAGTGGTTTTGTAAAAACCAGGGTCAGCCTGTGTCCTGGTATAGATGTGAGGTCCGACGGGAGTTATGTTGTGGCTCCTCCAAGCGTCCATGCGAGTGGGCGTACTTACGAGTGGGAGATCGATCATTCTCCAGATGACATTTATCTCCGGCCTGCACCGGACTGGCTTGTAAGCTTGATAAATGATCATCAGCACTCCACGTCTATGGCGAGGGATCTAGAGCTGATGAATGTTCTCGGCGAAGGTTCCAGAAACATGACTCTTACGAGGTTGGTTGGGCTCCTCCTCGGAAATGGGATTCCTAAAGGGCTGGTCTTAAGGCTTACAAAAGCTTTCAACGAAAAGTATGCACGCCCACCATTACCCAACTCTGAAATTGAACAAATCGTGATGAGTATTGGCAGGCGAGAAGCTTCAAAGAATCAAAGGAGATTCCATGATTAGCCAATTTATACCAAGTATTGTGGCGCCTGGCGAGGCTCATTGTGAATTTCCAATGGAGGCTTTGGGTAGCAACTTAGCAAGTGTAGCAGGGGTTTTGTCAGACGTGATTCAAGCGCCAACTTCCATGTGTTGCCAGAGCGTATTGGCAGCCACATCATTGGCTGTTCAAAATCACGGCGATGTTGAGGTTGATGGTAGGCGATGCCCAATATCAAATTTTTTCATTTCTATCGCTGAGAGTGGTGAGCGGAAGTCTGCAATCGATTCCGTTGTTCTTGCTCCTCATCGATTGTATGAAGTTGAGCTCTCAAAGAAATATGCACTCCAGCAAAGATCCTATCAGGATCGGCTCGCTTTATATGAGAGGAAGAGGGGCAGGCTTTTAAACAAGGCAGACCAGGAGGAGATTGACGAGCAGCTGGAAACTTTAATCGGGGCCCATCCAGAGGCCCCTTTGTTGCCCATTTTCTTGGTTCGTGATCTTACGGTCGAGGGGCTTTACAAGACGATGAAAGATGGTCATCCAGGCTTGGGATTCTTTACCGATGAGGGGGGAGCATTCGTCGGGGGCTATGGTATGGGGAAGGACCACGAATTAAAGACAATGGCATGTCTTAGCGATACCTGGGATGGGAAGCCAATTGCCAGGGTTCGGGCCGGTGAGGAGAGCTTGGTGCTGAGGGGGCGTCGAGTGTCTCTCCATATCATGCTTCAGCCCATAGCCTTCAAAAAGTTGCTTTCCAGCGGAATTGCATCCGGGCAAGGGTTTCTCTCTAGGGCGCTGTGTGTCTATCCACATTCTAGGAAAGGGAGGCGCCGATACGTGGAGACGGACATTTCAAAGGTTCCAAGCATTATTCGTTTCCAAACCAGAATTGGTGAGCTCTTAAGAATGCAGCCCTCATTGGCGCCGGGTTCAAGAAATGAGCTTAACCCACCAGTTCTGACTCTCACGCCGAACGCAAAGAAATTATTCATCGAACAGAGTAATTTCATAGAGGAAAAGCTTGGCAAATCGGGGCCCTATGCATCCATCGACTCCTTCGCAAGTAAGGCCCCGGAACATGCATTGAGACTGGCAGCGACGATTTGTTTGTACGAAGACGCAGAGACATCACAGATCGATGAGGAGTGTATGACTCGCGGATTTGCTCTAATAGCATTCTATCTCAACCAATCTTTGAAAGTCGTTGGCGACGCTCATGCTGAGAGACTTAGCGATCTAGCTGTACAATTGGAAGAATGGCTTCTCCTGAAGGGACTAAAAGAAATTGATTCAAGATTTCTTCAACAATACGCTCCGAATGCTCTTAGAAAGGGTCAGGTTTTGAACATGGTGGTGAAATTGTTGGAAAGCCAGGGGGTCATGATCCCAATCGCAGGAGGCAAGGTAATCGATGGGGTTCATCGGAGGCAAGTTTGGGAAGTCAGATTGTAATCCCTATGATCGCTACACTTGCTAATCTGCTACAGCCTAGATTTGTCACGGGTCCTTCCTGGCAATGACCGGATGCGGGTGGGGGTGAGTGCGAAGGTTCGTGGTGCGCGCTAAATAAATTTGCCCCGTCACTTCGCGGATGGTTTAATCAAGTGACATGAAAAAATATATGGGGCTTAGAGAGTATGCTCGGCATAGAGGCTGTCATTTGAGCACTGTCCAAGAGGCTATTCGATCTGGCCGGATAACAACGGCGTTGCACAAAGGTAAATCAATGCTCGACCCAGCGCTAGCAGACCGACAGTGGAGAAACAACACAGATCCAATTGCATCCATGGTCGGTCGGGAAAATGCGCGACAAAGCCGAACTTTTGAAACCAGTACGGTAGGTATTGATGACCTCTATGAGAGTGCGGTCGGTTACATGGAAGAAATTGATTTGAATGTAATCTTGAGCCCAATATTTCGCCCCCAGGAAGGGCAGGAGAGATTCGTAGACGAGTTTATCTTGAAGGAGTTGGCCCTGAGTGATGAGTATTTGATTACCCACTCGGACCTCAAAAGCTTGATGGTTAAATTGTTGAAGAAGGCCCTATAGCGGTCGGCAGTTTTGATTTATTCGGATTTGATCGCTACACCATTCTTTTAAATATGCGCCTTGCTTTCTTCAGGCCTTCTTTTCGCCCGGGTTGCGGCCAATGATAGCTTGGATGGTATAGGTATGCTAACTGTTCCACACTGTGTTCATCCTTATTTTTGTCGAGGAATTCAAAAGCTTCTTTTCCCAGTGCGATGATGACTTTTGGCTCTATAAGTTGAATCTCACTCGATAGGAATCTTTCATAACATGTATGTTTGGTAATTGGATGCAGTTGCTTCGTTTTATCTTTCGTCGAGCATTTCACAAGGTTTGTAAAAGCCACTTTCCGTACGATTTCGGTGTCGGTTAGGTTAAGTATGGACCTCAAGTAGTTCATAAGACGAGTATGAAAGGTTAACCCTCGCGTGTTAGCGAGAAAATTTTTACGCAGGAGGGCCTCCTCATAAAACCTTGCACTGAGCTTGCTCATTGGCTCGTTTCTCGACGACCGATAAAACTCATGCTCCTCATCTATAGGGTGCCCAGGATTTTTTCCGACAACCAGAACCTTGGCTTGTCCGGTTCGCGACCCGTTTAAAAAGCCCCGGGGTCGTTCCAATCTTGATTTGCGGGTTCCAGGGCATCGGGCGCATGGCAATCGGCAGCCCGAGACCGCACCGTACAACTTATCTAACTTAGCTCGTCGCATAATCCAGTTTACGTACGTAAATTCATGATTGTAAACCACCAGCTAACATCCTGATATGACTAGGGGTTCGGACGACCCACTGGCTGAGATGCGTCAGCAAGTGAAGGACTTAATATCGCAGCGCTATCGCACAGTTGAGGAATTTTGCTGGGCAAATGATCTTAGTAAAGCGACAGTCTCTAACTTTCTTGCGGGAAGGAAGGACTTTCAGGTGAGTACACTTCAGAAAGTTGCCAATGGGCTGAAAAAGAAGCTTCACATCTCTCTGAGGTGAGTATTGTGGGTTCTTGCAATACAAGCTTCTGCATCATGGGAGGTTGATAGTAAGATGAGCTAATGGGGCCGGGACCCATAAACTTTCTTTGCAATTGATGCTCATGGAGCCCCGGCTAGTGTTTCGGGCAACCGTACGCTTGAGGTTGGTGCTCAGTGATTTGAAATTGAACGAGCAATATTACGAGAGGAGATAATGAGATGTTGCCCATGAGATATGAAAAGATAATTAGACGCGTGTTCAACTGTGATCGGCTCGGTGATCCGGCAAGAATTGCAAACACTGATACCTATTCGGACTCCGATTTAGACATGGTAAAGGCTGGTCTGGCCTACGCTAATGCTCATGCAATTTGTCGAGCTTACAAGGCGGGCAGAGACAGTCTTGCTGGGAATCTGGAGAAATTATTTGAAACGATTTGGGGGGCTGAGACAACCGCTGATCTAGATTCAGTTGTTGAGAAAATCTATAGCAGTCAGGCTGAGATGTTGATTTCAGAGGACTGATCGAGCAGGGTGGCGGACCCGAACAAATGTTGATCTTTCGTGCCTCAACCAAATGGAACAACAGTGTCTATTTGGCCTGTCTTCTGAGCGCTGCGGCGCCGATTTTTGCTGAGAACAGCGAGGCATTCGGCTCTTCGCAAACCGTTTATCTCATCTTGTGATACTGTAAAGGAAACCGACACGCCAGCATCTAGGCGGGGATAGTCAGCCCTATTCATTACATCTTGCCAGGAAAAAAAGTATGGCCGACCGCACTGATCGGTTATCTCACCATATCCCTTGTCTCGGTTGTACCATTTCACTATCGCTACCATAGTTTCATGGTAACTCAATGGTTGCAGCGATGCTCAGCATCAAGATCATTTAGCATTTGCCTTCGACGCTCCGCTCTCCCTTATCCTGAAGGCAGGCTTTCGCCACGGAGTTTTATGATTATCAGGGATGCTAATGCTAATTTATTTATTGTCTTTGGTGGACTATTCAGTCGGAAAGTAATCGAAGGGCATCTACGAGAGCATACCTTTAAGGGGACTGCTCGTGCAGATACACGCAGTGCGTTGGGTGCGTTTTACTCCTTCATGTCCAGCGGAACTGGCGTTTCAGAAAGAAGCCGTCTTCAACCAAAAATTTTAGAGTTAGTGTCGACTATTTCGGCCTGGAAGGATGTTGAGCGAACGGGTACGACCGGCGACTTGCTTTGTCTGAATAAGGGGAAGCAATTGCTAATTGAAGTGAAGGTTCAAACAAGCGATCGTCTCGACGAAGCAAAGGGTTCTGGCGTCCCTTACGCTGAAGATCAGTTGATACGAGACTTGAACAGACGGAAAATACCATGGGGAATACTAACAAATGGTTGGAGTTGGCGGTTCTACAATAAGGATATGCCAGAGCAGACCATTGAGTTTTGCCTTGCAGATATTGCTAGAAGTACAATCAGCCAGCCTGAATTGGATCTGTTTTGTGCAATGTTAGAAGACCCAGAGGTTCTGGCGAGACTACATAAGGAATCGGCCGAGGCAAAAACTAGATCAACAGAACTTCTTAGTAAGAATCTTAGAAATTGTTACCTGAGTCTATTGGGTGCGTCCTGGGAGAGAGAGGTTGCCGTCCGATTCTTGCTCCGACTATGCGCCCAACGATTTTTAGAAGACTGCGGAATCTTGAACGTTCTCGATAGAGGGTATCAGGATAGGCGACTAGACGTGCCTGATAATTTTGACCATGAGGCGAATATCGTTTCTTGGTTGTGTAAAGTTTGGAAAGAGATCGGTCGGGGCCGATGGACAATTCCCACCGAGAAAGCCGGTGACTTGCTTCCGATTTCGGAAGACTTTTTCACGAATGAAGAACAAAGGTTGTTGAAAAAACAGCCAGAGATAAAAGACCTCTCTTCCTTACTTCGTGAGACATTTGTTGCCGCTGGTGGCCCCATAGATTGTTCCGATTTGAATATTGAATTCTTTGGCTCATTTTATCAGTTGGTTGAAGACCCGACTCAAAAGAACGACTCAGGGAGATACTTTACGAATTTGGAGTTGGCCAGAAGACTGTCTGTATACTTGTCGGAGAGATTTGCAAGGCGAGATACCCTCAGAGAGGGCGAGTACATTCTCGACCCGGCCTGTGGAAGTGGTCAGTTGCTGAGGTTGTTGATACCCTATGCGATGAACTTTGTTTCGTATGATGACTCAGCGCCAACAAAGTTGGAGCATTGGCGAAGGTTTTCACAACATCTCGCTGGCCTTGACATTGACGAGAACTGCGTCTGGATCGCAAAGGTTAGTCTTTGGCTTGCTACTGCTGCCAAGGGAAGACCATTTGTTCGTGTTAATGTAAGGAAGAATGATGTCATCAGCTCTTGTATTGGGAAGAGTCGAGATGTTTATGGTGAGGCTTTAGGTTTTTCTCATACCGAGGCAGTCGTTGCTATAATTACAAACCCGCCCTGGGAGGAGCTGAGGATTCAGTTCCCTCAATATTACAAAAAGGCGACCGGGAAGACTACGCCAAAGCAGAGGGATGACAAGGCATGGCAAGAGTACATGAAATTCAAAGCTCGTCATCAAGGCGCGTTTGACAAGTTAGTGGATCACCAGTCAAAAATGAATCTAAAGATCAGACAGTGCTTTGGGATTAGCGGCATTCCAAATCTTGCAGAGGTTTTTTTGATAATCTGTCGCGATCTTTTAATCTCAATGGCTGAGACCACCGAACGAAGCCAGCTACCCTACGCCATTATTCTGCCAGACCAATTTTTTCTTGGTACGAGGATGGCCGAACTAAGAAAAAAGATCCTATGCGAGGTCGATTGCTATATTCCCTTCGCGAGAAACATTGATCCAAATACGGGCAAAAGATATTTTCATGGAGTTGACCCTAATCGGCGGTTCGGAATTATTCTAGGTAAGGTAAACCAGTCGAGATCTATCACCAACATAAGTGCTCGGCCCCTACACGGGATGGAGATTAAAGTGCCTCTTGATAAGCTCGGTCTCTTGCCCTTGCATAATCATCCAATCGAGCTAACTTGCCTTCAGCAGCTTGTGTCCCTCAGGAGCGATGAGGTTGAAGCGCTTTGGAATGTTGGAGAATGGGATGCCACAGCATGGAATCGAGGTTCGCGAAAGATAGTATCAGAGAGGTCACCTCAGGCGATGGCTTTAATCAAAGCAGAGGGATTGGGGCTTGGCAGCGGGCACGAGTTGTCCTTTAGAAAGAAGGAGAACGTGCTTTGGTGGGTGCATTCAAAGGAGCCAAAAGATGTCAGTGTTGCAAGGTCGGGGCGGCTTATAATTGGAGACACAAAACGTAACGCTGGAAAAATAGTTCGCGCTGGATATGTGTTTGGCAGCAATCACAGAATCGCTGGAGTTGCTCGGCCTCTCAATGGAGTTGCACTGCAAAACACGCTGTTGTACGCACAAATTAGCTCAGACTGGTTGCCTTATTTTCAGTCACTATTTTTTGAGTTTGCAATGAGGAGTATCGCAGGAGCTCAACACTTGAATGCTTGGCGATTAAATTTATTGGGTATTCCAAGAATGCCAGAGGGGTTCCTTAAAAGATTGCAGAAATCGAGTTTTGCAGAGCAGCAAAGGTTGCTTGCAGAGGAACTTAAATTCACTCCTTCAGAGTTTTTGACTGTTGTTAAAGCTGCAAAACCACTGCTCCAGAGTGGCAACTGGGTCGAGCTCTTGGTTCAGGCCAAGAAGATGGCCGACAACGACACTCTTAAGCGGGAAATTTCAGAGCTGCTCGAATTGGAGAAGAAGGTTCAAGAATTGGAAAAAAAGGCAGCGAAGAAAAAGAGTCGTACGAAGGCTACACGTTTACAAGAAGCTTCAGGTTGAGGAGCTTGGCTTTTCTAAAGGTAATATTTGATTTAATCGCAGACTTTAGTTTAGTGATCCGAGCGATAGCTAGATCAAGTTCGTCGGCACTAAGCTCCTGGTCCAGAGAATGCTCTATTGCCATGAGCTCCTCACGAATCGTATTTATCACGATTGCACTTCTTTTTTCTTCGTTAGCAGCCAGCATGAGCACTCATAAGTAGCTAGGACCGGCACTGTCTGACAAGGCGTTAATTTTATCGCAGGGAACGATCAAGGGTTGACGGTGACTTATTGGTGACTCAGGATCTGCTCGAATTGCCAATTCCGGCTGTAATCGCCTTAAAATGGCTCCCAGGGAGGGATTTGAACCCCCGACAGGGTGGTTAACAGCCACCTGCTCTACCCCTGAGCTACCTGGGAATGATGTTTACCAACTTGCTCCTACACTACTGAAGCTCAGGGGTAGAGCAAACTGGTTTTTTTTCTGCGCCTTTGGGGCGCAAGCCCTGAGCCGAAGTCTGAATATGCCGAATGCCCCTTAGCCTGCCAAGAACTATGCCCCCTTTTCCTTCTTCAGCTCCAGTAAGACCAGTTTTGCGATGGCTTTTAGGGTCTCAAAAACCCCCTCGCCAGTGACGGCGGTGGCCTCAAAATCGGGGACCTTGTTCGGATTGAGCAGGTTTCTTAAGTCCTCCACGCTGCTCACATTCGGAAGATCTCTCTTATTGTACTGAATCACAAAGGGCAGCTTCTCAAGCTCATAACCCTGCTCTTGAAGGTTGACCTTCAAATTCTCTAAGCTCTCTAAATTGGCGTCGAGTCGATCTTTTTGCGAATCGGCTACAAAAACCACTCCGTCGACTCCCTTCAAAATAAGCTTTCGACTGGCATCATAAAAAACCTGACCTGGCACCGTATACAAATGAAATCGGGTTTTGAAGCCTCGAATCTCTCCTAAGGCCAGCGGAAGAAAGTCAAAGAACAAAGTTCTTTCGGTTTCAGTCGCCAAGGAGATCATCTTGCCCTTCGCTTTGGGAGCGGTTTTTTTATAAACAAACTGAAGGTTGGTTGTTTTACCGCACAGACCGGGGCCGTAATACACAATCTTGCAGTTGATCTCCCGATTCGAATAATTGATAAATGCCATGAGTTTGCTGCGTTAACCTTTCAGTCTCGTTTACTCTTGTCCCTGGCCCACGACCACATCGACGGCCGCTTCGCTTAAGCCAGACAAGGCCTCAGCCGTACTGACTCCCATCTTTCCAGAGCGCCTATATTTCTTCAGATGCCCGTGAAACTTGCTCCACTGGGCAGTGTAGGGAATCCTAATACACACAATAATCCAATTCTCAAAATAATCGACCCAAAAGCCTTCGTGATCTTCGCCAAACTGAGCCCAACTTCCTTTCGTCTTGAGCTGGTGATTGAGCTCATCTTTAATCCCTCTGAGGGCTGCCGAAAGAGCGCCGAGAGAGGTTTTGTCTACTTGCTTCGTCTTTCCCGCTTCAAAGATAACATCCCCCGTTTGACTCAATACAAAAATTCCCCCCTGGGGGCTGCGAGACTTCTTAAAGAGATCATTCAACAAATTTTGAGCCTCCTCTTGCCAGCTCAGCTTGGCCGGGGCTCGTTTTTTGCTCTTCTTTGAGGGGGAAGCTTTTGCCATAAGCAGAATCTTAGCGGAGCTTGGTCCGGCCTTCAAAGGCTTTTCCTAAAGTGATTTGATCGGCAAATTCCAACTCACTCCCCATCGGCAAGCCAGACGCCAGTCGAGAGAGCTGAACCGGCTCATTGGAGAGTTTTTGGGCCACATAGCTCACCGTGGCCTCTCCCTCTACTGTGGGGTTTAGGGCCAGAATCAACTCTTCTGGCCTCTGGCGACTCACCCGATCAAACAACAACTGAAGCCCGATCTCATCGGGGCCCACTCCCTCCAAAGGAGAAAGAAGCCCGTGGAGCACAAAATAGGTGCCATTGTACTTTCCGAGCCTTTCGATCGGGTAGATATCACTGGGTTTCTCGACGACACAAAGCAGTTCAGGCTTTCTGACGGGGCTTGCGCAAATTCGGCAGGGGCTCTCTTCGGTCAGTGTCCGACAATTGGAACAAAAGCTCACCTGAGACAATGCCTTTAGAGACTCTGCCAGCTTCTCTCGAAACTGTGGTGAAGCCCTTAACAGATAAAACGCCAGCCGCGTCGCCGTGCGCTCCCCAATGCCTGGCAAGCGAGCCAGATGCAGAATCACTTCATCAATCGCTGCGGATTTCAAGCTTCTTCCTTTCTGTGCAGTTTATGCGGCAAACTTTCGGAGGGTCTTTTGAATCACCTCAATCACCTTGGGCACCTGACTCATCTCAGAGCTTTCCCCTAAACTGAATCGAATCGCCGATCGAGCTTCATCTTCAGAGTAGCCCAAACTCAGCAAAGCCGGCGAAGCCATCGACATTCCTGATGAGCAGGCCGAACCGGCACTTGCGCAAATATTGTTCACATCTAAACTCATTAACAAGGCATCCGAGGCGACACCAGGAAAGATGCAGGTGCTGGTGTTCGGAAGGCGAGTGAGCTCTTCTCCCACAATCTTGATCTGAGAGCTTAAGGCCTTGAGTTCTGATTCAAAATGATCTCGCACTTCTCGAATTCGACCTTGATACTCCTGAACGGCTTGGTCGAGAACATCCAAAAGACCATCTACACTGGCAACGCCCAAGAGATTTTCAGTGCCTGCGCGCCTCTTCTTCTCTTGGCCACCGCCGCAGATGCAAGACTCCCAGTCGCTTCCCGTTTTCAGGTACAGAGCGCCAATGGCCTTGAGCCCGCCACTCTTGTGAAAGGCAAGGCTGGCGGAATTCAGACCCTCTTGCTTTAAACTCAAAGGCCCTCGCCCAAAAACCTGCACCATATCGGAATGAAAGGCCGTTTCATAGCGAGCACAAAGAGCTGCCACCGCTTGCCAGTCTTGAACGATGCCCGTCTCGTTGCTTGCCCCTTGCAGGCTGCACAAGAACACATCGCCGCCGCTTAGAATTTTTTCAAGCGCCTCAAGGTCAGCCAAGCCAGACGGTAGAAGAGGGAGCTCCACACTTTCTACGCCCTCGTTCTCCGCTAAAAACTCTACATTCTTTGTGACCGCCGCGTGCTCTATTGACGAGCTGACGAGTTTTTTTCTTGGCTTTGACTTCTTTTTCTCTGTGAGCCAAAACCCCCAAAGCCCCAGCATATTGGCCTCTGTAGCGGAGCCGCAAAAAACAACTTCGGTGGGAAGTACGCCTAGTTTTTCTGCCAGTCGACGACGCACCGTCTCGAGATAGGCTCGAGCTTCTTGTCCGGGTCGATGAATGGAGCTCGGGTTACCATCGTAGCGATGAAGCGCTTCAATCACCTTCTCTTTGATATGGGGGTGAAGAGGGGCGGTCGCATTGTAGTCCCAGTAGATCATGGTCTTCGGTCCAAATGAAACTCGACTCGACGGTTCTCGGCGCGGCCGGCATCGGTTTCGTTGGTGGCGACTGGGCGGTGCGGGCCGTAGCCCTCTGAGATTAAACGATCTGCATCTAAGCCCTGATTGATCAAGTACTGTCGAACGGCCTCAGCCCGTCGAGTACTCAGCCGAATATTGTAGTCGGTGCTTCCTGTTGAGTCTGTATGACCTTCAATTCGAAGTTTTCCGAAGTCAGAAACTTGCGACAAGACTTCCACTACTTGATCGAGAATCTCGAAGGATCTCTCTTCGATTCGGTCGGAGTCGAACGCAAAATAGATGGCATCAGGGAGGACGATCTGGTCTTCAATTAGAGTGGCTCTCTCTGGTCGGTTTAGAGTGATTTCAATATAAAGATCTTCGCCCGCAAGTACCTCACAAGAAATCTCTGTGGGCAGATAGTTCTCGGCTTGTACTCGAAAGTTGTGAGTTCCCTGTTTCAGAACTTGTCGAAACTCACCCGTCAGCGGATTGGTGCCAAAGGGAGAGATCTCTCCGCTCAAGTCCGTCAAGACGGCGGTCAGTCCGTTGCCGTCAGGGTTTTTGACGATGCCGCCGCAGACACCAAACTGTTCCGGCTCCGGTTGAAGATAAAAGGTTTGAGCAATGGCTTCGTCTGCAAAAATCTCAACAGAAAAATCAGCGGGCAAAAATCCGGGTGCTTCCACTCGCATAAACTTCGGCCCCTCAGGCACTTGTCGAAGGCGAACGCGACCGGTTTCATCGCTACTAAAGTTTTGGTCGACATCACTTAAGCTCACGACAGCTCGCGAGATGGGTTCGTCGGTATCGGCCCGCCGAAACTGAGCCGTCAGTTCGCCGGTGCGACTGCCCAATAGGCGAAGTTCCACATCAGCGACAACCGCCGAGCCCCTGCGGATTTCGACATTACGAGTGACGGTTTCGTAGCCCTCGGCTTCGAATTGCAGTTGGTAGCTGCCGTCTGGTAGTCGAATCATTTCATAAGAGCCTGAAGACGAGCTGACGGCAGGCAGTCTGGGTGAGCCCGGCACTCGCACGCTGGCACCCGCAATGCCCAAGCCCGTTTCACGATCTCGAATGTAACCACGAACTCGCCCCTCGGCCTCAAAAAGTGTTCGCCCAATACTGCTAAAGGTGACGCCTGCGTAGACTTCCCAAGGGGGATTTTCAGGAATTTGAATTCTCTCACCCGCAGTTTTTCCAAACAGTCCCAGCTGCCCGGCGAGCAGGATGCTAAAACTCTCGTGGGGTCGAGCGCGCGCTCCCAAAATGGCGGAGTGTCGGTTGCTTTTCCAGGTGGTGGGGTCGTTTCCTGTGCCAAAGGCATACTCCCAGTGGTATTCCAGAAAGGGAGAGACATAAGGGTAGCGGGCTTCGAGGGCGAGACTTCCCAACATACTATGATAGCCCATGGCATCTAAAGCGAATTGATCGACATGAGTCGCCCGAGGAAAGCCCGGGGCCTCGGGGATGCTCAAATTACTGTTCGGGCTTCGATAGCCCAAATTGAAATGAAGTTTAGCCGGAAAGCTCGGGCTCATTTTTTCAATGTCCCAAGTGCCAAGAGCGTAGAGAAATGCCTGAAGGTGCGGGCCTGAGCGATTTCGAGAGAAGCCTGAAGTGTTTCTTCGAACTTGCGTGCCTGTGAAAGTTCGACCGTGGCCTAGAATCGCATACTGAAGATGCTCTCCGCTCCAAGGCAAAGTCCACTTTACACCGAGGTCGACATTTTCAAAAAGACTGGTCGAAGACTGAGAGGCTGCGAGAGTGCTGTGTTCGTTAAAGGTAAATGAAAATCCACTAAAGAGCTCAAGCTGGTAGGGGAGGCTGTAGTTGAGCGCCAATCGAACGCCAGCACGGCTGTGTTTTTGGTCGTCGATGAAGGGGGTTTTGTTGAAAAATCGACCTGTCAAGCCGATCCCAAAGCTGGTGGGCTCTTTGCTCTGCGCAGAATAGGTGTGGAGTGTGCCCGTTGGCCCGGTATAGCTCGGATGGCTTTCAGGGGGATTCTCCATGGCCGACGACAATTGACTTAAAATCAGGAAACTCAGCTTAATCACGGCGCCATTCTAGTCAGGAGGCTTCTGAGAAAGGAAGCTGAAAATTGCCCTGATCCTGGGGGTGCAAACGCCTCTTGGGGCCTTGGGAGCTTGCCGGCTCCGCCTCTTGTTCTACTACGCAGCCAAGTTCATACAGAGGCCCTCGTTGGGCCTATTCGTCGATTTATAGATCCTTGGGCTAAGACTGAGATCTCACTGCGAACCGCTCTAAAGTATGCAGAATTGACGGGAGATCAAGAGGTTCTGAGTGCTTATCGACAGGCGATGGTGCACGCGATCACCGATCATGTTTCGAGGGTTAGGGATCTAGCGATGAAGCCCCTGGCAAAGGAGGATGTCGACTCTGCTCAAAAAGTTGAGACACTAGTTCAAGAGGCGCTTGAGCGCTATCTCAGCATCATTAGGCGAACCGATCCGGATTTTCCAGAGATGCGGTTGCCGGACGAGAGTCGGCCGTAAGTCCTATAGGAGTCAGGCACTTCCGTCTCCCGACCCCTCGTTATTTTCGTATCAGTTGCGAGAATTTTTTTGCTCAGCGAGGCACCGACGACTGAGATCGAAGGAGTGTAGTTCGATGCTACTCGACTGAAGGTCGAAGGAGGAGAAACGAAGCTGAGCAAGAAAAGGCGACGCAAATGGAGCGGGAGAAGGGGATCGAACCCTCGACCCCAATTTATGGTGAGCGAGTCTTTCGAGCGAATGAAGCTCCGAGCAGAGCGCAGGAGCTGAAAATAAATTGGCCCATAGGATCGTCTACGATTAGCTTTTTGGGTGGAGTGTGGAGCGGGAGAAGGGGATCGAACCCTCGACCCAGCTTTGCGGTGAGCGAGTCTTTCGAGCGAGCGACAAGGCGAGCAGAGCGCAGCCTTGGAGAGCAAAGATGCCCATAGGATCGTTTACGATTAGCTTTTTGGGTGGAGTGTGGAGCGGGAGAAGGGGATCGAACCCTCGACCCAGCTTTGCGGTGAGCGAGTCTTTCGAGCGAGCGACAAGGCGAGCAGAGCGCAGCCTTGGAGAGCAAAGATGCCCATAGGATCGTTTACGATTAGCTTTTTGGGTGGAGTGTGGAGCGGGAGAAGGGGATCGAACCCTCGACCTTCTGCTTGGCAAGCAGACGCTCTACCACTGAGCTACTCCCGCATTTCACCGGGCGCTTTTTCTTTCTACAAAATCGGCGGTATAGACGGTGCTATAGCCAGTTTTGTTCTCGGAG
>REDG01000065.1 GCA_007693605.1 Bradymonadales bacterium
CTCGGCTGAGGGACACTGCTACAGCCCAGTGTCAGGAATGTCTCCATGAACTACACTTTAGGACGAAAGTCCCAGTCTCTAAAGAAGCGGGCGGCCAGAAACAAAGGCCGAGCCTACTCGCGGCCACTTCATTTGGGCTTAACGGGGGGCTTAGCTTCTGGAAAGTCCTCAGCGCTTAAAATCTTCAAGGCCTTGGGTTGGAAGACGATTTCGGCCGATGAGATTGTTCATCAAATTTATTCAGAAAAGGGGGAGAGTTTGGAGCGCTTGAGGCAAGAGGCGACTCAGTCGCCAAGAGCGCTCAAGAAACTAGAAGCCTGGATACACCCCCAGGTACGAAAGAGAGTTCGGAAAGATCTGAAAGAGAATGAAGGGCGATCGGTGGTGGTGGAAGTTCCCTTGTTGTTTGAGGGAAAGCTCGCCTCTGCTTTTGATGCGGTCTTGTTTGTTTATGCGCCAAAAAGTCTTCGAAAGAAGAGGGCAGTCAAAAGAGGCATGAGCCCAAAACTCTTTGAAAAACTAGACTCACGACAATACTCTGCCAAAGAAAAGGCCAAGCTCTCGGATCTGGTCCTTTTAAACTTAGACAAAAAAAAGCTTCGGCAACAAATCCTCGCCTTCCAGAAACTGAGCTGCCCTCTGAAGAGGGCAGCTACAATTTCTAAGTCGATAAAGTGAGGATACTATCTTGAGTCTATCTCTAACGACCTGCTTGTTGCGTTTCGAAGAAGTCTGCACTGACTGGGATTGGAACTGGAACGCCATGGATATCAACCATTATGTAGCGTTCTTGAATTCCATCATTCTGTGACCGCTCTGTTGCTGCTTGCATGATATCTGCGACTGTCGGTTGCCGAGACGACTGAAGAAGAGGATTCTTTGGTCCCAGACTGAACAAGTTCGTGCTTGGGGCTATAGAAGCTTGCCTCTCAGCCTCTTCATCTGAAGCTTCTTGTTGTTCGACTTGCGCTTCATTGGCAGCGCCTCCATCGGATGCAAGCAGTGGAGGAAATTGTGAGGTTTCATAGCCCATTCTTCTCAATTGAGTGTTTTGAATGTCTGCAAGCTGACCTTTGGCCTTTCCAAGATCGATTTTGAGCTTATCGACAGTCTTTTGTAAGCCTTTACGCTTCTCTTTGAGATTTGCGATCGCAGTCTCCCGACTTTGGTCAGAACCCTCGAGCTTACCAATCTGAGTATCGATGCCATCAAGCCTCCCCTGAGCGCTGCGAAGTTGTTCTTCAAGAGTATTCGATCGCGTCACCAGACCCTTAAACTGCCGATCCATTTCACCTTTGTTTTCATCGATTTGTCCCTGCATGGCCTGTTGAAATTGATCGACTTTTTCGCTGTATTCTTGAACTCTTTCCGCAAGGCTTGGCAGGTCAGTAGTTTGCATCGCCGCCACTGCGGACTCAATTCCAGCAAGGTCATCTCGTAGGGCTTGAACCTCATCTCTTGTTTGCTGAATTGATTGTGCATTTACAGCGCCCACGGCAAGACTCGCTCGGTTCCCTCGATCCAGTCTCCCCATTCTTTGAGATACTTCTTCGTGGTTCTTCGCCTGAACCTTCAAGATTTCATCTCGGCTTTTATTGGATCGTTCCCGATCGATCTGATCCTTAATGACAAAGCCCGCGGGAATTGCTGCGAGAGCGGCTGCACTTAAGATGAATCCCCACTTGCTAAGGTTTTTGGCATCGCTAGAATTGCTGCTTGCATTTTGTGCCGCGCGATTGGTTCCCCTTAAAAGATCCTCGATATTGGCCAATCGTTCTTCGATAGTCTCTTCGCCTTCGCCTTCGGCTTCTGCGCTGTCTTCGCCTTCGTCGAGAGCTTCCTCTTCGGCAGAGCCTTCCGTATCATCAATGGGTTCGATGTCTTCATCCCCTTGACCACTCGTATCCGGATTGCCTGAGTTAAAAGGAGGGGGGTTGCTATTACTTAGAGGCGGATTGGGCACTTGAAACTGAGGGCTCTGTTCAGGAATATCAGGCCCTGAACTACAAGCCACAAACACAAAGATCGATGCGAGTGCCGAGATCCATGTTTTTAAAGACATCTGTGATTTCATTCTTATTCTCCTCAAGAGATTGTCCTTTGAAAATTTCTTCATCCCTTAAGATCGCAAGTCTTATGCCAAGGCCCTAAAAGCTAAGTATATAGAATCATTTGTGATTTCTGAGGAATCTCGGCTGAGACTGGGGCGTCCCTGTCCCAAAGACCGAGACAGAGTCGTCCGAATGGGCTCTAGCGCAGGGAGACATAACTGACAGAGGAGGCGTGGGTTCGAAGCGGCAGCTGTTCGCCAAAGCTCTCTGGCTCAAATGAAAAGCGTCTGATGCTTTGAGCATCAGACGCTTTTTGTGCTGTGAGTGTGGAGTGTGGAGAAAATTTATCTTGAAGAAGTGCTAGCAAAAAAGTTGTCTAGCTCCCCTTTTCCATCCAAGTAATTGTCAATGATTCGGAGCTGAGCTTCTGTGATATAGGTTCCCTCTGGAAAACTTCTAGTCACTCTTTCGCCTTCAGGACTCTCGAGTATCAATCCAACAAGTCGCCAAAGCTCACTCGTTGAGTCTTCGGTGGTGGCGGCATCAGGCTTGCTTGCTGTTGGGCTGGGTGCCGTGGCCTCAGGACCTTGAGCCAGGCTCGACTCATTGGAGGACTCAAATTTGGCTATATCGAAGCTGTACTTGCCGTTTCTTTCGACAATGAAGCCTCGCTCAGTATCATCTGCTCTTCGCGAGGGCCCATCCCAGTGCCTGACGCCGTTTTCAATTCGGTAGAATCGAATCAGAAAGTATTCTTCTCCTGTGATTCGGTTCGTCTCCGCCCGAACGGTGGCACCCCTTGTGCTACTCATCCTAGCTGCCGTTGTATCAAAACCCGAGCCGTTCGCTTGAAGAATGGCCAAGAGTTGGTTGATGTTTTGGTTGTCTCCTGTCCCTCTAGGAGTTCCAGATTGATTTTGAGAAATAAGGAATAGAAGCAGAGCCCGTTGTTGTTCGGGGCTTAAGTTGGCCAGAGCGGAGTCGCCTGCGCTCGATGGTCGTTGTCCAAGTGCCAATAGAATTCTTTGCATTGTTTCTGAGTCTCCAGCACTGGAGGAGCCGTCTCCAAAGAGAGCAAGGATCAGGGCATTCCACTGTTCTTCCGACAGATCAGCATCTGCACCCTGTTGTGTGAGGATCGCGAGAATGCGTTCAATGTCTTGATCTCCAGCGGGTTTTCTTGGGCTGGGAGTTCCTTGGTTTCCCTGAAGAATAGCTAAGAGTTGGTTGATATCTTGGTTGTTTCCAGGAGTTCCAGATTGATTTTGAGAAATAAGGAATAGAAGCAGAGCCCGTTGTTGTTCGGGGCTTAAGTTGGCCAGAGCGGAGTCGCCTGCGCTCGATGGTCGTTGTCCAAGTGCCAATAGAATTCTTTGCATTGTTTCTGAGTCTCCAGCACTGGAGGAGCCGTCTCCAAAGAGAGCAAGGATCAGGGCATTCCACTGTTCTTCCGACAGATCAGCATCTGCACCCTGTTGTGTGAGGATCGCGAGAATGCGTTCAATGTCTTGATCTCCAGCGGGCTTTCTTGAAGGTCTGGCCTCTTGTTGAGCTTGATCCTGTAGAAGCCGAGCGATGAAAACATTCCAGTCTTCGTCCGTGCTGCCATATTGATTGTTTTGCGATCTCAATCTCAGAATCAAAATTCGGAGCGCTTGCTCTTCCGTCAGCCCAAGTTCCGCTAAAATTTTCTGCAGATCGTCTGGTTCTGTGGGTCTACTATCTTGAGCTGGCGCCTGGTCGCCCCTTGCTCCTGAAGCTCGCCGAGAAGGGGGTTGATTGATCCTCCTGAAGGTGGAATACCCCTGCTGACTTGGTTGGCTAGCTTGACTCGGCACTTCGACTCGTCGGTCGTACTCTGAGGGGCTGCGACCATGGATTCTTGCAAACACAGTCATCTCGATGTCAAATCGCTGAACGACGATGTCGCCGGTATCATCCCAATTCCTGTTCGCGGTGAGCAGTGCGCCGGTGTTCGGGTTGGTTCTACGCGCTCGAACAACTTGTTTGTCTCGGTCATAATATAGGCCTTGTTCGATTAGGAGTGCCGTCGTGATCTCAAGGTAAGAGTCTGTCGGAAAGTTAGCGGGGATCCTGACAGAATGATTTCGGTAAGAATTGCCTAGAGCATCTTTGACAGAGGCTTGGAACATCTTGGGTCTCTCAAAGAACTTCTTGAGCTCCTCTTGACTAAGGGAGATTCTGGCGGGGTTTGCGGTCGTGGCCTGACTCAGTGTTAGACTCGAAAGGCTTAACAAACTAAGGCTGATAATCCTTAGCCAATTGCCCAGTCTCCCGGCTCTTACAAAGTTCAACATTTGCCTCATCTCTATTTCCTCCCAGAGAGCTCTTATTCTCTCGTCTCTGCCCAAAAGATGCAGAAGTTGTGCCAAAATATTTACTGTGATTTCAGGGGTTTAGCGTCTTCAACCTGAGACATCTCTGTCCCCTTTGGGAAGTGGCCGCGACACTCAGGCCGCGGGAGCCAAGTCCATTTCAAGGGTTTATCGACTCCGTATCTGAGGCTTTTCAGTTGTGATTCACCAGAAATTCGGCAATCTTCCAGCCATAGATGAGATCCCGCGCCTTGATCATTGCGCTCCTTATATTGGCTTCACTTGCGAGTTTTCTCTGGCTTCGTGGATTGCCACTTCCATCCGGCCATGAGTACCCCATGAATCGGGAACCGGTTCGAGTGCTGCTTTGGATGAGTATCGATGGGCTTCGGCCCGATTATGTTGATACTCAGAAAACCCCAAAGCTGTGGAGGCTAAAGTCTGAGTCCCTATGGACCGGACAGCTCATTCCGGGCTTTCCGACTCTGACATTTCCGAGTCATGTAAGCCTGTCTACAGGGACTCAAGTTGAGACGCACGGAATTCCGATGAACTTTTTTTACGATCGCTCTCAACAGGAGTATTACTCCTATCCTGGAGATCCTGCTCTGCTTCAGGCCGAACCCATCTGGACGACAGCGACCCGTCAAGGCCTTCGCGTTGCGGTGATGGATTGGGTGTTATCTCATGATCAGAAGGGAGAGAACCGGGCCGCCTATTTCAATTCTCATTATCGCCGAGGCCTGAGTGACCGAGAGAGGCTCAGCCAAATTCTGAGGGTTTTCGATCGAGATCGAAGCTCTCAACCCCTTCAGCTTTTGATGGTCTACGCCGTTGGCCCAGACTCTCTTGGGCATCGATATGGACCACACTCGAAAGAGGTCAGAGAAAAGATGGCTCAGCTCGATTCTGTCCTTCAGGATTTCTGGCTTCGGCTGATTGAGATTTGGGATCGAAAGATGCTGGCTCAAGACGAACTGATCGTCATGCTGACAACCGATCACGGCATGGCCGAGATTGAATTTACGGTTAACTTTGACGCTCTTTTGGGGCTCGACGAGAACTTTGACATTCCCGCGCCAACCGGCGGCAACATTGGGCAGGTCTTTTTGGATGGACTTTCAGAGGAAGCGCGCAAGCAGCAGATTGTTGAATTCAAAGAGAGGATGAAGCTCTTTCCCTTCGTTCGTGTGTATGAGCAAACCGAGCTTCCCAGCCGATGGGGCTATCAACACCCGGAGCGAGTGGGAGATCTCGTTTTTGTTTTAGAGAAGGGCTACGCTTTTGCTAGAATTTCTCAGGAGGTTCTTAGCCCCGTTCATGAGAACTCGGTTCTCAAGGGAATGCATGGCTATGATCCAGAAGACCCAGATATGTGGGGTTTCGGGCTCGTTTGGCGCTACCCGAGGCCCTTTCAGGCTGAGAACTTGGGGCCAGTCCAGGGCATTCGCTTGCATGCGACGGTGGCAGAACTGCTGGGTATTGAGGCTTCCCCACAAGCGGAATCGACTCCGATTCCGCTGCCCCAGTTGAATTAAGCCGTTTTTAATTTTAGCTCTGATCGCATTTTCTTAAAGAATCGCTGCGACTTTGCAATCACCTTGTCCAGTGAGGCCACTTTGATTTTTCTGTGCTTCATCAAACACTTTCCACTCACATACACATCTTGTAGGTCGCTCGACTGCAAACTGTAAATCAAATGGCTGTAGACATCCGAAAGGGGGGTCAGATGCGGCTTCTGAAAGTCATAGATTAAAAAATCTGCGTATTTGTTTGGTTCTAGGCTTCCCCGTTCGTCTCCCCATCCAAGCGCCTCAGCAGAAAGCCGAGTGGCCGATTCAAATAGCTCCGGACCGGAAAATGACTCAAGGTCTTTAGTTTGGAGTCGGTAAAGTTTTGCCAGAAACTGAAGCTCTCCCAGAATATCCAGACGGTTATTGCTGGCGGCTCCATCCGTCCCCAATGCAATTCGTAGACCTGTTTCTCTCATCTCCTTCACTGGAGGAAAACCACTCGAAAGTTTTGCGTTGCATTGCGGATTGAGAACGGCTGTGACATTAGGCTTCGCGAGTCTCCGAATATCCGCACTGCTTAGGTGAATCGAGTGAGCGGTCAAGAGGTAGGGAGCTTGAAGTAAGCCTGCCTTATCAATCATTTCGGTGGGACTCATCTGATACTTCTCTCGAATCTCTGCCTCTTCGTGCTGCGTCTCTGAGAGGTGGATCATCACGGGGAGTTTCATCTCTTCTGAAAGCTCTTTTGTGGCCTTAAGAGTTTCGGGTCGGCAAGTGTAGGGAGCATGAGGCGCCAAGGCGACTTGAATTCGAGGATGAGACGGGTAGGTCTTTGCAAGCTGTCTTGCCTTCTCCAAGCTTTCTTGAAGGCTAGAGCTGTCCATTGAGCCGTGATCAAAATAGCTCGGGCCCAGAACTCCCAAAAGACCCATCTTGTCGACGAGCTTTCCGACTTCTTCTTGATAAAAATACATATCCACCGAACAAATGACGCCGTTGAGCAGGCTCTCACACAAAGCTAACTCGGTTCCTGTTCGTACAAAGTCTGCACTCACCCACTTCTTCTCTGCCGGAAAGATATAGTCGAAGAGCCAGCTCTGAAGGTTGAGATCTTCGGCAATTCCGCGCAACAGGACCATCGCGAGATGGGTGTGCAAGTTATACAATCCGGGCGTCATCACGCTTCCAACTCTCTCTTCTAGCTGAAAGCTTCGAGACCGAGGCCGTTTACGAAATGCTCCCAGATCAAGAATCCTCTCTCCATCCACAGCCAGAAAGGCATCTTGAATCACTTCTCTCTGCTGGTTTGCCGTAACTAAAGCATCGACACGAAAAATTTTCTTCATTGGGGCCTCGTTTCTAGAACAGTTTTCATCTCTTGAGAAAAGAATCGGTAAGACGAAGCCATACTGTCTAAAACTTCTTGGTGAGAGAGGGGGCTCTCTTTCACTCCGGTTCCGAGGTTCGCAACACAGCTGATTCCCAGAACCTGCGCCCCCATCTGTTTCAAGGCAATCGCCTCCCACACCGTCGACATGCCCACCAAATCTGCCCCCATTCGATGAAGCATTTGAATCTCAGCGGCGGTCTCAAAACTAGGGCCGAGCACTCCGGCATAGACCGCCTCTCTAAATCTCTTCGATCGAGCCAGAATTCGTTTTCGCCAATCCTGAGAATAAAGATCGCTCATGTCTGGAAATCGTTCGCCCCCATAGAGTTCTTTTCCGACCAAGGGGTTTTGCCCTGTAAAGTTAATGTGGTCAGAGATCAGAGCCAAATCTCCCGCATTGAAGCCCAGATGGGTTGAGCCAGAGGCGTTGGTGAGTACAAACTGACGGCAGCCCCATAGGCAAAGAAGTCTGGCGAGATAAACCACTCGATCCGGAGAGTGTCCCTCATAACCATGAAGACGGCCCGATAAGATGCAGACTCGAAGGCCGTCAATCTTTCCCGTGATGAGCTCCCCTCGGTGGCCGATGACGCTCGACGCCTCCATTCCCGGAATCTCCGCATAGGAAATTTTGGATTCAATTTTCAGTTCATCGGCATAAGCGCTCAACCCGCTGCCTAAGACAATGGAAAGTTCAGGGGCCTCTTTCAGCTCTCGACTGAGAAATTCTTGGCTCCGTTGAAAGTTTGTGTTCATCGCGCCACACTTTACGAATCAAAGGGGGCGCTGAAAAGCTTTCTTCTCGAATTTCATATGAAGATCGTGCGTAATCCTCAGCCTCTTCAATAGACTGAGTTGGCAGGTGGTAGATTTCGAGCAGGCTTTGACCCTTTTCAACAAATTCAGCCTCTTTGAGGGGGTGAAACAGGCCCACCTCTGCTTGAATTCGATCGGTCGCCCTTCGGCGACCCCCTCCAAGAGCCACCAGGCTCCAGCCCAAGGCCTTCGATTTCCAGTGCAGGTAGCCAGACTGTGGGGCCAAAATTCGCTTGCGCTTCAGTCGCTGCTTAAGAGACTTGAGCTTCGCTCTGAGCTTCGACAAATTTCCCCCTTGAGCTTTGATCATTCGTTCCCAGTACCGCAAGGCTTCACCCGACCGAATTTTTTCTTGAATGCGTGACTCCGCCTCTTGTTCCTCAATACCGGACCTTTGCAGAAATGCCTTTGCGAACTCACGAGAGAGTTGAGTGGAGTCAGAAGGTCCGTCGCCCTGCAAAATGAGCTCCGTTTCAAGAATTTCTAACAAATTTCCGGAATAGTCTCCTAAGGGGGCTTGCATCGCCGTCTGAAAAAGATCACAAACGACGCCTGCTTCTCGAGCAATCTCTACCAACCAGCCGCCCAACTCTTCACTGCGCTCGGCTTCCGGAAAGAAAGCTCCATCTCCGTACTTCAGGTCGAGCAAAAGATAGTCCAAAGACTCTGACAGCTTTTTCGACAAAATACTGCTGACCACCAAAGGAATGCTGGCGACGGTGCCCGTGATGTCTCGCAAGGCATACAAGACCCGATCGGCAGGGGCCATTTTTTCACTTTGGGCTGCAAAGCAGGCCCGTTCTCTTTTCAAGAGAGTCTCAATTTCTCTTGCACTCCAACGGGTTCGACAGCCCGGAATGCTCTCAAGCTTATCGATGGTGCCGCCAGTATGTCCAAGACCTCGGCCCGCGATCATGGGGATATAGATCTCTTCGCTGCAGGCAGCGACCAGCGGAACCAAGGGAAGAGAGATTTTGTCTCCCACTCCGCCGGTGCTGTGCTTGTCCATTAAATAGGCATCGGCGGGAAACTTGTCTCGACGAATCTGATCGCCCGACAGTCGCATCTCGTTCATCAAATGGAAGCACTCCAGCTTGTTCATACCCCTGCAAAAAATAAACGCGAGTAAGGATGCGATTTGCTCGTCGGGCGGGGGCTCCTTGGAATTCAAAGATTTTACGAACGCATGAATCTCAGGAGGTGTGAATGCCTCCTCATTTTGCTTTTTAAAAATTAAAGGTCTTAAATCGGTCATCTCCGAGTCAACTGGCGGCTGAGTTTTTCTCCTGAGCTGCCTTCCATTCTTGGATGATTTTAACAGATTGAGAGCAGCCAAGCCGATTGGCTCCTGCCGCAACCAGTGCCGCAGCGGTTTCGTAGTCTTGAACTCCTCCACTGGCCTTGATTTGAATCATCTTTCCAATGCTTTCTCTGATCAATTCAATGGTCGAAACTTCCGCCCCCCGACTTCCAAAGCCCGTGGAGGTTTTAATAAAAAGCCCGCCCGCTCTCACAATAATCTCTGAGGCGCGTTTGATCTCTCCCGGAGAGAGTAGGCTGGTTTCCAAGATCACCTTGACAGGGCAGGGCCTGGCCGCCTGAATCACCGCCTCAATATCTTCCTGCAAACTCAAGTCTCGTCCGTCTTTCAAGAAGCCGATATTCATGACCATATCGATTTCGTGAACCCCCATCTCGACCAGCTGTCGAGCTTCGTAGGCTTTGACTTCCGTCAAGCTATTGCCCAGCGGAAAGCCGACCACCGAGCAAATTCGAACCCGAGAGTTTCCTAAAGCCTCTCTGGCCTCGCGAACGCGGCAAGGTGGAACGCAGACAGAAAAAAAATGATGTTCTTGCGCCTCTTTGAAAACTTGTTCGAAGTCTTTCTCCGTGGCGTCTGCTTTTAACAGAGTGTGGTCGATGATTTGATTAAGATTTTCAATCATTGGCCGCCTCAGGCTCCTCCAAGCAGAGCTTTCGATCAAGTCTTTTCATAGGGCTATTCGCGGGCTTATCAGGGGCCTTCAAATTTCTCTTTAGGAAATCATGGCTTTGAGTCAGATTGGTCGAATGCTGCCCCTCAGATTGCATACGGATTTCTCACTGCTCCGTTCGATGATCCCGGTGGAGAGCTGTGTTCGCGCGTTGAAAGAGGGGGGCTATAGCGCCGGGGCCATCACTGATTTTGACTGCGGCTTTGGTTGGGCCGACTTTTTCTTTAAAATGAAGTCAGCGGGCCTGAAGCCCATTCTTGGCACTCAACTTCAGATTCCCTTGCTTGAAAACTCTAAAACCCGGGGGCCGGTTAGTTTTTTGATCTTGAATCATCAAGGCTATCGCAACCTTTCAAAAATTTTGACCTCTTATTCGATGGGCAGCCTGAGCTTGCAGAGACTAATCGACTGGCAAGAGGGTTTGGTTTTGATGCTTTCGCCGCAGCACCCTCAACTCCTGGAAGAGAAGTCCTTTGTGAAGAGTTGGCAGCCCGAGAACGCCTTTCTCGAGATACACAAACTGCCACGATCCCTCAATCCAGACTTGAGTCGAAAGGCTTCTCGTGAGCTTGGCCTCAGCCTAGTGGCCACTCAAGCTTTTTTCTATTTGAAGCCCGAAGATCATTTTGCGCATGAGGTGCTCATGAGTATCGGTCAGGCGACAAGCATCCACGACGACAGTCGTCCGAAGCTCGACTCCCATGAATACTATTTTCGATCGAAAGCAGAGATGGAAGACTTGTTCGCCGACGAGCCCGAAGCAATGGCCGCCACCCAATGGATTGCAGATCGAGTAGACTTTCAGTTTCAGACGGGCAACTTTTACTTGCCTCAATACGCGAAAGATGAGTCTGTTGATGAGCTCTTTGCTCGCAACTGTCAAGAGGGACTGAATGAGAGATTGGAGCTGGTTCGGCTTCAGACCAAGAATCAAAACTGGCAAGAAGTTGAGAGAACTTATCGGGCCAGGCTCGATGAAGAAATTCAGATTATCCAGGAGATGAAGTTTCCCGGCTATTTCTTAATTGTTGCGGACTTCATTCAGTGGAGCAAAAACAACGGCATACCGGTAGGCCCTGGTCGGGGTTCCGGCGCCGGAAGTCTGGCCGCTTACTGTTTAAAGATTACAGATATTGATCCGATTCGTTACAACCTCCTTTTTGAGCGCTTTCTGAATCCAGAGCGGGTCAGTATGCCTGACTTTGATGTGGATTTTTGCATTAAAGGTCGAGATCGCGTGATTCAGTATGTTCGCGATAAATACAATTTGAAGTCAGAGGCCCCACCAGAAGATCGGCTATTGGTTTCTCAAATCATTACCTACGGAAAGATGAAATCAAAAGCCGTGATTCGAGATGTGGGTCGAGCCCTGGGAATGCCCTACCAAGATGTCGACGCCATTGCTCGGCTGGTGCCCCCCGTGCTCAACATCAACTTAGAAGAGGCCTATCAGCAAGAGCCAGAGTTTGAAAAACTGCGAGAGCGAGACCCTAAAGCCGATCAACTTTTACAGATCGCAGAGAAGCTCGAGGGAATGAATCGTCACACCAGTGTTCATGCGGCCGGAGTGGTCATTGCCGACAAAGTTTTAACGAGTTATTTGCCCCTTCTGCGGGTGTCTGAATCAGAGATTGTTTGCCAGTTTGAGATGAAGGCGGTTGAGAAGATCGGGCTCGTCAAATTCGATTTTTTGGGTTTACGAAACCTGACGGTGATTCAGGAGTGTCTTCGCCTCGTCGACAAAGATATTGATCTGTTGAAAATCGACTACAACGATCCCAAAGTGATGGCCGAAATTTCGACAGGCGAGACCACAGGCATTTTTCAGTTAGAGTCTTCGGGCATGAGAGATGTGATTCGAAGACTTCAGCCGAGCGTTTTTGAAGATCTCATTGCGATCGTCGCTCTCTATCGTCCAGGCCCGCTCGAAGGGGGGATGGTGGATGATTTCATTTTAAGAAAGCGAGGTCAAAAGCCGGTCACTTATCCCGTTCCTCAGCTCGAGGAGATCTTAAAAGAGACCTACGGTGTTTTCGTTTACCAGGAGCAAGTGATGGGGACGGCCAATCTGATGGCTGGCTTTAGCTTAGGAGAAGCAGATCTTTTGCGAAGAGCCATGGGCAAGAAGATTGCTGAAGAAATGGCGAAGCAGCGAGAGAAGTTCGTTGAGGGGGCGGTAAAGAAGTCTTACGATCGGGCGCTCGCCCAAAAGGTTTTTGACTTGATGTCTGAGTTTGCAAAATATGGCTTCAACAAGTCTCATGCGGCGGCCTATGCAATGATCACATTCCAAACGGCCTACCTGAAGACCTACTATCCAGAGGCATTTTATGCCGCTCTGCTGTCTTCAGAATCTGATGACATTGAAAAGATTGGGGCGATCATTCGAGTGGCGCAGCGAAGAGCTTGTGAAGTGAAGCCGCCCCATGTGAATTTTTCTAGAGAGATATTTTCGATTGATCGATCTTCTGAAAGGCCTTTCGTGCGCTTCGGCTTGGCGGCCATTAAGAATTTGGGCGAGAATGTCGCTAAGGCCATTGTCGAAGAGAGAGACAATAGAGGTCCCTTTAAGGATTATTCAGACTTTTTTCACCGAATGCCCAGTCAATTGATCAATCGAAGGCAGGCTGAGTGCTTGATTCGATCGGGCGCACTTGATTCGTTGGGGCTCAATCGCGCCAGTTTGTTAGCCTCCCTAGAGAGTCTTCATGGCTTCTCTCAGGCGACAGAAAGAGCGCGACAAACCGGGCAGGTGTCTTTGTTTAAGTCAAAGCCAAGAGTGAAAGAGGTAGAGGAGTGGAACGAGCGCATTCGTTTGAATGACGAAAAACATCTTTTGGGGACCTATACCAGCGGACACCCTCTCAACGCCTATGCTACGGTGTTAAGTAGTTATCGGAGCAAGTCCATTCAGCAGATTTTGCAGTCTCCAGCGCCAAAGCGAGAGGTTGAAGTTCTCGTGGTCGGGCTGATCACCAACAAGAAAGAAATCATGACCAAGAAGGGCCATAAAATGGCCTTCATTCGACTTGAGGATATGGACGCCGAAATCGAATGCGTGATTTTTTCCGATCTTTATCAAAAAAAATCGGACTTGATTGTGAACGATCGGCTGGTCACTTTGAGGGGGCAGGTGGTGAAGGAAGAGGGCGTGACTCGACTTTTGGCGAGAGAAATTTCAGACCTGTCTGTTGGGAACTTTTCAGAGCTGCATCTGGAGGCCAGCAAAGATGCGATCAAACAGAATCTCGAGGACTTTCGAGCTTTGGCGCAGAAGTATCCGGGAGATCTTAGTGTAAAGCTGCGCGTGCCGATGACGAACAATATCGATGGTCTAGATTTGAAGAGTTCGGCAGTGATGATTTCGACGGGCCTGCAGGTCCAAAGTCATCCGGAGTTGATCAACTGGATTCAGCATAAGTTTGGAAAGGCTTCGGTATCGCTCCACTAATTGAGACATCGCAGTTAGAGGAAAGAACTCTTCTGGTCGGAAGCTATTTTGCCGGGCGCAAGAGGCCTCTTCGGTCCTTGGAACCCGCAGTGGAAGATACTTTGGCGGAGCTTCAGCAGCTGGCCTTGAGTGCAGGTGCGAAGGTGATAGGGCAAGTGATCTGTCGGCTCGAACGAATCAATCCGAAGAGTTTTATTAACAAGGGGAAAATGGAAGAGATCGCTCAGACGATCTCAGTTTCAAACATTAACCTAGTGATTTTTGATGATGAGCTCTCTCCTAGTCAGAACAAGAGTCTGGAACAAGCCTTATGTGTAAGGGTGATCGATCGAAGGGCTCTCATTCTTGACATTTTTGCGAAACGGGCTCGTTCCTCTGAGGGAAAGATTCAGGTGGAGCTGGCGCAGCTCATGTATATTTTACCTCGCCTCACTCGAATGTGGACGCACTTAGAGAGGCAGAAAGGGGGGATCGGGCTTAAGGGGCCCGGAGAAACGCAGTTGGAACTGGATCGAAGAATGATTCGAGAAAAAATGCGTCGTCTCAAGACTGATCTGAAGCGAATTGAAAACACTCGTCGATTGCAACGAGATCAGAGGCGAAAAAATGCCGTTCCTCAGATCGTGCTTGTGGGCTACACGAATTCTGGGAAGTCCACCTTATTTAACCGCTTAACTTCTTCAGAGGTCGTGGCAGCCGATCAGCTGTTTGCAACACTCGACCCAACAACCCGCCGAGTGAAGTTCGAAGATAGGGTAGAGATGGTGTTAACAGACTCGGTGGGTTTCATTCGAAAGCTGCCTCACGAGTTGATTGAGGCTTTTAAGTCCACCCTAGAAGAAGCCATGACGGCAGACCTTTTGCTTCATGTGATTGATTGTTCCGACCCCCTTTGGGAGAGTCATAAGCGAGCGACAGAAGAGGTTTTGGCTGAGTTGGGCTGTCTTGAGAAAAACATTCTAGAGGTCTATAACAAGATTGATCGGTTGTCTGAGGGTCAGCTGACTTTGGCCCAGTCCACTCGTCGAGTTTTCGTGTCTGCTCGTGAGGGGAGAAATTTGAGCGTTCTTGTTCAGAAGATTCTTTCGATCTTGAGTGAGGGGCGAAGAGTGATCCGGTTGATGCTTCCACAGGGACGAGGAGATCTCTTGGCTTTAGTACATCGAGAAGGTAAGATCTTAGAGCAAGAATTTGAAGCTGACTTCGTGAGTATGACAGCAGAACTTCCAATTCAGAGGGTAGAGCAATGGAAAAAACAAGGCTTTGTAGTGGTCGACGATTTTCAGTCTGGCTTTTAGCTTTCGGTTTGAGCATGGGTTTTTCTGCCGGACTTTTGGCCGAAGAAGACGAAGTGGTGGTGCAGGTTGAGGTTCGGATAGAGCGAGGGGATCGAGCTGGAGCACTCAATCGAGCGAGAGAGAAAGCTTTTGAAAAAGCTCTCGATCAATCACTTCCCGCGAGTATGAGTGCCGAAGAACGAGCAAGGCGCTTGCGAAGAGCTTCTCGATACATCGAGAGCTTTCGTTTGGTGTCTCAGTCAGAAGAGGCGGGTGTTCTGAGGGCAGAGTTTGCCTGTCAAGTCATCGTCCAGACAGAAGAATCAGTCGCTCAGTTGGATCGAATTCAAGATCGTTTGGCAAACTTTGTGATTGAGTTTTCATGGGTAGAGCCTAGTCGAAGCGCTTCGATCGAGGAGGTGCGAGCCGCTCTTGAAGGCTTTCGTTCGACAAAGGTGGTGATGATTCGTATGCGAGATGGAGCGTGGTGGGCCGAACTGTCGAGCGCACTTGAGCCTTCTCGAGTGTTCCGATCTTTAGCAGCTAAGTTTAGGGGTCGAGCTCAGCTTCGATTGGTCGAAGATCCTCGCGAGTTGTGGGGAGTTGAAGGCTCGTTTTAGGCCATGGTTTCAGACGCCTCAAAGAGCGAGATGGCTTTATCTTCTAAGAATCTAAAAAAGATAAAGCTGGTTGTATCCGATTTTCATTTAGGAACAGGGCATCGAGCTGAAGACGGCTCAGTGAATATCTTGGAAGACTTCTTTTATGATAGGGAGTTCATTGAGTTTCTGCAGTACTATTCATCCGGCGACTTCGAGAACGCCGAGGTTGAGTTGATCATAAACGGTGATTTTTTTAATCTCTTAATGATCGATTACGACGAGGTCTTTCAAGATGTCATTACAGAGCAAGTGGCCTTAAGAAGAATGAAGCGAATCATGGATGGTCACCTTGCTGTGATGAACGCTCTCAAATACTTTCACAGCTTGGAGCGAAAGAGAGTGACTTTTGTGATGGGAAATCATGATCCTGGCATTTTGTTTCCGAGCGTTCAAAATTTGGTTCGTTCTTTTGTTGGAGATTCGGTTTGCTTCTATCTGGACGCCTATGAGTTCGATGGCATCTACATTGAGCATGGTAATCAGTACGAGATTGCGAATGCATTTAACCCCAACCAATTCTTTTTAACTAAGTCTTTGCCCGAGCCGGTATTGAATCAACCCTGGGGCAGCCTGTTTTTGGTGGAAGTGATTAACGAGATTAAGAGAGACCGACCGCATTTTGATAAGATCTTGCCATTTTCGATCTATCTAAGATGGCTGCTCATCTATGATTCGAGATTGTTTGTTAGAACTTGTTGGGAGATTCTTAAGTTCTTGGCTAAGTCGATGTTTCGGCAGGATCCTCGGCGGAGCACCAGCTTTACTCAGACGCTCCGCATCCTTCTTGAGGCGCCTGTTTTTCCTGATCTCGATGACGCGGCGGAGCGGATTCTTTCGACCAGGGAAAACATTCACACAGTCATTTTTGGTCACAACCATCGACCCACCTACCGACAGTTTGCTTCTGGTAAGGAGTACATCAATACAGGCACCTGGAACGAGATGACCCACCTAGATGTGGACCGCTTTGGCACAAGGCTCGTCTGTAGCTTCGCCTTGATCGAGTACTTTGACGACCGAGTGCAAAGCTCTCTCAAGGTTTGGAAGGGTTTTCAGCATCTGCATAGGGAGACCGATGTCGCCTGACGCGGGGGAGTGGCGCTAAGGGCCCATCTGCCCCTACACTCTGGTCGACCTTCGGTCGACATGGTTTGAGGATGGCTGCAACCCTCCTTTCCCGCGTTGCAGTGTCGGCTGCGTCGCTGCGCTGCTCAAGTAGCATCAAAACTACATTCCGCTGCTCGCTCCTTGCCTTCTCGCATCTGGACCCTTATCGCCACTCCCCATGAAGCGCTAAAGGCCCATCTGCCCCTACACTCTGGTCGACCTTCGGTCGACATGGTTTGAGGATGG
>REDG01000071.1 GCA_007693605.1 Bradymonadales bacterium
CGATCCGAGCTCAAAAGCTAAGTGACTTCGACTCCAGTTTCCCGACCGCACTCCACCAAACTGTTTCTCAACCTTGACTCGCAATAAAAAAAAGTTCGTCCCAGTCGTCATTGGAAGTGATTTTGTGAAGGTTCAAATGATCACATGACTTGGGAAAATCGAGACCTTGCAATGGGAGCCATAAAGCGCTGTAAGATATTGGATCTCTATGTGAATTTGGATTGAGGGCTTGCTCCGTATCCCAGAAATACTGTTTGAAGGTTTCAGGGCTGCTATTGAGGCTCATTGCAATACTGATTATGACTTAGGGCGTATTGAGATGCCAAGGGTCAGCTCAAGCCACACGCTGCTCAAAACACCAGGTTCGATATTCGTCCACTCGGCCCTGCCATTTGCTACTTCCGCCGCGGAAGTAAATTGATGGACTCCCATTTTTTGCGAGCTGCGGGATCGTTCTTCCAAATTTCAAACATCCATGCTCGATGACCATCAAGCCATTCGATGATCTGTTCGTGATTGAGTTTTGGGGTTGTTCCCCAGTACTCAGTCTTCGGTTGATTTTTCGAGTTGTCGGATGTCGAACTCATCTTTCTCTCTTCCAGTACCTTGTTTCATTGCAATAAGGTCAGATTTACCTACGACTTTTATCTTAAGCCCAAAAGCCTGAATCTCAAAATGCCTACTCCAAAGTTCATCAAACGGCATGGGCTCCCTAGCGAAAACATCAATAATTTCAAAAGGGTTGTCTGGCTTAACGAATGAAAAAACCATCATATGCTTTTGAGTGATCCATTCCTCTCTAATTTTGGAATCAGCAAAATCGATCGCTCTGACTGGTAGACGAGGAACAAACCCAAGATCCGTCATCAAGCTTACAAATGAAAGTAGATTCTCTGTTTGCAAATGGACAATTAGATCGAGGTCAACCGTTGCTCGTTGGACTTGATGGAAGTTTACAGCAAAGCCTCCAGCGACAAGATATCGAATTTGTCTTTTCTCTAGCTCTGCGAAGACTTGCTGATACGGGGTCATTTAGTTAAGCTACCCTTTTTACTAAGGAGGCACCAAGCTCGATATTCGCCCACTTGGCCCGCCACATTTTCATCTTACTTCCTCTGCCGGAAAGAGCGGATGGACTGAAGTTGTCGATACAAAGTTTTGCGACCGTTGCCTAAACGACAAAATTTTGACTCCGTAGCCCAGCTATTTTGTCCGTGCTAGCCTTGATGCAAGGGGATCGATTCTATGAAGGCTATGGGTTTGTCGGCAGTGAGTTTGTTTTTCACCATCTTAACCACATCTGAAGCTCAGGCGTTGGAAGAGCGTAATCTAGGTTCAGTGAACGGAGGGGCCTATGTCTGCGAGGTCAAGGTTCATAACCAAGAGGGAAAGATACTAGATGCGGATAAGAGTAAGTCGATTCGTGTAGAGGTCTCAGAAGAAAACATGGGTTTTAAAGCTTCAGTTGAGCGAAAGTTTAGCTCCTACGACTTTGATGAGATTGAGTTTGATGGTGAGCTTTCAGTCCTGATTGCTCTCGATTCGATCGCAGGGGTGGAGGGTTCCAAATTTTCTGACGATATCAAATCTTTGATACTGTCCATCCACTATTCAGAGGTCGAGGGGTCGACTTGGGCAGCCCTATCCAATACTAAACTTGGTGGCCATGCCTGGTTGGCCATTCCGTTTGAGGGTACGCATACATCGCTGTTGATGGCGGGCTTAAGCTGCCACTTTCACTCATACAACAAATGAAGAAATCTCCGGTTTTTCGAGTGTGATCACTCTTAGCTTAGTCTAAGCCCAATCCCCAGGATCTCTCGGCCTTTAGCTCGAGTCTGTGAGGGGTGGTGCTGTTTTGGGGTGGGGTCAACTGGCAGTGATTCCAGCTCAATTCCTTGCACACTTCGGGGCAAAGGCCTCTTAGGCGGATTTCAAGGCCAAGGCCTAGCAGGCCGCTGTCTGCTCCCAACACCAGGTTCGAGTCCTTTCGGCCCGGGTGTTGTTGACATTAGGCATACATTAGGTATACTTAGAAAGTGAAGAAGGTCTTTCGCTGGAATCCGGGAAAGGATGCCTGGCTCATTCGGAACCGAGGCATATCCTTTGAGGAAGTGCTAGGGGCTATATCGACGGCTCTGCTCGATGTCAGAGTAAACCCCAGCACCAAGCATCCCCAGCAGAAAACCTTCATAGTTAAGATTCATGATTATCCATGGGTGGTGCCGTTTAAAGAGAACGAAAGAGAGATTGAACTGATTACCGCTTTTCCTGACCGCCGCTTATTTAAGGAGTTTCCGAGATGAAGATAAAGCTTACTAAAGATGAGAAGAAAGTCGCTGAAGATCTTAAAAGGGGGAAGTACCAGTCGCTTTCAAAATCTGATGTCAAACAATATGCGAAGCTGGCAACGAGTGAGGTCGAGCGTCGTAAGGAATCTCGAAAGGAAGAACGGATTAACATTCGATTAACACCTGATGACTTGGCGGGTTTACGAGTACGGGCTGAGGAAGAGGGGCTGCCCTATCAAACCCTGGTTGCTAGTGTGATTCATAAATATGTCGATGGGCAGTTGGTCGATGTTAACAATCTTTCTGCAATTAAGCGGGCTTTGAAGGTGGATTAAGCTGCGATTTGCCAGAAACACCAGATTCTGAATTCGTCCCTTCGGCCCTGCCACTAAAAAAGATCAGGGGTTTCAGTCCCCGTGCTCTTTTGATTTGTGGGTCGGGGATTTGAGTTTCTCGATGCATTTGGGTGACAGGCAGGGGGTCCAAGGCCGATGCCATGCCGAGTGAGATTCGCCTTATGTCCCCGTGGCTACAATCGTTGGCAAATGTTGACTCAAAAAGACAAACAGAAATAAAACAAATAGTCCGACTAGAATCAAAATTTGTTTCATTTTGCTTGATGTGGAAACTTGAAAATATTCCCGAACATTTTTTCGAAAAACATAAACCAAAATGAACATGCCCCAGAGGGAAAGGCTAAAGCCATACAAGATCTGCTTGGTCAATGTTCCGGGATCCAGCTGATCCGTCAGGGCCATGGCAGCTAATGTTACAATGAGCCCCTTAGAGGTGGAATAAACGGAATAGGTTCCCAAAGCCCACCAGCCATAGCGCGCTCCTCGCAAACCTCCTATAGCGATACCCACAAATATCGTGAAAAGCGGAAAAGCCATAGAAGCTGCGAGTCCGGAGGCTTCCGCGCCATGGGTGAGGCCGACAGACACGACGGAGCCTGTTAAGATGAGGGCTGAAATGCCGGCCAAGGCGATCATCGCTGAAATGAGAAAAGGTCTTTTCTTCTTCTCATTTCCATTGGGAAGTTGAGTTGTTTTGGGCATGATTGGAGTCCAGGTGATGTTGGTAAAATTATCATTTTTCATCAGAGATTAGGTCTGCAAGTTGTGTGCCAATCGGTTCCGGTGGAACAAAGGGATTTTTGGGGGCGGCTTGTGGGGAAGAACCTACAGTCCTTCAGTTGTTGTCGGTAATTGCCAACTCTTTGCCTATTCTAGCGCAGGGAGACATAACTGACAGAGGAGGCGTGGAAGTTTTGATTGTGAGA
>REDG01000074.1 GCA_007693605.1 Bradymonadales bacterium
TCTTCACTTCGTGTGCCTCTGGCACAACAGCTGAGCTACGGTCGCATCCTTAAAACCTACTTCAACACTTCCATCGCTCAGCTGGATAGAGCTTGCGCTCTCCTCTTCACTTCGTGTGCCTCTGGCACAACAGCTGAGCTACGGTCGCATCCTTAAAAACAAAACTCCCTTCGCTATATTGACCCAAAAGAAATCCGGCAAGAGCTTTTCTTGAATCCTTTGTTAAGGCTTCTAAGAATTATCAGGGGCCTGATAGCTGCTTCCCGCAAGCTCCAAGCCGTGCGCCCGATTCTCCCTTAAACAATTCGGACTGATCTCAACAAAATGTGCCTTCTCATCGAGTTCCTCAATCGTGTGACAATTCAGATAACTCATGCCGCTCCGGACTCCTCCGGCCAGCTCATTCACGATCTCTGAAACCGGACCCTTGCAGTTCACCCACTGACTTTCGCCCTCAGGGGCCATCCCTTCCGGCAAACTTCCTCCTCGCCAAGAGGTCTGAGCCGCCTTGGAGGCCATGCCTCGATAAGCTTTCTTTCCACGAACCAAAGCGCCGGGGGTTTCAATACATCCCGCCAACAATGAGCCCAACATGATCGAAGAAGCCCCCACGACCAGGGCCTTCATCGCGTCTCCGCTGCTTCGTATCCCACCGTCCGCAATCACCGGCACAGCTTCTCGCCTCGCAATCTCACAGCAACTCGCAATGGCCGTTAACTGCGGCACACCGACCCCAGTAATCAATCGAGTGGTGCACATGCTGCCTGGGCCAATTCCTACCTTGATCGCGTCGGCTCCCGCTCGAATCAGATCTTCAGCAGCCCAGGTGGTGGCCACATTGCCTGCCACGAGATCCACTTCAGGATATTCTTTCTTTAAGTGCTGAAGCATTCGAATCATGGCTTCGCTATGACCATGAGCAATGTCGATCGTTAGCACCTGCACTCCCGCCTCAACCAAAAGTCGCGCCGACATCTTAGACTCTTCGGTCACCCCAATCGAAGCGGCAACCATCCCTCGTTTGTTTCGATCAACTTCATCTCGAAACTCTTTCACTTGCGCCACCTGCTGCTCAAGCGGCATGAAGCGGTGCAAAATGGCCGTGGCCCGCAAACGATTCATGGCTCGCAACATCTCCAGCTCTGAAATGGTGTCCATATTGGCCGCAACAAAGGGCAGCTCCAGATCAAACCGGCGGCTAAACTTGGTCTTCAAACTCACATCGAATCGGCTCCCCACCTCAGAGCGAGTGGGCAGCAACAAAACATCATCAAAGGTATAGGCTCTACTCCGTAACCCCATCTCGCGAGCTGGAAAGATATAGTCTTGATAAAATTTATCTTTAAACTCTCGGGGGTTCATCTTCTTCGAATGGGAAGACTCTACTGCCATCTCTAACACTCCTCTATTACTGAAAGATTCTCTTTAAGCGCTGAAGCCAACCAGAGCGCTCTGGCCGCTGACGGAGCAAGGCCGAAGACTGCAAAAAGAAACACAAACTTTCGATTCTTCTCTGATCTTGCTCAGACACTTTGTAGTTCTGATAAATCTCAAAGAGCTGCTTACCCAGAACTTGGTAAACTCCAGGCTCCAGTACTGGCATCTCTGTCGATTTTAACTCGAAATGCCCCTCTTCAAGATGAACTCGTTCCATCAACTTCTCTACGATCATCAGACTCGCTGCTCCTCTACTTTTGAAGAAAAATCTCTCTTTAAATGCTCCGGCAACTCAAGGGCCTCAAACTCTGAACGAATTCGGTCGAAAGCAAAGATGCTCCGATGTCGATCTCCCCAAGTCACCGCCATCCCGTAGTTACCAACCGCCTCAATTTTTTGAATTCGCAAACGAACTCCAAGAGCTTCTGCAGACAGTTGGCTCAAGTTCTGGGCAGGAGACCGCTCTAGACAAAGAGCGCAGGCACAAGCCTCTCGCAACCATCGTAGAGGAAAGGAGTGAGAGCTTGAGTCTGACCACACTAGATCGAGAAAGCCCTCACGGTAGGAAATTTTTTTTGCTTTTAGACTCTGTGTTAGGCTTTGCATACTTGGCGAACCCCAGCTTTGCTGAAAACTGCCCAACAGAACATCAAGACCTAGGACCTAATGCTCGATCAAGCTCATTCGAACCTCGCCACTACTAGCAGAATTGATCGCATCTTCCAATCGAACCTGATCATCCGGCACACCCTTCCCGATCAGATAGGCTCGCACGGCCTCAAAACGACCCCTGACAATGGAGTCTGCCTCAGAAGGGGCACGAGTCCCCTCTAAAATGAGAGTGTTGCTAGGGTTGTTTAAGAGAAAAACGCTCATTTGGTCGAGTCGATCCATCACGCGAGGACTGAGCCCCAACTGCCCTTCGTCAAAGCTCAAACTTCCGTTGGGCACCGGACTGCGGCCTTTCTCTGCTTCAGGCGCAGTGGATGCCGCTCTGGGGGCGGGATCTTCGGCCATTTCGTCGAGGCTCGGAGGGGATTCTTCGTCTTGAGCGACTTCATCTGCAGGCTCCCTCCTCTGAGACCGAGCTTCAGAGCCAGACTGAAGAACAATCGCTCCCTCTGGCACCGGGATGTCGGGCTGAGGAGCTCGAGCAGGCACCTCAGGCTCAGGCTCAGGCTCAGGCTCTTCGGCTTCTGAAAACTCTCTCTTACGGGCAAGATAGCTGGCCAGCGCCTGGGCGGGCAGCTCCATTTGAGAGGGGTCGGGCCGAGCTTCAATCTCAACGACCGGGCTAGGCTCGACCTTTTTGGTCACTTCGACCGCCTTCTCTTCATCGGCCCCCTCCACTTGAACTGGGCTCTCTGGCTCCATTCTCCACTCTCGATCCTCCTCGAGAATGTCTTCGGCCCAGCGCTCCACCTGCCTCAATCGCCTATCGGCTTGAGAGTAGCGACCCGCCTGCAGCGCCTCGAAACCCGCCTCTAGAGCGAGCCGAGCGGGTTCAATTCTGGGGTGCACCGGATCTACCTTTTCAGCGGCCTCCAGAAGCGCCCTCGATCGCTCATACTGCCGAAAGCTGTCTTGGGCCGCACAGGCCGGCAAAAGCAGGAACAAGAGAAGCCAAAGAAATTTTGAGCTTGAGGACTGCATAGGCATCTGGAAATAGGATATAAGCAAGTGCGAAGAGAGGGCAAGCTATGGTGATCGCTCAAAGCCAACAAAGAGAAAAACTGAGCACAATGGGGGAACTTGCCACGGTTCTCGCCCACGAAATTAAAAACCCCATGAACTCCATTATCATTCACTTGGAGGTTTTGAAATCCTGTGTTCAAGAACTGAGGGGACACGAACCCACCCGCCAAAAGGCTAAGAGAAAGCTTGAAGTGATTGAGGGCGAAATCCGTCGGCTCGAAAAGGTGATCTCGGGCTTTCTCGATTTAGCGACCCCTTGCTCGAGCGAAACCACACCACTTCAAATCAATTCTTTAGTGGAGGAACTGACGGAGCTTTTGGGGCCAGAGTTTAAAAAGAAAAAAATCCAACTAAGACGAGAGCTTCAAGCTGACCTTCCAGACATTACGGGACGATCGGATCAACTCAAGCAGGCCATCTTGAACCTGATGATCAATGCTTCTCAGGCCCTGCCAAAGGGCGGCGTGATTGAAGTGTCTACGGGCTCAGACGAAAAACTTCTGTGGGTTCAGGTGAAAGATGATGGCTCGGGAATTCCCGCAAACATCAAAGATCAGATTTTTAGCCCCTACTTCACGACCAAAGAAAAAGGAAGCGGCCTGGGCTTGGCCATTGTGAGACGAATCATTAGAGAGCATGGAGGCTATATCGAGGTCTCGAGCGAAGAAGGCCAAGGGGCGACATTCAGAGTGACTCTACCAAGAACAGAAGTCGTCTTAGCGAGCGGCCATGGAGAAATTCGATGAGCACATTAGAGTTAGTTAATCCTGATGTTGGGCTCGGAAAAGAAAGCCCCAAGATTAGAGTTTTAGTGGTGGATGACGAGGCCAATGCTCGCGAAGGCCTACATGATTTGCTCGAGACTTGGGGCTACGAGGTTTTGACGGCTCAAGATGTCAGAACCGGATTTGACGCAGTGAAGAAGTTCCAGCCCGCCGTCATCATCACAGACCTGAAAATGCCGGAAAATGACGGCATGACTTTAATTCACCTTCTGAGAGACGAGCAACTCATGGAACACACCCATGTCATCGTTCTTTCCGCTCACGGCAATATTGAGAAAGCTGTCGAAGCCATCAAGCTTGGGGTGGAAGAGTTTCTGACAAAACCCGTAGATGTCTCTCGATTAAAAATCCTTCTAGAGAGAATCGAGAATCGAAATCGCGTTTACGAAGAAATGCTTCTGCTACGAGACAAGGTGAGAAAGCTGGGCACATTCGGCAAGCTCAACGGCTCCACCCCTAAAATGAAGGCCGTCTTTAAACAGATTCAAGTGGTGGCCCCGGCCTCTTCGCCGGTGTTGATTACGGGCGAAAGCGGAACGGGCAAAGAATTGGTCGCCAAGGCGATTCATCAGAACTCAAAACGAAAGGACAAAGCCTTCTTGCCGGTGAACTGTGCGGCAATACCCGCCTCTCTTTTAGAGAGTGAGCTCTTCGGTCACGAGAAGGGGGCTTTTACTGGCGCCGTCGGTCAGAAGCTTGGATGTTTTGAACTCGCGAATCACGGCAGCCTTTTTTTGGATGAGATTGGAGAGATGAGCCCTGATTTGCAGTCGAAGCTTTTGCGAGTTTTGGAGGATGGCAGTTTTCGTCGTTTGGGAGGCAAAACGGAGATCAAAGTCGATGTTCGAGTGATTGCGGCCACCAACCGAAATCTTGAAGAAGCGGTCGAAGAAGACGGATTTCGAGAGGATCTTTTCTATCGACTCAATGTCTTTCAAATTGAACTGCCCCCCCTGAGGGAGCGCTCCGAAGATATCCCCCTTTTGATTCAAACCTTTATTGAAGAGTTTAATTTGAAAAACGATCGCCAGGTGAAGGGCCTGTCGCGAGAAGCTCTCAAGACTTTGAAGCGCTATAGCTTTCCGGGCAATGTCAGAGAGCTGAAAAATGTGATTGAGAGGGCGGTGATTGTCAGCCAGAACGATGTGATCGAGCCTGAAGATTTACCAGAGAACTTGACTAAGAAGGCTCAAAGAGCTCCGAGCGTCGAGTTCAACCTTGGAATGTCGATGGAAGAGATTGAAAAGGAGTGGCTGTTTCACACCATCAATTTCGTCAACGGCAACAAGACCAAGGCCGCCAAAATGCTGAATATCAGCCTCAAGACCCTCCACAACCGACTAAACAAATACAAATCGAGTGTTTAGTGCCCGCAAGTGAGCCTCTCGCTCAGTTTGAGCATGAGCGGCGCAGATGGGCCGTTAGCGCCAGCGCCCCCCCCTAAATGCAGGAAAGGCCCCATACAAGGGGCCCTTCTAGTTCGTTCTCTTAAGTCGAGAACTCTTCAATGAAGCATGGGTTTAGATGTCTGCAGCTTTTACAGTCTTACGACCGTTTTGCTTGGTTCTTTCGGCGGCTACTTTGATCAAGCGACCCACTTCTTTGTTCAACTGATCAACGGCATCACTTCCTGTGTTGCAGCCATGCTGTTTGAACAATTCTCGAACCTTTGATTGAACGACTAAGTTTTCCATATTTCCATCTCCTATCTAAAAATCGCGCAGAGCGCTTCTAAGTTGTAAATTCGGTAACTCGGAGAGATGATCCTGTCAATGAAAGTGGGTGCTGTCAAACTTCTGGATATCTCATCTGGATCAGAATGTAGGATTTACTCAGAGCATATAAGGCATAACTAATTGAAATTATTGTATTTATTTTAATTTCCTGACTTTGTCTTAAAAGCTGAATGTAAAATTTACCCTAATTTCAATCTGAAAGCCTGACCCCCTCCAGCCAAAAGGCCCTAAAGCATTGAAATTATTTACTATATTTCAATTTTGAAACTTGGCATGAATTTTGCTATTGTCAGGATATAAGTTCTCTGGGGCGGCCATTACCCTGAAACCCTTTATCCCCTACCCTAAGCCGCCTCGGGAAGTTTCAAAGTCTCCTCTAGTGAACGCTAGAGGAGGCTTTCTTTTTGGGGGCAGCATGGAGTAGCTCTGTTTTTAGTGGCTGTTTCTACCCCTCATGCAATCGAAGCAAAGAAAAAGGCTCGAAAGTTTCCGGACACGCTCCCAGACGGCTGGCGAGAGGTTCTCAGGGCAGAGGCTGAGAAGAGCTATTTTAAGTCTCTGACAAAGTTTCTAAGAGAGGAGCTGCGTTCGGGCCATGAGATCTACCCGACAAGCGCTCAAATCTTGAGGGCCCTTCAAAGCCTAGACCTAAACGAGGTCAAGCTTTGCATTCTCGGCCAAGACCCCTATCACCAGCCCGGCCAAGCCATGGGCTTGAGCTTTGCCGTTCCAAATCAGCTTCAGCCAAAACCCCCCTCATTGGTAAACATCTTCAAAGAAATTGAAAGCTCCCTCGGCTGGAAGTGGGACCGAGAGTCTTCAGAACTCCTAGGTTGGGTAGAGCAAGGGGTGCTCCTATTGAACACGGTATTGAGCGTCCGAAGGGGTCAGGCCTTCTCTCACCGAAACAAGGGTTGGGAGCCCTTCACCGATCAAGTGATTCGAAGTTTAGGCGCCCGAGAGAAGCCTGTGGTCTTCCTTTTGTGGGGGGCGGCCGCTCAATCGAAGGCGGCTCTGATTCAGAAGCATCACTTTGTTTTGAAGTCGGCGCACCCGTCACCGTTGTCGGCTCATCGCGGATTTTTTGGCTGTGGACATTTTTTAGCAGCCAACCAACAGCTCAAAGCCTGGAATGAAGAACCCATCGATTGGACAAGAATCAATGCCGGAACAAAAGCCCTACTTTGATCGATGTTTGGAGCTGGCAGCTCAGGCATTCTCTCTGGGCGAGGTCCCCATTGGAGCTGTTCTTGTAAAAGATCAGAAGGTAATCGCAGAGGGCTACAATCAGACAGAGACACAAGGCTGCTTTACTGCCCATGCCGAGATTTTGATCATTCAACAGGCCACTCAAACTCTGAAAACGAAATATCTGAATGGATGTGAGCTTTTTGTCAACCTAGAGCCCTGCCCGATGTGCCGAGCCGCACTTCAACTCTCTCGCGTGAATCGAGTCCATTTTCTACTTCCTTCAGAGAAGTTCGGAGAAAAGGGAGCCGCCCTTCATGCAATCGAAATAGAACCCGCGCACACCGAAGCATTTAGTGAAGAGCGAGAAAAGTCTAAACAACTACTTGCAGATTTTTTCGAGATGAAAAGAAGGCGATCCTGAAAAACTCATTCGAACACTCTGCCAGAGATACTGCACTGAGGAGTCAACACGCTTCTTACGGGAAGGCAGCCAAACTCTGGATTCGGGAGTGTCCCTAAAGGCCCATCTGCCCCCTCATTCAGGTCGACCTCCGGTCGACGCCGTTTGCGGATGGCTGCAACGCTCCTTGCCCGCGTTGCAGTGGCGGCTGCGTCGCTGCGCTTACCAACCAAATGCACCGAAAAAAGTCTCAGAAGGATCATCCATGCAGAAGCTTGCAATTGCGCTATGCACCGGTTCCGGATCTTCTTGCCAAGCCACCAGAACGGGGTCTGCTTCAATCACCCGTAGACCTGAAGAATAGGAGACGGGCGCGAAAGCCCTTAAATGATGTCGATCTTCTGGATGAGAGACGAACTCCCAAAGAGTCGATTTGACGGGATTTCCAGGAAAATTCATCGCTCTCAACGACTCCACTCCTCCTTGAGAATCTCTAAGAACCTCGAATCGATAAATCATGGGAAGATTGAAATCTAGCACAAGAACCCCTGAAACTTGATCGGCCCCTTCCTTTTTCTCTGTCTCATAGCCAATCACAAGAACCATATGACCCAATTTACTACCAGATTCTGAGCGACGCCAAAAATTTAGATAGGCCAGAGTTCCAGAATCCACTGATCGTTTCACCGAAGACAAGAAGCGATCGAGTTTCTCTGAGGAGTCGTTCGGACGAATCGCTGGCGCCTTAGAAAGGAATGATCCCAAAAGACTCTGCCCACGGACTCTTCTTTGCTGCTCATGCTGTTCTCGTTGTCGCTCATCGATCAATGCCAGTATCGGATTCGACTGCAAGTTGGGCAAGCTCGAAATAGTAACGCCTGCTGAACTTACAAGCTTCGAGCCTTCCGCCGTCGACCCAATCTGCTCTGTCACAAAAGATGCTTGAAAGAGTCCGTCTAAAAATTCCAAGAAGTCAGATAGATCATCAAAGCCATGAATCTCAACTCGCTCGTATCTCAACGCTCTTCTTAGTTTCTCGGCGATCGCCTGATGGGATTCTCTCTCAAGATCTCCCCTAAAACTCACAGCTGAAACAATCGCCTCCTTTAGACAAACGATGCCAACACATATTCCTCTTGGATTCTCAAGGCTTCCAATATTAGTGATGAGGGGCTCACTCAAGGAAAAGGGCAAGCTCAATTGCCTGAACTCCCTACCCGGCTCTATTCGAGCCACATCGCCAGTCGATCGAGCTCGGGCATAACGGCTTAAGTTCTCAACTGCATCTCTGACGGAACTCCCTGGCGTCAATCGATCGAGCTGAGCTTCAAGCTTCTCAACGGCGGGCATCAGCCAATACGAGAGGTCGTGGCCAAAGACAAGGCCAGAAAGAAAGTTAAAACTGATGGCAAAGGTTGCTGGGTCTTCGAAGCCAGAAGAAATCAGCTCGAGTTCTTGGAGCAGTCTGGCTTCGAGATCCGTAGGCGATGGTCGTTCTCTCTCAAGCTTCACAAAGGCTTGATAGGCTTCGCGAGCTTGGGAGTAATAGTCCTGCCCACTAGTTGCGCCTACAATCGAGTTGAAAGCAAAAATTACCAAAGAAGCCGCCAGAAGCTGGCAGTGAGCTTTTAGGCAAAAACGAAGCATTCAGCTCTGCTGAGTTGCAAATTTGATGCCGCCCAAAATAGCCGCTGAGGCGCTTACTTGAAGCTCAACTGCAAACTTTGCAGGCCCGATGAAGGCCTCCCATTCGGGCATCGTGACTCTAGCTGACGGGCCTCTAGCGATTCGTGAGGAATCTTCCTATAGAAAGTTAGGTGATAGAAGAGCTTTCTTGTACTTCTGGGTCGACTAGCGAGGGGGATCAAGTTAGCTTCCGCGAATGTTGTTTCTTGGCATCATTGGCTCAGGCCTGATCGCAACAACGGCGATGACTCTCTTTCTGGCCCTCGTTCATCGAAATCATTTGGCCAATGGCGATATGGCGAGAGCACTGGGCAGCCTGATCACAAAAAAAGAAGAGGGCAGTCTGGGCTTGGGCCTAGTGATTCACTATGCGGCCGGTTGCTTCTTCGCCGTTCTGTACCACAGCTTGGTGAAGTTTGCGCCTGTGGATGCAGGCCCCTATTCCGTGATCTTTATCTGTTTGGCTGCAGGCTTCTTCCACGGGCTTGTGATGAGCATGTTCTTAAGCATTCTGGTCGCAGAACATCATCCCTTAGAAAGATTTCGAAAAGCAGGACCGGATGTCGTGATTGCGCACCTGGCAGCCCACCTTGTCTACGGCTTGACTCTGGGAACGAGCTTTTACTTTCTTATCGGCTAAGAGAGCCCTGCCCGATTTCGACTAGAGAAAATATTGGGAGGAATCTAACTCCAGAAGGGACCTCATCAGATATTCAAATTTTGTCTCATCGATTCCCAGCTCCGCCGCCATAGCTCGCCTGATATGGTAGTGATAGAATTGCTCTCCAAATTGTCGTGTTAGCGAATTGTAAAAATGAAGTAATTGATCAACTTCATCCCGTTCTAGTTTTCCAGCAAGTTTTTCACCTACCTTTTGAGGGGCTCTGGCGCGGCCAAGTATGCCGTCGAGATCCACCGAGTCTGCCACCTCTCGAATTGAGAACTCGAGAACGATGAAAATGTTGTCCCCAAGTTTCCAGTTTTTCGCTTCCACAAATTTTCCAACTGCTTCTCTTGTGGCCTCTTCTAACCGCCTCCTACGATTATGCTCCTTTGTCCACAGATGAGACTTGCCGATCGCGGACAAAAAGCCCTCAAATGTCGGCCGGCCCCCACCGAGAATTGCAGCAACAATGCCCTCTGACCTGAAAAACCTTGGATCTTACGCCAGCGCATGAAGAAAGGCATATATATCCGGTGTGATCGTTTCCCCGTGCAAAAGCTTGCGGAAAACGGGGGCGGTCTCTTCGCCGTAAGTCCTTTCAAGCTCCTTCGCAAGCCTCAAAACCACCATACGACAATGTGACCTAGCCTCTAAGCTATCTGTTAAACTTAAACCCAAACCGCCAAGAAGAAGGCCAAGAGTCAGTCTCATCACTTTCTTATGAAATTTATGAAGTCTAATCATACGCAGCACCTGCTTTTGGTGAAGCAAGACTCGTACCTTCAAAAACCTAAGTAAATTCAACAGATCTGGGGGGCTGGCTTGCCCCATCGCTGCCTCAGTCTGCCCCCTGGAGGCCCCCGTTTCCGGGTCTCATTTCTTGGGGGGCTTGATTTCTGGGCGAGCTGTGTTAAAGGCAGCGAACTGCTTTCGGTCCAACTTTCCGATGGGATGAGTTAGATCGAGCGCCTTCATTAAATTTAACGAACAAGAAGTGAGGAATTGAAATCATGACGGGAATTAAAAATATTTTTGCTCTTTCAGCAGCCTTTGTTCTTCTGGGGCCATCCCCTTCTACCGCCCTTGAAGTAAAGAGGTCCAAACAAGAGTTTGACCACTTTCGAGATATTGAACAGGCACCGAGGGATACTCAAGTTGACCCCTATGACGCACGATTGACCCGTGCGATTAATGCCCTACGACAGTTTAGAGACGCCAACAGAGCAAATCATAGAACTCAAGCAACAGCGGGGCCAAACCTACCAAAAATTGTTCTTGATATTGAAAGAATTCTACTGAATTTCCAGAGCGGCTCCAACATTTACTTCATACAGGAGAATCTCCACCGAATAGAGATCTTGAGCGGGGCGGTCTTGATTCTAAATGAAACTCTTCACAACTTTGTGAAAGACACCGTCAATCACGGCTTTGAACTCAGTGACAAATTGGTAGAGTATGAAAAGGAAAACTCTGGCTCTAGAAGAGTCTCAAGAAGTCGTCTTCAAGAGATCAATACCGATCTGAGGGCCTCTGCAAAGCCGCTACTAGAGTCTGCAGATAAAATCAAAGCGGCGATTCAGGATGATCTTTTCCCCTTTATCACAGACTCAAGGGCCTACTGGGATGCTAAGTATCAGGTCGAAGGGGCCGAAAGCATTCTTGAGTTCATTGATGCCGTTGATGAGATTCGAACAGATATTTACCTAGCGTTCGAGTTTATCGACCCGGCCGTTGCCTTCAAAGAGCTCGAGCCCACTTCAGAGGAAAAACAGAACTGGCTTGGTCAAGTGAGAATTGAAGAGACTTATTCAGACATCCAGAGTCAGATCGCCGCCTACAGAAGGGTGGAGCTGGCCTGGCAGTTCACCGTTGAAACTTTAGCAGATTCACTAGCGAAGCTTAGAGGCTCTAGTGCGAATCTGGGAAGCGCCTTGCTATATGATAATGATGCCCACCAAGCTCTAGAATCAATTCGAATGGCCTTTGTTCAGTCAGTAAAGGAGAACCCTCAAGACTCTGTAGTTCAAGTCGATACAATCGTCAGAAGAGTCGAAAATGCTGAAAGGGCACTTGTCGGAATCAGAAATCGGCATCGAGATCAGCAACAGAGGCTCCAACGGACTGAGACAGAAGTTAGCCAGCGCTAAGCGGCTAACTTCTAGTCGCAGCTTTTGGGAGGGCGATCGTGACTGACAGGGCTCCATCTTTAGTTGAATTCCCAAAGAAGCGAGAGCTTCTTTGGGTTTTTACTGCCCTCTTTGTTTTGATTTCCTTTGTGAAAGACCTTGCTGCTGTTGAATACGACGATCTCTGGGTCGTTGAGCTAGAAGCTGAGCTAGGAGACTCCCCCGAAGAAGTCTTATTGAAAGAACTAGAAGATCTGATTGAAGAAGCGGATATCACCCGTCAGTCAAAGTCTGACTATAAAAACTCGGGGCATTATCAACTGGCATTGATTTCTATTCGAGACAGAATTCTAAAGAACTTTGTCGACCTTTCTCTCACTCAGGTCATTGAGCCAGAGCTTGATTTTGACGAAGACGATGACATCATTGAAGCAGCGATATTTCTGCGATCACTGTTAGATACATTTGACTGCTTTCTGCCCCTTCCTGACTCTCAAGATTACGCTAAAGCTTATCAACACTCCTTCGAGAGCATTGAACTCTGTCTGTCTCAGGCTCTTACCGCGGCTCGTAGCAGATTCCGAAGCTTTCAGATAGCTGCTGAAAGCACCCATCAGCCAGATCGAGACGAAGCTGTAAGATATACAAGTTTAAGAAACGCCATCGACAGCCAGTTCGATCGACTTACAGCATATGGCATCTTTCTTCCTGCTCTAAATGCTGAGAGTTTCCTACATCAATCTCGAACCGACGAACAGATTCGATTCTTTCTGGAGAAACCCATTCTGCAAAGCATTCAAGACATTCTATTAAGACTAGATAGATCCTCTTACTCGCCAATAGAGGAAGATTCTCGATTCTGGACTTATCTAAATCCCGTCTTTGAAGAGCTTCGTCAACTGGCCCTCTGGGGAAGCCCTGGTCGGAACACAAAAGAAATTGAAAGGCAACTCGATCAACTCCTCTTAAAATCCGATAGATTTGTGCGAGATGCAAAAGAAAGAGCCGCAGCTCGTTCTCGAGACGGCCTTTAGCAAGAGTTCCCTAGAGATTGCAGTTGGCCACTGGGCTCACGAAAAGCTCTCGAAGACTTCGATCCATATTTTTCCTTGCTCTCTGAGCCTCATGAGGTCTCCACTTTTGTCCGCTCTGTAGACGAAGACTCTCACGGTATTCTTGCGCTGAACGCCGAAGATGAGACACATCATAAAGCCCTTCCGCTTGAGCAAACTCCCTCAGCATCCGAATCACACCCTCAGAAGAGACGCCTGAGTTCCTGGGGTTAAATGTAAAGTGAAGCCTCCCATTCTTAGTCTGCACAGAGAAAAAATACCCCTCTTCTTCAAATTTTCTTGCCCAAAATCGCTGCAGTTCTTCAAGTTTTTGATTTGAGAGCTGCGTCTCTAGTTCTTGTAAGCTCCAGTCCGATCGACTCGCCCACCAGCTGGAATCAAGCTCTGACAAGAGTTCGAGATCCAAGACGGGACCTCGAAGCTCTAAGACAAGATCAAAAGATCTTGAAGGAAGCGGACGAATCGGAGACTGAACCCAATAGTCAAACTCCAATTCTTGGGGGTGAACCAGTCTCAAGGGAAGGGGCAGAATTTCTCGAATCTCTTCCATTTTCAACGGAATCGGTTGTCCTCCGAGAGTGGACTTTCGTAGTCGATCTCTCGGCTCCATCGTCTTCAATTCTTCAAGAAGTCGTTGCCGATCAACCAGGCCATTTCTTTGCGTGAAGTCTCGGATATGTGCTCTGATCTGATCTTCGGTCACCCCCCCTGAAAACTCGACAACAAAAGAATACTCATGCCGTTTCGTGAGCCGTTCTAAAAAACTGCCACGACGACGAGATCGGACTCCATCTGGCCCTAAAGGCTTGAAGAGCTCTTCAAGAGCTTCCTGGTCGGCCTCAAGCCTTCCGGCCTCAGCGATACTATTGAGCTCGAACCAAGCCTTAGTGGTCAGGTCCAGCAGCATCGCTTGGGGCATCTCTTGTAGAAGTTCCAGATCGAGAAGAGATGCCGGGCGCTCTATTCGCAGCTCGATCCTTCCCCCCCGCCCTCGATGAATCTCATAACGCCAATCAAAAACCTGGGGGGAGACGAGCCGAAAGGGAATCGGAAGCTTCTTTAGATTCGAAAGACTTGGGTCCTCCTGAAAATTTAATTGATTCGCCTGCCGTTCTTGGATTTGCCTTTCTATGTCAGGCGCAGGACTCTCGACTTGAGAGCCCGAAGAATCCGAGCCGCCTTGAATATATCGATCTCTAGCCAAGCGCTCTCGTCTTTCCCACTCTTTTCTTAGCAGCCTTTCGGACTGAGTTTCCTTTTCTAGAGTCCAGCTCCTCGCGACTTCTGAACGCTGTTGATCGACAGGGCTCTCGACATTCGGAAGCGCCAAAGCCCCAAAGGCTTTCACAATGTCAGAGATTTCATCCATTGAAGGAATGGATGCCATGTCTATACTGAAATTCTGTCCTCCGCGGCTTTCTCGATAGAGAGGAGCGCCCCAGCGAAAGCTCTCAAAATCCCGAAGTCTCTCGCCCCAGTCTTGAGACAACCTCTGATCCACCAATCCTGGACCCGCCTCGGCGCCCACTTGAATCACAAGTGGCCGAGATTTCCCCCTTAGGAAGCCTCGGCTAAATCCCTGAAACTCAGAACGAGAACTGTCTAGAAAAGTTTCGAAGTTGTCTGGATCTCCGATGAAAACAAAAGAAAAATTTCGATCCCCACCCAATAGATGCCATGGCCTATCTTCGTCTTTGTTGTCTCGAGTGCGAATAAGGTTTTCTAGGCTCATCTTGAAGCTTCTGTTATTGGGTCGCCGATCGAGAAATCCCGACCAGAACGAATCAAGATCCGGACGAAGTTCGTCCAAACGGACCGTCCCCCTTGCCACATACCTCGGAGATCTTCCCATTAAGACATAGGACACCGCCTGAGTGTGGCGCCCTTCCATCTCGAGCAGAAGCTGTGCGATTAGCTCATTGGCAATAGGCCGATCTGCCGGACTCAAATCTTCGTCCACAAAAAACAGCATGGTGCTCGGCCACTGCGGCTGCCAGCTGCTCTGAGCCTCCGCCCCCAAGAGCGATAGCACCCCGCCCCCAAGCAAACTGAATGCTGAAAACCCAAAAAAGCCAAAAACAAGTCCAAAACCACGCATTGCTATCTGTCATCAAGCTGCAAGCTCTATGCCCTCGGCAGTCTTGGAATTTCAACTACTTATAGTCGAAGCTCCTGCTCAGATTGCGACATCAAGGCAGCACTCCAATCTGAACAGAAGGTGAATGCCTACTTTAAGGCTCTGTCGCCAAACTCTGGCTTCGGGAATGTCGACAAGGATCCAGATACGAGAAGGCAAGGAGCGAGCATCGCAGTGTGGTCCAAATGCCACTCGAGAAGCGCAGCGACGCAGCCGCCACTGCAACGCGGGAAAGGAGCGTTGCAGCCATCCTCAAATCATGTCGACCGAAGGTCGACCAGAGTGTAGGGGCAGATGGGCCTTTAGCGATTCATGGGGAGTGGCGATAAGGG
>REDG01000057.1 GCA_007693605.1 Bradymonadales bacterium
TTTCGATCGGGATGAATCGCGGCCTCACCGAAAATCTCTACCAACAAAGTTCGTGCCGACTCCATATGCTGCAACAGTGGTTCGGCCAAGACCTCGTCTCTCGGATGAACCCAAAGCACTCGAAAGTGTTGGCTTTCGAGAGTCTGTACTGGGCCAAGGCTTGAAGATTGAAAGTGGTCTTGAAAGCTCGTCAAGCGATCTTGACTCTTCAGGGCGGCGCCACTGCAAAAGAGGAAGGCAAAGGCTCCTACAAAGAAAACTCTCATCGCTGCAGCAACTCCTCAAAGTAGCGTTGATGGCTTGGTTGATACTCTCGATCTACCTCTTGCCTGAGAGAGTTCATAATTCTTTGCCTTCGTTCCCTCTCCCCTCGACCCTCAGACTCAATAATTTCTACTCTGTCGAGCATTCGATCTCGTTGTCGTTGCATCATCGCCTGAGCTTGTTCCTGCACTCGTTGTCGCATCTGTTGTTGGTGCTCTCGAGCTTGCCTCAACAGCTCAAGACCCTCCTGTTCTGCACTGACCGCCTCAAAGCTCCGCTGAGACTCTAGCGATCGAGTTGCCTGGGTCATTTCTGTTTGAATTCTTCGCTCTAGATCTTCCTGACTACTGGATCGAAAAACAGACTCCCATTCGGTATTCTCCAGTTGCTCCGCAAATTTTTCTCCGAGCTTCTCCATGTCCGATCGTATCTTGTCTTGCTCTTCTGCTAGCTCCTGAGACTTCTCATTCCACTTCAAAAGCTCTTGCTGCAGAGCCTCGATCGCCTCTTCTGGGGCCGCCTTGAACTCTTCGTCAAGGCTTTCGCCCTGCTCTTGCCACTCTTGAGTTCTTTCAAGAAGTCTCTGCTGCCGTTCTGAGAGCTCTTGCAGGGCTCTCTCGTAAGACTCAGACGCCTGCATCGCGCCTTGAGCCAAGTTTTCCTCCCATTGTTCTAAGCCTCGCTCAATCTCTTGTGTTAGAATGGAAAGCTGATTCGTTAAAGACTCTAGCTCTCGAAGTGCTAGTTCATCTTGACCCATACTCGCCAACCTCTTGATTTCTGCAATTCGATCCTCCAGCTCTTGACTCTGACTAATCTGCTCTTCAATGGCTTCGCGGTTTACATGTTGATCTTGAGGCCCCTGGGGAAGGTTTCTCATTCGTTCTCTCAAGTCCTCTAACTGTGCTGCCAGCCTCTCGAAAGCTTCTTGCATCTTCTCAGAACTCAAAGACTCTTTGCCCTGCCGAATCTCTTCTAGAAGTGCCGCGAGATCTTGCTGTGTTGCCCTCACCGAGTCTTTGGCCGCGTGGACATCGCCAGCCTTCTCTTGAAACAGTAAAGAAAGAGCGTAGAGGATCTGTCGCTCCAATTCACGGACAAAGGCCGGAATCTCTCTGAGCTGCTGAAGCCGTAGAACTTGCCGCTCAATTCTGGACTGTAAACCCTGCATCTCTGCCACCCAGATTTCAAAGAGATCATGTTCGTAAACATCTGGTCGACCTAACAAACCTAAGTTCTGCTCAAGAGATGTGGCGAGCCTTTGGTCAGTCTTCGACTCCAACAAATCGGCTAAGACATGGATCCACTGATCGAGATAAGCTCTGATGTTCTGATTTCTCATCTCCCTCATATATTCTTCATCCGCGTACTGAATGATCAGAGATTGACTTCGAACCTCCTGCATCTGATCCCGCACAAGTAAATAGAGTGCGTGAGTTCCGCCGGGCCAATCTTCGATCTTCAGTTCAAAATCCTCTCGAAAATTGGTTCCCAAGTCTTCGAGACGAAGAAGCTCTGTTTCAGAGTCTCCGAATTCGTGGACAAACACCAAACTCTCTATACCAAAATCATCATGGGCCAATAGCTGCAAAGACAGCCGAGTGGAGTTTAGAATATTCAAGCGAGGATGGGGAACCAGATCCTGTCCGTCTCGCAAAAAGATTCTTGCCCTGGGCGGCTCATCGTCTAACAGCTGAATCGGAAAAGCCGGAGAACGATTAAGAAGACTGCCTACAGCGTATTGAGCTCTGCCCTGGATCGTCCCTTCACACCACACTCCGCAAGCTCGAGCCGTCCAGTCACGGCCTTCTTCTCGAGTAAACAAATAGGCCTGCCAAAAGCCGAGCTGGGGCGCTTCAAATCGAAAGCGAGAATTCATCACTCCGGCTAAGGTTCCCGATCGGCTCTCCCATTCGGCCGCCTCTCTTGGAATCTTAATCTCATAGTCTGAAGGAAGCCACACAAGCTGGGCCCTTGCGGCCCTGTACTCGAGTCCGTTCACCGCCACCCAAGAGACTCCAATGAAGGAACAAGCCAAGACGAAACAAATCGCCAAGTTTCGGCTGGGCCAAATGAAGGCGGGTAGTTGCCCGACCTTACCAGTCCATCGATCAAGATGAGCCCGCTCAAAGTCTGAGGCTTGCTTCTTGTTCAGAAAGTAGGCAGCGGACTGAAGCTCTGTTTTCGCCTCCGGATGAAATCGAAAGTAAACGGCTTGGGCTTCAATCACTCGGGCGACCGACTCAAACGAGCCTTGATACTTTCGGATCAGAACCCAGAGAAACCAAAGAGCCCACAACGCGGTCAAAACCACCAAAACGGGTCGACTATAATCAGCTGCGGGAACTGCAACAAAAGCCCAGAAGTGCTGGACCAAAGCAAACACGCTAAAACTGAGCGCAAGGCCGAGCAAAGCGAGCTGTCCGAAGAAGAGTCCTCGGTAAAATTCATAAAGTCGCTTCTGTCTTCGAAGATAGCGAAAAAGATCAGACATTCCTGGTCTTATTCTATCCTATTCTGTGAAAGAGATCGAACACTCCAGTCAGAAAGCCCGGCCTTTGAAATAAGGCTAGAGAGCGCCTCAAACTCAGGTTCAGACAGACTCGCTTTTAGGTCCTCTAGTCTCTGTGGGGAGAGTTGAGCGAACTCCCCAAAATGACTTCGGTAGCTCTCTAAATCTCTTTTCAGCTTCTTGAATGGCCGAAAATGACTGTCACCCTCTGGCGTCGAATCCAGAAGAGCATGAGCCAGACTCCGCAGTGATTTGCGAAGTGCTAACGAGTAGAGTTGAGACTGAAGACCGAAGGACTGCGAATGCTTCTCACTCAATTCAATCAAAAGGGCCTCGGCCTCCGACTGCTGGTTCTTCTGAAGCGACTTTAGAGCAGAGTAAAAGTGGTCCAGATCCCGCCCGCTCAGATCAATGTCTTCGTAGGTCTCACTTCTTCGCAAATAGAATAGAAATCCGATGAGAAGGCCCAATCCAAATCCTGCCAAATGAGTCGTATAGGCCACCGACTTCGGTTCCACCCAAAAATGCGTCGCCAAGCCCGAGACTTGAATCAAGAGCCAGAAGTAAACCAAGTATCGAAGTGGAATAAAGAAGGTCGTGGGAAGCTGAGGAACGGGAATCACAAGAAAGAGCATTTTGATCTTCGAAAGCGGAAACAGCGCCACACAGGCTCCCAACAGAAAGGCCCCCGAGCCCGAAGCCCCAACGATGGGTGCTGATTGCTGACCCTGAACAAAGATTTCGGGAATCACGGCCAGAGCCCCTGCCAGTAGGACAAAAACCAAATAACGAAGGGGCCCCCAGGCGTTTTCTAAGATCCATCCAAAGATGAGCAGATACCACATATTTGAGATCAAATGAGCCCAAGACGCATGCACAAACTGATAGGTCAAAAGCTGCCAAACTTGAAGGCCCTGAGAAGGCACCACCGCCCAACGATAAGTCCAACTGGACTCAAAAGCTTCATCTCCAAAGTTCTTTGCCAGACCAAGGTCGAGTTGAACAATCCAGACAAAAAAGGCGCTGCAAAGTCCGATCAAGCTGAGCGTCATCAACGGGAGTCTTCGAAATGGAAGGTTAGAGCCAATGGGAAGAAACATCTCTTAGGCCATCGGCAAGTGGACCCCTTTCAGAGAGCTTCTTCTAAAGAATGCAGAGCCCTATGGCTGAAAAGACAAAGATCACTAAAGACGCAAACGCGTCATTCGATCAAGACAGCGAACCGTGGCACTTCTTGTATTTTTTTGAAGATCCGCACGGACAGGGATCGTTACGCCCGACTTTGACCTGGTCGCGTCGCTGCGTCTTCTGTTTCGGAAATTCTGAGTCAAAATAAAACCAACGGCCTTCGTGCCTGCGAAACTCAGCGAATTCAGAGTGGGGAATGATTTCTTGCTTCCTCTCGTAGGTCGCCGTGAAGTGAATCACACAGGAATCATCTTGTGGCTTCACCTCATGAATCTCAAGGGACTTCCACTTGGAGCCCGTGGACCAAGATTTCACAGCGTCTCGATCCACTTGATCTCTGCTTTCTGGATGGTGGGTCTCTAAAATGAAATCCACATCCCCTCGCACAAAAGCCGCATATCTGGCTCTCAACAAGGCCTCCGGCTCTAATTGGAGGTTTTCAACCGCTGAACTCTTAAGAGTGCTCATTATTATTGGCATCTAAGACGCATTGTGTTGTCTGGACCAGTAAATTTTTCAGATTTCTCGTGACGGCATCCCGAGGGACTTTGATACACTGTAGGGGCGGGGCTGGGGATATGTTTTTATTAGCGACATCGTGGTTGATCTCTTCATGGAGCTTCCAAATTTTTGACTCGACTAGCCTCGCCGTTGAGAGATTCCAGCCCCAGATTGAAAGCGTTTTTATTCCAGCCGGCATGGTCGCATCGGACCCGCTTCAAATTACTGTCGAGTACCGACTGAAGAACTCTTGCGAACGATTGGCTCGCACGAATGTGTTTCCGCACGAAGAACACCGACGAGTCTTACAGTTGGTTTCTGAAGCCTATCGAGAGCCGAGGGAAGACTGTCAAGATGGGAACTTTATCAGAAAGGTGAGGGTGCCGCTCGGCCCGCTGCCTGTAGGTTCTTACGAGCTTCGAAATTATCACCGCTTAGCCCAACGCTTCGGAAAGCTTGAAGTGAAAGTGGTTGATGAGGACTCTGTGCTTGAACACAGACTAGCCTTTTCTTACGACCCAATCTTGAGATAGAATTCAAGGTCATGAAGTACTGGCTCATGAAGAATGAGGTCGAGGATTACTCCATCGATGATCTCAAGAGAGATAAGAAAACTCTTTGGACGGGCGTTCGCAACTACCAGGCCCGCAACTTCATGCGAGACGAGATGCAGCCCGGAGATCTTGCCATTTTTTACCACAGCAATGCGGAGCCCTCAGGGGCCGCCGGCATCATGAAGATTCGAGGCAAGTCTTTGGCTGACCCCACACAGTTTGAAAAGACTTCAGATTATTATGACGAGAAAGCCTCTCATGAAAAGCCTCGCTGGTTTCTTCGAGAAGTTGAGTTCGTCAGGAAGTTGAAGCGACTCGTGTCGATTCAAGAGATGCGAGAGATTCCCGCCTGTCGGGATATGTTGACCCTTCAAAAAGGCTCTCGGCTCTCTATCACTCCCCTCAAAAAAGGGGAGTGGGACGCCATTTTAAAGGCTTCTGAGAAGAACCCTCGCGGATAATTAAATAGTCGATTCGAGGCGATCTCTGTGTTAGTTAGCTTAGGGATCGGAGTGATTAGTGCAGGGAGATGGATGAGGGGTCTTTTTTTTCTAAGCTTGATGTTCACGATGCTTTGGAGCTTAAACTCCGACCTAGTGGCGGACAGCCCGAAGAGGCCAAGCCTTCGAAGCTGCCTGTTGGGCATCTCTGGCCTGGCCCCCCAGCAGGGATCTCAAAAGCTTGCGGAGCATTTCCCGATACTGCCTAAGCCAAGCCAAGTGACAGTCTGGCAAAAACTGCCCGTCCAAAAACGAATGGAGATCATCCCTGCGATGCTGCTCTACCTCGAGACCAAGGGGGAGGAGGCTCACGGACTTTTTGAGAGGCTAGTGTTGCAATCGATTGAGGAGCTTGACTCTCTAGCTTCGGCCGAGAAAGACGAGCTCTCGACTGCTGTTCTTCTCAGAACAATCAGCCAGTTGCTGGAGTTTGGATCTCATCCTCAGTTTCAGAATAAGCCAGATCTCAGGGACTCTGTCGAACTGGGCATTTACGATCTTTTGCGATTGTCCTCCGATCGTTTCGACCAAGAAGAGCTGATTGCCCTAGCAGCCGCCATTGAGAGAGTCTTAGAGAAAGTTCAAGAAGACCTGACAAAAGCCAGCAATTCTCGAGTGAAAAGGCATCAATCTTTAGAGGCCTCTCTCTATTTGTTTTTAGCCGAGCTTCGCCAAGAGAATCTTGTTAGGCCCTTGCTGGTTGAGCAGCTGATGCCCACCTTCATTTCTCGCTATCAACAAATTCAACGAGCGCCTAGAAAAAAGTCCCATCTGGAGCTCAAGAAACGACTCGCTCGCCTGATTTTCGAATGGCCCCTGCCTTTTCATGATCATGCCTCCCGACAGTTTTTCAATGAGGTGAATGCCCTTTTTGCTCGGAATGATTCTAGTGTTCGACGAATGGCCGCCACGAATCTTACTCGGTGGGTAACAATTCAGGCTGTGTCTTTTGAAGATCTTTTGTATGTCGCCACCTTCTTTCCTGATGTGCGGGCTGGGTGGCTTCGGGAGGATTCTCCGGAGGCAGAAGAAAAGGCTTATGCTGATTTGCAGAGCCGCATCGAAGCCATCATCTCCGCTCGAAGGCTTCATCTTTTGGAAAACCTTGAGAAGGAACATTTGCAGGATAGTAACCACCGCCTTCGTACAGACTTGTTTGCACTGGCCCTGTTGCCTGACCAAATTGGCTTCGAAAGCGGATTGAAGGAAAAACTGGAAGAGATCATCGAGCACTTTCCTGATAACAGCCTGGTCACTGATTTGATTCGAAGAACTCACTCCGGAGTCCATCGAAATCCACCAGTTCGGATGAGCCGGGATCGACACGACGAAAGTACTGAATTAGAGGCTAGCCTTCACTTCTTTAGGGAACAGTTGGATGCCCTGGAGTCTCGACTAGACCTCGCAAGACTGAACGGGCTTCTCCAAGATCTTAAATTTTATGGCTTTGACGATGTGGAGAGGAAGCCCCTAGAGGCTCTTTTGAAGGCAGAGGCTCCGAGCCCTAAGGAGGCAAGGCTCTACCTTGAAGTGCTCCAGGATTTCTTTTATTTTCGAGCCCGACTCGATGATCCCCTGCTGGCGGACATTGAAGTCGAAGAGGCCTCGTCTGACGGAAGTGAAGATTCTGTTTGGGACCCCGAAGAGTCCGAAGAGGTTGAGGAGTCGGAGAGAGAGGTAAGACCAGGAAGTCTCTACGAATATACTCTCCCCTCATTAGTTGACCTGGATTACATTGAAAGCTTGATGAACAATCCAGAGCCTCGCCCGACTGAACGGATCCTCGCGAAAGCATATCTTAAATATCTTGAAATCCTCTGGAACGGCTCCAAAGCCTCGAGTCTTGAGCGGCAAGATTGGCACAAACTCAACCGAAGGCTCACGCTGGCCATCGAGGAACAGGGCTAAGCCATTCCTGAAAGGGGCCAGCTCGAGCTCCTCTTGAAGCCTCTGGACTGTTCTGCGGCTGCCCCAAAAGCCCTTCCGTCCTTTGGACCGGCAGCGCCTCCTGAGGCTTCTACTTCTGTTCTTTCGCCCGTTGCTCTTGATACTTTTTCACAAGCTCTTCTTGCTTCTGTTTAGGAACCGGCGAGTAGCGAGAAAACTCCATTGAAAATGTGGCCTTCCCCTGACTCATCGAGCGAAGATCGTTGGCGTAGCCAAACATTTCTGACAAGGGCACTTCCGCCAAAATGGTGGTGATATTGTTGTCCGTTTGACTGCTCAAAATCATCCCTCTTCGTTGGTTTAATCCTCCGAGCACATTCCCCTGAAACTCTTCCGGACTTTCCACCTCGACCTTCATGATGGGCTCCAGAATCACCGGTGAGGCCTTCGGATAAAACTCTCGAAAAGCCGCCATCGCACAAATTCGAAAGGCCATCTCTGAAGAGTCCACTTCGTGAAAAGCGCCGTCTTGAAGTCGAGCTTTCACATTCACGACCGGAAATCCGATCAAAGATCCCTTTTTGAGCTGCTCAATAAAGCCCTTGTCGACGGCAGGAATATACTCACGAGGAATGCGACCGCCCACAATCTCGTCAGAAAACTCATAGGGTTCTGGGCTGTCTGCTGGCAAGGGCTCAAATCGCCCGACCACTTTCGCAAACTGTCCCTGACCCCCGGTTTGCTTCTTGTGCGTATAGTCAAAGTCAACGCCTTGAGTGATCGTCTCTCGATAGGCCACCTGAGGCATTCCAGTCACACACTCAACATTGTACTCTCTCTTTAGTCTCTCCACATAAATCTCGAGATGAAGCTCCCCCATCCCGGCTATCAGTGTCTCATTACTCTCTTCATCCAAACTCACCTGAAAAGTCGGATCTTCCTTTGAAAATCGATTCAAGGCCTTTGAAAAATTGCCCGCGGCTGACTTGTCTTTGGGTGCCACCGCAAGCTTCACGACAGGACTCGGCACAAACATTGAAGTCATCGACAGATAGGTTCCCTCTTTACAGAATGTGTCCCCCGTAAAGCAGTCCACACCGAAAAGAGCCACGATATCTCCGCCTTGAACCCCCTCAATATCCACCATTTTGTCTGAGTGCATTCGAACCAAACGACCCACTTTGACTCGTGTGTCGCGGGCCACGTTGTAAATGAAGTCTCCCTTGGTCAAAGAACCTTGATAGACACGAATATAGGTCAACTGTCCGTAGCGGCCGTCTTCGAGCTTAAAGGCTAGACCCACGAAAGGCTTGTCGGGGTCCGAATCAAGAACCACTTCTTCCTCATTCTTCTTGATATCCAAGGCCACATTTCTCATCTCTTTCGGATTGGGCAAGAAGTGGCTAACTGCATCCAGTAAGGGCTGCACCCCTTTGTTTTTGTAGGCCGACCCACAAAAAACAGGAACCAGCTTCAAAGCGATCACCGCCCTTCGGGTGGCGGCGTAGATTTCATCTTCAGAAATCTCCTGTCCCTCCAAATATTTCTCGGCAATCGCATCGTCTGCATCAGCGAGGCCTTCGATCATCTTTGATCGCAGCTCTTGGGCTTTGGCCAAATGCTCTTCGGGAATCTCCTTCTCAATCACTTTTTCTCCGTTGTCTCCTTCGTAGAAGTAGGCCTTCATTCGGATCAAATCGACCTGACCCTGATGATTGTCTTCGAGCCCGATGGGAATCTGGTACATCACGGAATGAAGCCCAAGTTTTTCTCGCAACTGCTCACAAACCCGAAAGGGATTGGCCCCTTGACGATCGAGCTTGTTGACAAAGGCCAATCGAGGCACTCGGTAACGCTTCATCTGGCGATCTACCGTGATCGACTGAGACTGAACCCCAGCCACTCCGCAAAGAACCAAAATCGCTCCGTCTAGCACACGAAGGGCTCTCTCCACTTCAATGGTAAAGTCTACGTGGCCGGGAGTGTCGATGATGTTGATATTGTGATTTTTCCATTCACAAAAGGTGGCGGCCGATTGAATCGTGATTCCCTTTTCTCGCTCGAGGTCCATCGAGTCCATCGTCGCCCCAACTCCAGACTTCCCCTTCACCTCTTCGATCTTGTGAATCTTTCCGGTGTAAAAAAGAATCCGCTCCGTCAGCGTCGTTTTTCCTGAATCGATATGAGCTGAAATTCCGATGTTTCGAATTTTATCAATTCGATCGAGTGCTTGGTTTTGTTTGCTTTGAGCTACGGCCATTTTCTCTTTTTACTCCTTCAAATTCAAATCCGATTGCGAGCCTGAATCAAAACTCAGGCTCCTCTTAAACACATAAGTATCTACACCCTTCTACGAATAAGCGCGAATTTGCTCAAGCCCCGATGGGGTCAAACTGCGTCTGAAATGGTGCGGCAGCATGGTCAAAAAGCCCCCTCTTTCCCATTAGTTAGAACGAATGTCAAAAAAGGCCTCAAGTTTTCTGACGCGCCGCCGATAGACCAGTAAGGAAAGGAGAAGGGAGGGCCTCTTGAAAATTGGAAGCTTTAATCAGTTTAGTCTCTTAAACCAGCTTGCTGGCTCCCAGAAAAAGCTTCAGCTAGGTTTCAATATGCTCTCGTCGGGAAAGAAACCCTTCTCTCTCAACCCCGCCAACTCTGCCATCGCCACCGGCCTCTCTTCTCAAATCAAGAGTTTGGCTCAAGTCAACCAAGGCATCAATCTCAGCAAAATGGCCTTGACCACCGCTGACGGCGCTCTGGCCTCAGTGGGCAAAGATTTGCAAGACCTCAGAGACTTGGCCCTGCAGGCGATGAACGGGGGCGACTCACTCGATGCCCTGAACGATCAAGCTCAGTCTCTTCTGGCAAACATTGACGCCAGCTCAAAGAATACGAACTTTAACGGAAATAAACTCTTAGACGGCAGCTTTCAACAAAGCACCAACCTCGACCCCAACGCGAAATCCTCTCTTAACATCAGCCTTTCAAGCTCTAGCCTCAAGTCTCTGGGGCTAGAAGGTTTAGACATCAGCACGCCAGAGAAGGCCGAAGCCGCTCTTGAGAAAATCGATGAGGCGATTCAAAAAAACCTGGAAGCCCGATCTGGAATTGGCGCAAAACAGTCTGCCCTTCAATCGGCGACCAACACGAACTTGGTGGCCATTGAAAACCTGTCGAGTGCTGCCTCTCAACTCACCGATGTCGACTACGCAAAGACGATTTCAGAGTTCCAACTCAATGCTTTCAAGTTTCAATCTCAGGTGGCCCTACTGAACCTTCAAAACCAGATGTTCAAGAGCATTTCTCAGCTCTTGATTGGCAAGCTCTCAGGCAAATCTTAGTGGGAGTGTCGCGAGGGCAGATGGACCCTTATCGCCACTCCCGAATCGAGAGTTTGGCGACAATCCCTTAATCAGCCTCACTGAAATCTTTGAGAAATTCCGTTTAGCTCCTTCATCACACGAGCTTCGAGCTTCTCCCAACCGAATCGAATGATCGAACAGAAGATCATCATTTTGATGAAGTGGCCGAGCCCCGCCAGAAAAACCAAGCGATAAATCGAAAGCCCAGCTTCTTTGCCAACATTCAATAGCTGTGCGTCGGCCATGCCGATCATCAAGGTAATCATCTGAGTGGGCAAAGAGATGCTGGCCCCGATGAAGGCGGCCCAGGGCCCGTAGCTTTGAAGAGCCGCATCGGCAGATTCATAAACAGTCTCTAGCCCCATGCGATCAATAAAAAACCAGATCAGGTCGGGCGGAATGAGTCTGCCAACCCAATAGATCGCAAAGTTGTTCAGTGTCATTGAAGCAACGAAGATCATGGCAAACAGTCGCCATCGTCTTGGCGAGATCGTGACGGCTGCCCCGGTCATAATCATGCTGGGTAAGACCACAAGAAAGCCGTCAAAAAAAAGAATGATGAAGAGTGCGATGGGTAAAAAATTTGACTCCCGATGCCTGCGCGCAAAACGAACCCACGCAACCAAGACCTTCTTTTGAAAGTGCTTCAGACCCAATCGAGTGCGAGACCAGACTCCCAGTTTTTTCTTTTTTGAATCGGCCACGCCTCTATTTCCCATGCCCTATCTCTGTCTTCTGCATCCTAGGCATTCTGCTACATCCATTCTCAATTCTCATGTCCCCAAAATTTCGAACCAGATCGGCTGGAAAGAAATTCCCTAGAAGAAGACCTTTTCCATTTTAACGGGAAAGCCTAATTTGGTCGCTATGAAAACGCTCATCCTCTCAGGTACCAATCGTAGAGATTCTATGACTCGGCGCCTCAGTCAATTCGTTTACGAAGAGATTCAGAGCCGAGACCCCAAGGGAAGCTTCGACCTTATGGATCTGGTCGAACTCCCTCCTGAAATTTTTCTGCCAGAAGTCTATGTTCAAAAACCTAAAAGCTTTGAGCCTTGGGCTCGTCGCTTTGTCGATGCGGACGCCATTATCAGCATCTTGCCTGAGTATAACGGAGCCGCCCCAGGGGTATTCAAGTACTTTATCGATATGCTTCCCTTCCCTGAAGCTCTCTATAAGATCCCTTGCAGCTTTTTCGGATTGTCTGCAGGGCGATTTGGCGCCCTTCGATCGGTCGAGCAAGTCCAGCAGGTGTTCATGTATCGAAATGCTCTCGTCTATCCGGAAAATCTCTTTATCCCTGCCGTCGAGAGCGCTCTGACCGAAACGGGTGGCCCTAAGGACGAGTTCTTGCAGAAGCTTTTCCAGCAGTATCTGGACGGTTTTTTGGAGTTCGCAAAGGCCTGCCAGAGCTTGCGGAAAAAGTCTTAAGCGAGATCGATTTTCGGATTGAGATAAACGGCCTGCATCGCGTTTAGGAGCTCTACTCCCTCTTTCATTGGCCGTTGAAAAATCTTTCGGCCAGAGATCAACCCCATGCCCCCTGCCCTCTTGTTAATGATCGCGGTCCGAACGATTTCTTGAAAGTCGTTCTTTCCACTCGCCCCACCAGAATTGATCAAGCCCACTCGACCAAAATAGGAGTTGGCAACCTGATAACGAACCCACTCAATCGGATGATCGGGGCAGAGCTCTGAATAAACCTTGTCATGAGTCTTTCCAAACTTGAGGGCCTTATAGCCTCCGTTGGTCTCTGGCATCTTCTGCTTCACAATATCCGCCCCGAGAGTCGCACCCAGATGATTCGCTTGAGAGCTAAGATCGGCAGCGAGGTGATAGTCTTCTTTTGAGGTCTTGAACTCGGGATTTCGAAGATAGCACCAAAGAATACAAAACATCCCCAACTCGTGAGCAAGCCGAAAGGCCTCTGAGACCTCTTGGATCTGTCGTTGCGACTCTGAAGAGCCAAAGTAGACCGTGGCTCCAACCCCTTGCGCTCCCAGGTCAAAGGCCGCCTCTACCTGAGAGAAGAAGATCTGATCGTGAGAATTTGGAAAGCTCAACAACTCGTTGTGATTGAGCTTCAGAATGAAGGGGATTCGATGAGCATACTTTCGAGCCACCGAGCTCAAAACCCCATAAGTCGAGGCGACCGCATTGCAGCCGCCTTCAATGGCCAGTTCAACGATCTTTTCAGAGTCAAAATAGTCGGGGTTTGGCGCGAAAGAGGCCCCTGCCGAATGCTCTACGCCCTGGTCGACCGGCAAGATCGAAAGGTAGCCAGTCCCCTTCAAATTGCCGGCATCATACATCCGCTGCAAAGCCCCTAAAACCCGCAAATTTCGATCACTCAATGACCAGACCTTCTCAACAAAGCGAGGTCCGGGGGCCTGGAGCCTCTCTTTGGGAATCCCCCGGCATCGATAGGTCAATAGGGCCTCTTCGGCTTCGAGGGCGGCTTCTAAGTTTTTTGGAGCAGAAAATTCGTTGATCATCGCCTTTGTCTTATCTAAAAGGCTTAGGTTCTGGGAAGACTTTTTGTGAGTCTCCGAGGACCGAAAGTTGTTTCAAGAGTTTTTAGGACTCTGTTGGCGGTTTAAGAGAAAGCGAGTAATTTGCGGGAATGAAATCAAAAACAAGCAGTGTGAAAAAGTTTAGGCTACAACGGCGGTTAAATACCGATCTTCCGGGTTTGGGAAAGCCAGGGGCTTTGGACCGAAGGCCCTACGGGCCGGGCCAACATGGTCAGGGTCGAAAGAAGCCCTCTGAGTACAGTCTTCGCTTGCAAGAGAAGCAAAAACTGATCGCTCACTACGGGATTACCGAAAGACAGCTTCAGCGCTTTGTACGAGACAGCAATCGAGCCGGCTTGAATTGGGTTTCTGAACTCTCCAGACGACTGGAGATGCGACTCGACAATTTGGTCTTTCGCTTTCAATTTGCCCCTTCCGTGATCGCCGCTCGGCAAATGATTCTGCATGGGCATGTTTTGGTGAACGGTCGAAAGTGTCGCATTGGCTCTCGTGTATTGAATGCTGGGGATGAGGTCAGTCTGGCCGAAGCCTCTCGCGAACATCAAAATTTCGTTCAGTGCCAGTCGAGCCCGCGCTTGGATCTTCCTGCTTTTCTTGAAAAGAAGGAGCCTTTCAGTGGCAAGATCATTTCAGACCCAACCACTGAAGATATCCCCTTTAATTACAACGACCGTCTCATTGCTGAGTATTACGCGACTCGAGGAAGAAAGTAAGGGAGACCTGGCGCTCCCCGACCATCCGCTTTGGCGGCTTCGTGCATCTGGATGTTTATCGCATCTCCCTGATCAGGAGTTTGACGACAATCTCAAGTTATATCAGTCGAGGGGATTTCTTTCTGTTTTGAAGCTTTATCTGTGACTCTCCAAGCACCACGGGTTCTTGGGGATGTGAACCTGAGCCCTGCTCCTTATCGGGATCGGAGTTGCCTGGCTGATCTGAAAATCCATTTTGACCAGTGGTCGTAGTCGATCCTGCAAACACTGGCCCTTCTGGCTGTGAGCCCCCTCCCATTGTGGCAGACGGATTCTTGGTCTGCCCTCTTGTGGCTGAACTTGAGTTGGGATTGCTATGCCCGCGCTTGGCATCTGAAGCGGCTGCCACCCCAGCAGGGGAGGCCGTTGACTCGGAGGGCTTTGAGCCAACACCGGGCTTGACTGAGGAGTCTGCATTTTGTGGAAACCAAACCAGATTGGGCAGCAAGCCTGCCGCGGCGGGAGGGAGGCTAGGATTCTGAAGAATAAGAGAGGACTGAGCGCCGGAGCTTCCCGCTAAGGTGCCACCGGCCAAATCAGGCCCGCTCGATCCAGCCTCGGCGGTCGGTGAAGCCCCCAAGCCCTCAGGACTTGTGGTTTCAAGAAGCGAAGCAGAAGACGAAGTTCGAGGCCCTTGAGCGGATGTCAATGGCCCGACGGAGTAATCCCCCGAGGATCTTTCTGATGCCACTCTTTGAGAGGCCGGAAAACTTCCACGAATCGGAAAGCTAGGTGTTCTCATCTTCTTAGAGTCGGCTCTCTGGTCTGCTGTTTTCGGAAGAGAGTCGAGCAACTGCTTCAGCAATCCAAATCCTTGCTTTGGAGCCATCTTTTCCTCCGAGTTGTTCTCATCAGGCTCCCAAGGCTCGCTTAGCCCTGAGAACAGAGGTTCAACCCCAGAAGCTCCTTCTCCGTCTTGATAGGCTCCCCTGGCTCCATGAGTTTCTCCTGGCTTTTGCTTTCCAAACAACTCCTCTAAGTCAAATGAGTTTCTGACGCTTCCGTCCTCAAAAAAAGATTCGATTTTTGTACCGTCTTCGGAAAACTGAAAAGAAGGCTGACTCAATTCATAAAGCTCTTTGTAAGGGGGGAGGTTTAAAGGAAACGAATCGGGGGTATAGATCCATGGCACTTGCTCGAGACTGTTTGGCAAACTCGCAAAGTCAAAGCTTTCAGTGGAAGGGTCAAAGCGCATTACCCCGTCAGGCCCTTGAACGAAGATCAAGGCTGAAGAATCTTCTGTTTCATCCGAATACTCCGCGCTTTCATTTGAAGACTCTGGTCGAACAATAACGAAAGTCGAAGGCTTGGAAGCCTCTGCGGGCTCTCCCATCGAAGCCCTGACTTCTCGCACTAAGGCCTGATAGGCTTCTGCCAAAAAATCCTTGGCTTCTGGAGGAAGCTCGGGAGAAGCCTCTGGACTCTCTTTCTCAAGCTGGTTCTCAAGGTCCATGGGTTCTGCGGATTTCAGTTCTGTTTTTGGCTGCGGGGGCGGGCAAAACTTTCCGTGAAGGCAGCTGCCCCTCGGGATTTCTTTCATGCTAAACTCTAAAATACTGGAGACAGTCGCTTTCTTGGGCAGGGCAGAGTCTTCCTCAATGCAAGGCTCATCCTCTGCAAACAGAGTCTGTGTCGAAATGAAAATCAGCAGCGCCTGAAGCACAGCGACCGAACGACCCGCCAAGCGAATTCCCTCCTCAGACCATAGCTAAAGCAAGCTCTAAGCCATCGAGGTCACTTGAAATCATTGAGGTTTTTTAAGAAACTGGCTGGAACTGCGACATGGGTGGGACTAACTGCGACAAGCCTGCCCCAGTCTCCATGGGAGTGGCGCAAAAGGCCCATCTGCTTTAGAGATGTTCCCAAGATGCCTTAGCGAGCCTTGGGCTTGAGGCTTTTGTTTTTTTCGGCTTCGGCCGCTTCAATACGCTCAAAGAGGGTCGGGGCTGCCTCTTGACTGAGCCTCTCGCCAAGCTCCGCACCCCTTTGAAAGAGCTTCGGCCACTCTCTCATCGCCTTTTGTCCGACGGGAGTTTTATAAAACTTCACTAGCTCACGAAGCTCTGCCGCCGTAAACGAATCCACATAAATTTCTATGTTTCCCCGCCTAAAGTCGTCCCCACTAAAAATCTCTCGATAAAACTCCTCGATCATCGAGCGGTATTCTTCAAGGCCCGGAAAGCTCATCACAAGGACCTCCGCCGCCTGATCGGCCATTTCAGACATGGTTTTAAAAAAATTCATCGCCTCTAAAAGCTCTTCGGCGGCCTTCAATCTCTCTTTTCGATCTGCCGTTTCAGTGGGGACTTTGCTGGATTCCGCTCCCAAGTCAAAGCCCATTAAAAAAACACAAGCCAAGATTAAAAAAGATCTAAAATACATCGTTCCCCCGTCAGATAAAGTCTATCAGAGAGGCCTTATTTTTCACGCCGCCCTATGTCAGTCTCGCAACCGGATCCGAGGGATCCGTTGCCAGTTCCTGAAGCTCCTCAAAATTCTTTCGGCATCATGCTGAAGCTCTCGGCTGACTTGATTGACTCTATGGCCCCCCCCATCTGGCAGGCTGTTAATCCATAAGGGGAGGGCGTGTCTTAAGTTTTCAAGTTGAGCTTGCACGAAAGGTCCCTCATCGGAGTTTAAAATAAGATCTCTCCAAACTTCCCTGGTCTGAGGGTCCACTAGACTTTTTAGGACCCGAAGCCCTGCTCGCATTCCAAGATCGGCAATCACGGGATCGTTCACCGGATTGCGATACTCTCCGGGAAGGCTGATGTAGCCCTGCAAGTCTCTTAAGTCTTTAAGTTCTGCCCCAATTTTCTTCTCCGCCCTCTCGACATTCAATTCAGCCTGCCGAGTAGCGATCAAAGCTTTGTTTGAGTGGGGAATCAGATCTCTTAAGAAAACAATCTCGCCGGTTTCCCTTACGGTCCTTGTGGACAGCGTATGGTACTTCAGATCTTCACGATAAAAGCTCCGAAACGGCTTCCAATCGGGATGAAAGCCGGGGGTCACCCAAACGACTCGCTCCCCATCGGCAAGAGTCGTCAGAGTGTCTGCGGTTCTAACAATTGTTCTCCCAAGTCCTTTCAACGCATTTCGACAGAATCCGGCCTCTGCCTCAAGGCTGAGGAAAAACAGAGAAATCAATGCCGCTATAAAGACTTTCACTGCCCAAAGGGGATGCAAGTATCGTACCGGCTAGACGCGGCGCCCAGGGGGCCTGGGATACCGGCCCATTCTGCCAGAGACTATTCATTCTGGGGGACTGCGTGTCATTGCCAGAATCCTCCATAATTGAACTGTGATGCAGGGGGAATTGTCCAAGGCGGGGGGCTTGTCGGACTTCTATCGAATAGAGGCGATCGAAGATCGTTTTCTTGAGATTCAACTCCAGGGCGCTTGGAACTCTTCGGCCCAATTGCCCGGTCGAGACCAACTGGAACAACAAATTCTGTCGCTACAGCCAAAAAAACTCTTTTTCAACTGCAAAGAGCTTTCGTCTTGGAATTCAGTGCTGGTGGTCTTTGTTTCGGAGATTAGAAGAATCGCAAAACAAAACTCCCTGGAGCTTGACTGCGAACAACTTCCTCAAGGCGTGAGCCGACTGATTCGATTGTCTGAAGCCGTGCCTGAAAACGAAGAGGCTCGCTTTCAAGACTATCATGATAGCTTCTTCGAGAAGGTTGGAAGAGAGTCTGTAAAGACCCTCAATGCGGGTCACGACCTCTTAGAATTCTTCGGAAGAATCATCGTGGTGTCTGGACAGTTTCTGAGAGGTTGTGCGCGATACCGTGCGGTCGATATCTTTCGCAATATTCAAGAGACTGGCGCCCAAGCGCTTCCTATCATCAGCCTCATCGCATTTCTGATGGGCTTAATCTTGGCCTATGTTGGGGCCGTTCAACTCACTCAGTTTGGAGCGCAAATATTTGTCGCAGACCTGGTGGCCATCGCCATTGTTCGAGAGATGGGCCCCATCATGACCGCAGTCGTGATGGCGGGTCGAACCGGAGCGGCCTTTGCAGCACAGCTCGGCACCATGAAGGTCAACCAAGAGATTGATGCCTATCAAACCATGGCCATCTCTCCCTACCAGTTCTTAGTCTTCCCTCGACTTCTGGCTCTTTGCCTGATGATGCCCCTGTTGTGCGTGTTCTCAAACTTTATTGGCATTTTCGGAGGAGCCGTGGTCGCGCGCTATCACCTAGGAATCTCTTGGCTTCAGTACTACACCCAAGTTCAATCGGCAATTGGCGTTCCAGACATCTCACTGAGCTTAATCAAAGCCTTTGTTTTTGGAGTCGTTGTCGCGGCCTTCGGTTGCTATCGAGGCATGCGTTCAGGAAACAACGCCCTAGCTGTCGGACAAGCCGCCACCTCAGCCGTCGTGAGTTCTCTTGTATTGATTGTGATTTTGGATGCCCTGTTTGCCATCATGACAGGAGTCTGGGGAATCTAATATGGCGGCTTTCAACCATCCTAATTCTCCCATTCGAGTCGAAAACCTCAGCATGGCCTACGACTCGTTCTTGATCATGCGTGATTTAAATTTCTCGGTCAAACGAGGCAGCATCTTCGTTGTGATGGGCGGAAGTGGATGCGGCAAGAGCACTCTTCTTAAACATCTGGTTGGCCTGAAAGAACCCGCGAAGGGTCGCATCCTCTACGATGATCTTGATTTCACGGCCTGTGACATCGAAGACAGAAAGACCGTTCTTAGAAGAATGGGAGTTCTCTATCAGACGGGTGCTCTCTGGAGCGCTCTCACCCTCTTGGAGAATGTCTCCATTCCCTTGAAAGAATTCACAAGTTTTTCCGCAAACGAGATCGATGAAATCGCGAGACTCAAGTTAGCCCTTGTCGGATTGAAAGGTTTTGAAGACCACTACCCCTCTCAAATTAGTGGCGGAATGCAAAAGAGGGCCGGTCTGGCAAGAGCAATGGCTCTTGATCCTGAGTTTTTATTTTTTGATGAACCCTCTGCGGGGCTTGACCCCCTCTCTTCTCGAAGACTGGATGACCTCATCCTCGAACTTCGAGACAGTCTGGGAACTACCGTGGTGGTGGTGACTCATGAGCTAGATAGCATCTTCAAAATCGCAGACGATTCCATCTTTCTAGACACTCAAACAAAGAGTGTTCTAGATCACGGCAACCCAAAGCAGCTTCGGGCGGAAAGCCCTCATCCGGCAGTTCGAAGCTTTTTAACTCGAGGAGGCGACAGTGAAAAAGAAGCCCATACGATTTAGTACCATTGGCGCTTTCGTTACGGGAGGACTGGCCTTGATCATTGGAGGCGTTATCTTTCTTGGCTCTGGCGAGATTTTTAAATCAAGTCGTGAGTTCGTCTTGATCTTCGACCAATCCGTAAACGGTCTATCTATTGGGGCTCCGGTTAAGTTTCGAGGCGTCCAGGTGGGATTAGTTCGTGCTATACGGCTTCACCACCAAAAATCCGTAGAATTTCCTCAGATTGCAGTCTTGATTGGAGTTCACAGCGCTGAGCAGGGCAGTCGAGTGGGCGAAACTCTGTCACTCTCAGATCCGGCGCTTCTAGAAACTCTAATTGATAAAGGCCTTCGAGCACAACTCAGATCGCAAAGCGTTTTGTCGGGGGAACTCTATGTGAGTCTCGACATGCTTCCCGACGAGCCACTCGAGTATCAGCTGGCCTCGAGCCCAAACTATCTGGAGATTCCAACGGCAAAGAGTGGCCTCATGGAAGACCTGACGGCCAACTCGGCAAACCTCACCCGCTCGCTCTCAGGCGCCCTCGAGAACCTTCAAGTGGTTCTCATGAATATCAACAAGAAGCTCGATCCGGTTTCTGATGAATCGATACAAACTCTTCAAGCCGTGAGAGCTGCAATGACACATGTCGGGGAACTGCTTGACCCCCAAGCACCCATAGGTCAACAGATACCAAAATCACTTCAAGAGATTGAAGAAGCCGCAAAGGCCATTCGCCTACTGGCGGAATACCTAGAGCGGCATCCAAACTCGGTCCTCTTTGGCAGGAGTCGAGTTGAGGTGGTCGAAAGAAAATGAAGGCCCCCTTTGTTCTTTTTGTTTTGGGATGCCTTTTCATGATGACGGGCTGTGCAAGTCAAAAACGGCTTGAATCCACTCGTTTTCACAGCCTGCCGGGGTCAGACTTACAGATTCAGAACCCAGGCAAGCCAGCTCTTGTGGTGGGCATCGGACCGGTCTCAGTGCCACGCCACTTAGATCGTCCCCACTTCGTGCGCGAAAATGCCAGAGGACAACTCGAAATCTTTGATATTCATCGCTGGTCGCAACCTCTTCGACAACAAATTCGATACGCCCTAGCTTTAGAACTTCAACAACAGTTTGCAAAAACGGCTGTCATCTTTCATCCCTGGTATCGAAGCCAAGAGGTTGACATACAAGTGATCATCGAAGTTACAGAGTTTCTGAGCTCCGACACCGAGGGGGTGATTCTCTCGGGCCAGAAAACGCTTCGTCCACTCAAAACAGGTCGAGAAGCCGAAGCCCAAGCTTTTCGGTTTCACCGAGCCCATGACAGTAGGCTTGTAGAAGATCAAATTGAAAAGATGCGAGAAGTCTTGCAAGACCTTGTTCAACAGGTCTCAAAAGAAGTCCTCAGAGAATACAGCCCACCGCTTGTCGGAGAAAGGCCTGTGTCAGCTCACCAAAACTGAAGCCTGGAGGGAGTGTCGCTAAAGGCCCATCTGCTGTAGCTTTCGTTTCATATGGGTACCTTGATTCAAGATTCTCAGCATGAGCTTTGGAAGCATCCGCTGGGGACCGCCTAGAATTCCAAACAACTTCGATACCGTCCAGGGCCCGCTCCTTCTCGCGCCAACAATTTCTTACTTCGTGATCAGACCCAGCCGCTCGAAGAGCCCCATCGGCTGTCTTCCAAAACTCATGCCAAACACCGTAGGCAGATCGGAATACATCACCCCTGTCTTCACGCTAAAGGGCCCCCTGCCCCTTCATTCAGGTCGAGCTTCGGTCGACGCCGTTTGTGGATGGCGTCGCGTTGCCGTGTCGGCAATCTCCTACGAGGCGTTGGGAGGAATAACGAGCCGCTTGCCCGGCATGATTCGACTCTCAGACAAGTCGTTGGCCCGTTTGATTTGTTGAATGGTGGTTCCGTAGCGCTGCGAAATCATCCATAAATTCTCGCCGCGCCGAACAATGTGGATTTGCCTTTCGCCCTGCCTTTGAGAGCCGCCCGCTTGCCCGACTGCTGGAATCGTCAATCGTTGCCCAATTTGTAAGCGATCTCCGCGAAGCGAATTTGCTGATCGAATCTCGGGAATCGACACGCCGTATCGTCTGGAGATCATCCAAAGGTTCTCCCCCCGTCTCACGACATGAACTCGGGGCTCGCTGGCCGTTGCGGCCGCAACCGAAGCCCCAGGAATTCGCAGCTGTTGGCCCACTCGAATCTGATCGCCACGCAAAGAGTTGGCCGATCGAATCTGAGCCACGGTTACTTGGTATTGTTGAGAGATGGCCCATAAGGTGTCTCCGGGGCGCACCCGATGAACGACCGAAGTCCCCCCTGAAGCCGCCGATGGCGTCGCCGAACTAGATGCTACTGCGGCCTGAGAGCTTTGTACGGCCTGGCCCTGACCCGGAATTCGCAATCGCTGACCGGGCCTAAGAGTGTCAGAACTCAATGAGTTTGCTGATCGTAGGGCCGGAATACTCACTCTAAAACTTCGAGAGATCCTCCAAAGATTGTCGCCCCGCCTCACCGTGTAAAAGCCACTGTTATCCGCGACTCGAACCGGACCGGCCACATGTCGGTGAACCGGAGGCGGAAGATTGACCCCATCTGGAATGGGCAACAAGAGGTTCTGCCCGACTTGAAGAGTTCGCGCAGAGCGAATATTATTCAGTCTCATGATCTCGCCAGCCGAAGTCTGATAGCGTTGAGCGATGGCTGAGATCGTTTCGCCCCGTTGTACGCGATGACTCGCATATTGAAAAAATTCTGACGGTTCCATTTCATTCATCGCCATCACAAAAACCTCAGAACGATTGAGCGGAATTCTCAACTCGTATTCTTTTACATCTGGCGGAGTCACCGGGTAATTGAGCTCAGGGTTCAAACGAAGTAGGTCTTCTAACGAATGTCCTGTTCGCTTTGCAAGGCTTTGCAAATTCACCGGACGCCTCACAACGAATTTGTCGTAAGCAAGTGGCTCTTGGTAATTGATATCGCTAAATCCATATTTCTCTAGATTTTTTGCAATAATGGTCGCCGCGAGCATTTTAGGAACATAGTTTCGAGTCTCTCGAGGGATGACTCGCGCCTCAGAAAGAGCCCAAAAGTTATCGACCTGCGCCCGTCGCATTCCCCTGGTGATTCGACCCGAGCCTGCATTGTAGGCGGCAAAGGCCAGATACCAGTCTTTAAACTGATTATGGAGATCTCGAAGATGGCGGGCTGCGGCTCTGGTGGCCTTCTCGGGGTCTCGCCGCTCATCCACCCAGAAATTCACTCGCAGACGATAGATCCGACCTGTTCCGACCATGAACTGCCAATGCCCTACCGCCCGCGCCCGTGAATAGGCCCTGGCGCTAAATCCGGACTCGATCATGGCAAGATAAACGAGATCTTCTGGCATGCCCTCTTCGCGCAGAATCTGCTGCATGAAAGGAATATAACGCCCCGATCGCTCCATCCAGATGCGATACCACTGTGCTCCTCGGCCCGTAAAATAATTGATCCACCTCTCAACTTCTTCGTTGTGAACTACGGGATAATCATATTGGGGTCTAGCGGATCGTGTTCGAGCTCTCTGCACTCGAGTTTGACCCGAAAGCCTTCGTTCAGAGTCCCAAGAGCCTTGAGACGATGGTGTCGTCTCTAAGGCTTCTTTCTTGCTCGCGCAGGAAGAAAGCAAAAAACTAAGACCTAACACAAAAAAACTGGGAATCACCCCACGACGAAAACTTGCCACCACCTGAATATTCTATGTTTTCGCGTATCTGCGGTCAATCATTGCGCGAGCGATGCTCTGCATAAGAACGCACTCGCCGCCACCACGCAGGCGGTATGAACGCGCATGACCGGCGCCTTCAAGTGAATCGGTCGAAACTGAGAAGAGCGAAGCGCCTTTCGCTCTGCATCAGTCCAGCCGCCTTCACAGCCTACAACGACCAAACTCCCTGCCGAGCCGGAAGACTTCTGAAAGAAATCGAGATCAAGAAAGGCCTCTGTATCTCTCTTTTCATCAAGATAAAAGGCTTCTTGAGCCTTCTGCTTCAAAAGACTTTCGAAGGAAACGACCTCCACAGACAAAGGCCGAGAACGACCACACTGTCGAGCGGACTCAATGGCCCAACGATCCCACTTTGCAAGGCCGCTTATTCTTGACTTTGGAGCCTGACTTCGCTCTCCCGCAAAGACTTTCAAGTCTCGGATGCCAAGCTCTGAAAGTGAAAAGATAAGCTCTCGAAGAACCTTGCTGTCTGGAAGGGCCACCGCGAGGCTGAGCGGCAACGCCGAATCGGAGTCTTGGATCACCTCTTGAACGAAGAAGACGCCAGATTTAAGGCTTCCCTTGGCCCTTTGACCGCGCCGGTTGAATAGTTCCACCACGCCCTGCGCTCGGCGAACACGCCGAAAGTAGTGCAGCTCTTCGGAGGCGAGCTTCACCCCTTGACCTGGCTCAAAATCTTGATCGGCAAACAATCGGAGCACGATTGCCTTTTAACCCGACAGAGCGAGTTTGGGAAGAGCCAGCCGTACTCCCTGAAAACCAGAACCAAAGCCACCAAAGCAGATGGGCCCCGTCGAGAAGATGGCGGTGATAGGCGCCTCACTGCCTATGGAATTGAGCATGAGCTTTGGGAGACAGCCGATGGGGCTCTCCGAGCGTCTGGGTCGGCAGACGAAGTAAAAAATTTTTGGCGCGAGGCTGGATCGTGATGAGTGAAACGATCCAGCTATCCTTAGAGTGAGATATCCAGGTGAGCGGGCCCTGGATGTTATCGAAGCTGTTTGGAATTCTAGGCGGTCCCCAGCGGATGCTTCCAAAGCTCATGCTAAACTCTGGGATCAAGGAACCAATTTGAAACCGAAGCCACCAAAGCAGATGGGCCATTGGCGCTTAATCGGGACTGACGCTAGACTTGCGCTTTGGAGTGTCGCTAAGCTCTAAGCTGTGAATTTAATTCGAGAGCTTCACCACTCGAAAGACCTTTTTATTGTGCCCCTGGGGGGTCTTGGCGAGATTGGGATGAATATGATGGCCTTTGTGTATCAGGGGGAAGCCTTGGTGCTCGATTGTGGGGCCTCGTTTCCTGAGAACAATCAATTGGGTGTAGACATTGTCGTCCCAAAAATTGACTTCTTTAAGGAGTACGATTTGGATCTGAAGGCTGTGGTTATTACCCATGGGCATGAAGATCATATTGGAGGTCTGGCGCATGTTTATGACCGGCTGGGCCGACCCAAAGTCTTTAGTACAGAGTTTGGCTTTGGAATGTTGGAGCAAAGGCTTCAGGAGTTTTCGTCTTTTGAAAAGTCCAGACTCCAGCTCTACTCGGCGGGCAAAGCCTTCGGCGTGGGGCCCTTTGAGCTGGAGGCCGTTCAGGTTACGCATAGTCTGGTGGATTGTTATGGCTTTGCGATAAAGACTCCGGTCGGAACTCTCGCCCATACTGGCGACTTCAAGATTGATCGGGAGCCCGTGGATGGCATTCACATCAATGAGGATCGTTTCAAGAAGCTGGGCGATGAGGGCGTCCTTCTGATGATGTCAGACTCCACCAATGTGGAGGGCAGCGGCTGGAACCACACCGAAAAAGATGTCAGAGAGAGTTTGGAAAAGCTTATAGGAAAGATCAAGACCGGAAAAATCATTGTCACTCTCTTTTCATCGAACATTCATCGCGTAGACTCGTTGATGAAAGTCGCGCATCAGACCGGCCGGAAGCTGGCTTTGGCCGGAAGATCGGTCGGATTCAACACCGACCTGGCTGCTCGACTGGGCTTCCTGAACATCCCAAAGGATCTTTTGATAGACAGTCGAGCCGTAGAGGATTTGCCCCCCGAAAAGGTGATGGTGTTGTGTACCGGAACTCAAGCAGAGCCTCGGTCGGCTCTCACCAAAATGAGCTTGAACCATCACCCCGATATCAACATTCATCGAGGCGACACGGTCATTTTTTCTTCGAGACATATTCCCGGAAATGAACGCCGAATCTCACAGTTGATGAATAATCTGCATCGACTGGGAGCTTTTGTGATCGACTCACGAGAAGAACTCGTTCACTGCTCGGGCCATGCTCGAAGAGAAGAGTTAGAGCATATTCAAAAACTGGTGAGGCCGAAGTTCTTTTTGCCTGTTCACGGAGAGTACCGAATGCTTGTGAAGCATTTCGAGTTGGCCAAGGCCATTCGCCCAGAGACTCTAGGTCTGGTGGCCGAGAACGGAGACCTTCTTCGATTGACCCCCACCAGCTTTGAGCGCTTCGGAAAGGTCGATCATGGCAAAGAGTTTCTAGATGAAAACAGAAACCGATTGAACGAACGGCTGATTAAAGATCGGAAACGAGTGGCTTCGAGTGGGCTTCTGATTGTTCACCTTATCATCAGAGAGAAGGACCTCAAGATTTTAGAGGGCCCCGACTTCACCAGTTCGGGCCTACCAGACGAGGTCGACTGGATCGCCCTCGAAGACGAGATTTTAAGGAGTTTTGAGGACTTTTCGAAGGCCAAAAGATTCGACCTGGATGCCTTTGAAGATGATGCCTGCGTGATCGCCAGGCGGGCCTTTAGAAAGGCGCTAGGAATGAAACCTCAAGTGTTTTCAAGTATTTATATGGTTTAGGGCCTTAGCCCCTGCCCCCGAAATCTCTCTTAGGCAAATCTTTAAAAAATATTGATTTTTCTTTTTGACAAGGCGCGGCATCCGACCTAGAAGCGAAGTCACAAGTTAACTAAGTTTGGGTCCAGCGCCAAAAGATCTCAATCCCCTCCCCTCCGATTTCTCAAACGCTGGGCCCATTTTTTTTGCCTAAAACCGGCAGTTCTCAAGCCAATCAAGGCCCAGAAAAAAACTAGAAACGAAAAAATCGATCCGCCCGTTAGGCTGGTAGCCATCAGCCGACAGGAATTCGTTCCCCCAAAGGCTTGTTCGAGTGACCTTGTTTTTAATGGCGTGGCCCCAAGCGCGGGAGGATCGTCTGAACTGAATTGAAGACTCTCGTCTACCACCTGCACACGAGCATAGTAGGTCTGAGAGTTGAAGGCGGGTGAGAAGCGAATGCTTCCAGTCCAAAACTTGAAATCGATGCGCACCGGCGACTGAATGCGAGACCCATCTTGCAAGACAATCTCCCTTTCAAAGGCTGGCACTTCGTCCTCGCTACTAGGAAGACTCGCCAAATCTTCTTCACTCTCTGAAAGATGAAGATAAAAGTGCGACAAATCCCCTGGAGCTTCTTGTACTTGAAAGAAGACGCTGAAACTCTGATCCCCAAAGCCTGTACGAAAATTGATCACAGGCTTCGGAGGAGGATCGAAGACAAAACTCACCGCCTCTCTACCTGAAACAACACCACCGGGATTCTCTCTCGCAAAGACCACAAGCTCGTGCCTACGATTTAATTTTACACCCAGGCTGGAAGTTGAGATCTCGAAGACTTGATCTGCCTCAGAAGAATCCGGAGACAGATTCCGCATTAAAAAAGAAGAGCCCCAACTGTCTGAGGGAGTGGTGAAGCCCCCTTCTAGCGACTCCTCTTGAAAACGAAGATCCACCACAGCGGGCCGATCCACCTGAGCTCGAAATCGAATCCAAGGCGGCTCATAACTGAACTCAGTTAGATTGAGAACGCTCCCCCGAGAGAAGCGGCCCAATCCGGTAGCATCCATAAGAGCGTAGGCGTAGCCCCCACTCACCCCCACCCAGCGGGGCATCAACCGATTCGGGCTCAACGAAAAACTAGCGGACGGGTTCTCTAGATCGGCCGTCGCCAAAGCGGTGTCTGCCACACTGTAAAGCTCAATCGGAGCCGACCCATTATCTGGGTCTTGCCTGAACAAGAGACTGCGAATGCTATTGGATTCTTCAATGCTTCCGAGCATGAGAATACGATCAGAATCAAAAGACCTCGTTCGAGCGACAGAGAAATTCGAGAAATTCAATTCCACTACCCGACTAATGGGACCCGTTGTGACATCCGCCCTTCTCTCGAAGTTCAAAAGAAAGCTCGTCCCTCTGACAGAGCGAATAATATTTCTCAAATCAAAATCTTCGTAGCTGCTTCCCAAAAACAAGGGACTACTGGCTTGAGCCAGGCTCGTGGAGTTTCTGAGATAGAGAACGATCTCCCCTTTAGTATCTTCTCGCTCATCTTCTGCAAGAATCAAAACTCGCTCTTCATTGCACAACAAGCCAATGGGTAAAAAATCTTCGGCCTGCCCTGAACCCACAATCGCCTCCCAAAACACGGGCGAGCCCCCCACTTCTGAACTGCCTTGAATGACTCGAAGCCGGGTGTCGATCAAGTCGTCACCAATTTCAAGTAGGGCATAGCGATTGTCGTTAATCTGACAACTGGCCAAAAGTTCTTTAGGCCGAGAAGAATCCTCTACAATCTCAAAATCGGACATTTTCTCAAGATCGAAGGCCGAGTTGAGTCGGTAGAAAGCCAACTCGCGAGTGGTGGCCACAACCAGTCGATTGTTTTGCTCAGACCAGAAGAGCCCGCGAACAAAGCCCAACGAAGACTGTTGAAAGAACCTCTTTCCACTCAAAACATCGAGAACAAAGAAGGAGCTGGAGTTCGCCCCGGCCAAGAAAACATAACGCCCCGAGGGGTGAATCGCAAGATGCCGAAAGTCTTGAAGCGCAAGGTTCAGACCTGAACCCGCCTCTTGGATGAGATTCGTGCCGTCTTCGCTCAGAAAGTCGGCCACCCGAAAGCTCTCCCCAAATTTGCCGTGATACTCGAAGGCCTGAGCTTCAAGCCCGCTTGGCCAGCTCCCCTTTACGACGAGAGCAAAAAGACTGACGAAGACAAAGCTCCAGAATTTGAATGGCATTGGTCGCAGCTCCCTTTCTTAAGTTATCGGCCACAGCCCAAATGGCAAGACCGTTCTCGACCGACGGATCTAGTCGAATCCTGCCTACAAAGACCTCATCTCGGCCAGCCACATCAAAGGGAGTCGGGTAATGCCGTTCATTCGGATCATCCCAAACTTCTAGACCGGGCGCTTTACGGAGCAGCTCTCTGGCCTCTTCGACCGAAACGGGTCTAGCAAACTCCAGATTGAGAGACTCAGCATGTGAGATAAATGTGGGAACCCTGACGGCGGTCGCCACCATTCGAAGGTCGGGTCGGCCCAGAATCTTTCTCGACTCCTCGACCATCTTCAATTCTTCTCTTGTCGAGCCATCCTCTAAAAACAGATCGATCTGGGGAATGCAGTTGAAAGCAATCTGCTTGCTAAACTCTTTAATCAGAGGGGGTTGCCCTGCCAAGAGTTGCCCCACCTGGGTTTGCATTTCATCCATGGCTTCTTGGCCGGCGCCTGAAACAGACTGGTAGGTGGAAACCACCACCCGCTGAAGCCCAAATGCATCATCCAAGGGCTTCAAAACACAAAGCATCTGAATCGTCGAGCAGTTGGGGTTCGAGATGATCCCTCCCTCTCGCGCCATCTCGAGAGAGTCTGGGTTAATCTCTGGCACAATCAAAGGAACTTGGGGCTGCATTCGAAAGTGACTTGAGTTGTCGATCACCAGAGCGCCAGAGGCCGCCGCTTGAGGCGCGTACTCAGCCGCGATGCCCGCCGAGCATGCAAAGAGAACAAAATCAAAAGACTCCGTCTCAAAAACCTCCGGCCCCAACAGCTCCACCTCAAGCTCTTCGTCTCGAAAAGAAAGCTTTTGGCCCAAACTTCTTTCTGAAGCAAACAAGCGAGGCCGACTCAGGGGCAGATTTCTCTCTTCGAGCACTTTGAGCATCTCGCGCCCGACCAAGCCCGAAGCGCCCACAATTGCGAGTTTAAGATTTTGGTTTCTCATTTCGACTTCCTCAGAGTAACCTAAGAGGGATACAAAGATTGGGCAAGACAGACAAGGATAGAGATTTAAGATGTTGAAAGTATTTATATTTTTAATGCTCCTTCTGGGCTTTTCTGTCGATTCGTCCGAGGCCTCTGGGCCCTCAGAGGACCTGCTTCAGCTTCGAAGGGGCCAGACGGATTTTTCAAGCTATGCTCAAGCCTACGGGGATGCCGTTTACTTTTCTGGCCTTCGGGCCCCGACCACATCAAAGCTACCAGGGCCGTGGCGCTTTTCAGCGCAAGCAGGAGCCTCCGTCTTTGATGTGAATGATCCTGTTTTGATCGATATTTCTCCTCCAGGCGATGATGACCTGCGAAGAGTGAGTGACGGCTATAAGAGTGTCTCGGCTAAATTTGGAATGAGCTTTCCTTTAGGCTTTCAACTCGATCTCGGCGTTTCACATGTGCTCACACAAATCTCCTCGACCAGCCTTCAGGCGCATCTAAACTTTCAGGCCTTTGACTTTGCCAATGTGGTATACACCGACATGGTGCCAAGCATTTCTTTCTCGACAAGCTTCCTCTACAACTTGGCCGGTGCAAACACCTACGGCCTCAGCGCACAAATGTTGTTGGGAAGCTACCATCGCAATTGGCTCGCTCAGGTGAATTATATTTTGCAGCTGTCTCGAATTAGCCTGACGGGTGTCTCTCCGAACTACTCCTATTTCAGGCTGCGACACGGGCTCTCATCCACATGGCCGCTCTACGAGGGCTTGAGTTTGACAAGCCTTCTCTTCTTTCCCCGAGTCGAGGCGGGGGTCTCTCTCGGGTATTTGTTTTAGAAACTCCTGAAGCTTCATCGTGACTGTAAGATGCGAGAGATGATCTGATCTTCAATTCGAGACCAGCGCGCCAGATCACAGCTCGTACAATTTAAAAACAGAGCCATTGCCAAGCGCCCTTCTGTCGGGTGCTCTAGATATCCTGCAATACTTCTGACATTCGCCAAAGATCCTGTCTTCAACCGCCCCTTAAAACTGTGCTGAGGCAATCTTGTTCGAGTCGTGCCGTCTAATCCCAAGATTGCGAGAGTCGAAAGAAACTCCGGAAAGTAATCCCTCTCTCCCATCCTCGACAAAAACGAGGTCATGGATGAGGTCTTCACTCTTGAGCTTCGTGACAACCCAGAGGCGTTCTCTAAACGAAAGTCTTCATCTTTGAGACTCCAACTCGACAGACAGGCAGACAAAAGCCGTTGTGACTTTTCAAGACTTGCAGGCAATCCGAAGCGATTCGCCCCCGCGGCCAAGAGCGCCATTTCTGAGCCGAAATTCGTCGAAAGCTTGTTGATATCCACTAGGAGCCGACTGATATCTGTCGACCGATGAGTCCAAAGACTTGTCGCGTTTACACGAGAGTTGCTGAAAGCGAACTCCCCATTCCACTGAACACCCAAAAGCTCTAAGTTGTACTTCAAAAGCCGAGCAAAACTCTCGTAGGGATTCACCAATGAGCGGTAGTAGGCCCGCACTTGGTCAGAACGGCCGATCTGACCCGAAAGAATGAGTTTAGCCTCTGTCGGGCGATAGTCTAATCGAGTCCGACTCCCGTTGAGTCGGCCGTTGATCATCGTCAGCCGATTGGTGACTTCTAGCTCGATGGCTTGATGAGGAATGACACTCACCCGAGGCCTCGGCTCTTGCGGATAAATCCAGACAGAGAAGGCGTTGTGATTGATGGGAGCCGCCGTCGCTGGCGCGCTAAAGGCTCTTCCAAGATCTCCCTCAAAGCCTTCAAAAATCTGAAGGCTCGGCCGCCCAAGATAACTCACATCAAAAACAAGCTTTCCTGTAATCTCTTTGATTCCGAAAACATGTCTTAACTTCTCAGAAGCCATCTTTAGATCTTCAATCACAAAACTAAAGTCTCCACTCCCCCGCAGGACAAGATCTCCCTGAAGCTTTCCCTCTGCCGACAAAGAGCCGCGATAAGCCCACTCCGTCTCAAAGCGAAAATCGGGGCCGAGTTCTTCAAGAGTGCAAGCGGATGAAACCAGTTTGGCCACACTGGCCGGACTGAACAACTGTGCTGAGCGAATCGAGACCAATTCGTCTCCGTTCATTCGCCTGAGCGAAAAGGAAGCGTTTTCGCCATAGGGGCTGAGCGCAGAGGAAACCGCCCGAAGCAGTTCGTTCGCCTTGAAGCCTGACTCGGCCCCCTCAGAATAGACATCCTTCGACAAAAGACTCCACAAACAGAGCCCCACCAATCCCGCAATCGAGTTCCTCATAGGGCCGATACTAGCAAAAAGCGAATCAAAACACAGTATTGGATTTGAAGGGCCTTGTAGATTTACAAGCTGAAAAAAGACTTTTATGGTCCGCCTATGCCTCGAATTGACGGACGATCAGCAAACGACCTAAGACCCATTCGATTTATTCCCGGAGTTCAGCGCGATCCACTCGGTAGTGTGCTGGTGGAGTGGGGAGACACCAAGGTGATCTGCTCGGCCAGTGTGGATGAAAAGCTCCCTCCTTGGATGCAAGGTCAGAATCGTGGCTGGATCACTGCCGAATACAGCATGCTCCCCGGAAGTTCAGATCGAAGAATTCAACGAGAACGGGCCCGAAACAGTGGCCGCACCCAAGAAATTCAGCGCCTGATTGGCAGGAGCCTGCGAGCCTGTATTCAACTCGAAAATTTGGGACCAAGAACCATCATTTTTGATTGTGATGTGTTGCAAGCCGACGGGGGGACTCGAGTGGCATCGATCACCGGATCTTATCTAGCCCTCCGGTTGGCCTTAGCCAAACTGGTCGAGTTGAATCGGCTCAAAACCCTCCCGCCGACGAATATGTTGGCCGCAATCTCTGTTGGCAAACTCTCTGGAGAGTGCTTGTGCGATTTGAACTACCACGAGGACGCTCGGGCAGAAGTAGACGCTAATGTGGTCATGAACGATCGCGGGGAGTTTATCGAAATGCAGGCGACGGCAGAAGACGGAGCCTTTCGCTTGGAGGAGTGGAATCAACTTTTAGAGAGCGCTCAAGCCGCTTGCCGGCAAATCTTTCAGATCCAAAAGAAAACTCTGGAGGACTGGAAGCTCGAATGATCGTTCTTGCGAGCCTGAATGAAGGCAAGATTCGGGAGTTCAAATCTCTTTTAGGCCCAAAGCTTCTTTCAATTTTTGACTTAGACCCCAAGTTTCAGCTGCCCGAAGAAACTGGGGGCAGCTATCACGAAAATGCTTATCTGAAGGCGAGAGCGGTGGCTGAAAGATTCAAGCTTCCGAGTCTTGCAGATGATTCTGGATTTGAAGTGGAAGCCTTGGGGGGCAGGCCTGGCCTCTACTCTGCACGATACGGCGGAAAAGAATTGAGTTTCTCTGAGAGAATTGAGCTTCTATTGAATGAGATGAAAAATGTCACAGATCGTAAGGCGGCCTTTGTCTGCGTTCTTTGCCTTGTGCTGCCTGAATCATTCGAGCCAGAATATTTCGAGGGGCGGGTTCAGGGACGGCTTCTTCTCGAAGCCCGTGGAAGCATGGGCTTTGGTTACGATCCTGTTTTTCAAGCGAATTCAATGGATAAAAGTTTCGCCGAAATTTCAGAAGAACTCAAAAGTCAGATCTCTCACCGAGCCAAGGCTATCGAAGCAGCGAACTCGAGGATTCAAGACTTGATCGCATCTGCGCCATCAGCTGCTCAATCTGGTCTCGATCATTCGCACTAACATCCAAACGAAGATAGCCTTCAAAAGACTCGATCGCTTTGGGGAAATCTCTTGAATAAAAGTGAACCAAACCTAGACTTCGATAGATTTGAGAGTTGGCCTTATCGAGAGCCCTTGCCGCCTCAAAACTCTCTCTCGCCTCATGGTAACGCCGAGTATGAAAAAAGGCATTTCCTAGATGTAGATGAGCAGACAAATGATCGGGGTCAAGCTCGATCAAGCTTTCAAACTTTTTGATGGCCTCAAGGTATTGAGACTGCCGTAGATGGGCGGCCCCCTGTCGATACAGCATCGAGATCATGGCTTGCCTTGCAATCTCCTCTTGAGAAGGCTCGTCTGCCTTCAGTTCAGTCGGAGACGGCAGTCTTTGGCTTTGCAACTCATTGGGCTTCGCAGCTCCTGGCTCGATGGCTTCGTCCGCTGGCACCGGATCAGCCGGAACTGAAGCGACTTCAGTCGTCGAATCTTCTGTCGAAGAGCGTTCTTGTGAGAGTTCCGTCTTAGGCTCTCCTGTTGAAGACGGAAGTCTCTCGCTAGTTTGATCACTCACCAACAAGTCTTCGATGGACTTGGGGGCCAGGCCTGCTGGCGGAAGATCGAGAGGGCGCAGACCATATTCAGAGTCAAGTCGATCAATAGAGACCAAAGAGGCTCGGGCAAAGTCTCTCGTATTAAAGTATCCGACAAAGGCAAAGACAAGAGCCAGCACGGCAACGAAAGAGACGATGGCCGTCGGACGCGATTGAGAATTCAAACGAAGAAATCCAAAAGCTCGACTCTTAAAATCGATTTTCTTGGTGACTTCACTCTCTTCGCGACGGGGAGCTTCATCAAAAACTTGAAGCGAAAGGCTTTCTGACTCAGAGAGGGTGGTAGTTGGAATCTCGAACACTCCGTCCGCAGCCCAGATATTATCGTCCACAGGGGCGCGGTTCTTCTCTATCAAATCGATCTCTGCACCAGAGAGGGCCTGCTCGATCTCAGACCGACGAAAAACTTCTGTGTCATGCAGTTCGGCCGTCTTTTGGTTTCCAATCGGGCTCGTCTGAAAATAGCGAAGAGCCAGAAAGTTGATAAAGCTCTTAACAAAGTCCTCAAAACCGAGTGCTTTTGACATAGGAAGCTCAATGAAGATCTCCCTTTCTCCAAAAATCCACTCTAAAGAACTGCCTCCCTTTCGCTCCTCAAACTCTGTCTGAAAGTAACGATCAGATTTCAAAATTCTTGGCTGGTTGAGACAGCGATTAAACTCTATGGGGTCCTTAAAATAGAGATCATTTAACAGACTCACCTTTGGCAGGCGAAAGAAGGGGGAATCAATCTTAAGGCTCCATTGATTCAAGCAATTGGGACAGGTCACTTGAATCGTCTGCGCATCTACGACCTCCGCATCGCCAGCGAAGACGCTCTTGCAGGCAAAACACTCAATCTCTCCGGATAACATGGACAAAGCGGGATGGTCATGGGCCTCCATAAGACCCTGCTCTCGAACGACCCACTCCAGTTCGACAAACTTTCGGTGCTGCCTGGAGCCAGCAATGGGAATCTCGACGGTCTGAGCAATGCGCCAGAAGCTTTCAAAGAGAAAGCCTCGGCTCTGAGGAATTCGAAGGGGAATGTAACAGGTGTTCGTATCAAAATTACCCGTGGAAAGCTCGACCAGGGCGCGAAAGCGAAGGAAATCTGCACTCTTTAGCCCACACTCTTGGAAAAAGGACTCAACCGGATGACAAGCGATATCCGTAATCGTTTTGGTGCTGGTTTTGTCATCTGAAGACTGGCTCATCCTTCCACAAAAACACTTCAACAACTGTGCCATCAAAGAGAGCTCAGAATCCCCCAATGGAGCTTCATATCGGGGGTCCCAAACCCAACTCTGCAAAAACTGCAGGCCAATCTGACCCAAACTGCGGCCAGTGAGCTTATCTACCCGAACTTTTTTCAGCCGGGGTCAGCCGGGGTCGGGAGACGGAAGTGCCAGACTAGTGGTCCAACCGGTAAATTGTTTCATTTTCTCAACTGCCACTCCCTCATTCCTCCCCAAAAAGTTAAAATAAGTTTTTAGGGGACTTATTTTTACTTTTTGGGGGACGGGCCCACCTATCGCATTGAGGCCTCAAACTGATTACCGCAGCGGAAGTGATTTTTTTGACAAATGAGATGTCGGTGCAGCTGTATTTCATAGAAAACAAAATGAGTTTTTAAGGGACTCATTTTGTTTTTTGGGGGTTCGATCAGCTCAACTTAATCTCCAGAAAATATTCTATTTTTTTGTTGACGGGTTTTTCCAAGCACTATTTTTGTTCTCGCAAATCAAATCAGAATGCTGGCTTTAATCGCCATGTATTTCGCTCTGAAAGCTCAGTCTTAGTCTGGAATAAAAAAATTTAAGTGAGTTGCAGTGCGGCCTATAGAGCGAAGATACGGCAGCCAAAAAAGTCCATGTTATGCTCAAGCCTATGAAAGATATGAACTCTGAAAAAACATTTGTTGAAGGCCGAAGACTTCCCATGAATTTGGAGACACTAGCCTCAAAAGACCTGCTTCTTTATACGCAAAAACTTGCAGCCTCAGAGAGAAAAATCTATGCCGCCGTCATCGAGGCCCTAGAAGAAATCGAGAGAAGAAAGCTCTATCTTGCCAAGGGCTACTCTTCTCTTTTTCTGTTTTGTACAGAAGTCTTAAAGTATTCCTCCGGAGCAGCGCAAAGAAGAATCGAAAGTATGCGGCTGATTAAGAATTTCCCGAGGGCTCAGAAGACAGAAGTTAAGACTAAACTCCAGAATGGAAGCTTGAGTCTTTCGCATTTGAGCCAAGTCTCTAAGGCCCTCCGCTCACTTCCGCCCCAGAGTTGTCACGAAAAAATGCAGTTGCTGTCTGAGGTTGAAAACACCACTCAAAGGGAGTGTGAGCGAAAATTGATCGAGGCGGGGGTGCCAGAGATTAAGAAAAGAGAAGATTTTCGAGTGGCTTCCAAATCCAGCTATCGACTATCGATCACAGTAGATGAAGAGACCAAGAAACTATTAGAGAAATTCATGGGCCTAACGGCTCATCAGAACCCTTGGGCGAGTCGAGAGAAAGCCTTAAAGATTGCCCTGAAGTTAGCTCTTCAAGAAGTGGAGAAGAGAAAGTTTGGAGTGAGAGGGAATAGGAAGGGGGAGAAATCTAGAAATTTGACGACTTCCAAAGCGGAAGTCATAAGGGCTGCCAGAAAGAAGAAAGCTTCTGAAGTTGCTTCCGCTACGGAAGTTGTTTCTACCGCGGACAAGAAAAAAGTAATCGTACAGCCTAGAAGCAATCGAAGTCGGCATATTCCAACGTCTGTTCGAGCTGAGGTTTGGGAGAGAGATGGCGGGGCTTGTGTTTTTGTGGAACCAAAGACGGGGAGGGCTTGTCGGTCGAGTTTTGGCTTGGAGTGGGACCATGTATGGGAGTTTTCGAGAGGTGGAGAGTCGAGCGAGGCGAATCTTCGGCTGCTTTGCCGACAGCACAATATTCAGCGGACTCGCTGGGAGAGGGAAATTTTAGAAAACCAAGTGAATCCTTCGTCAATTCGGACAAAGGAGTCTCAAGAATTAAGCAAAACTCAAAACTCTAGAACTAGTTTTGAGTTTTGGGTGCCGGAGTTGAGAAGTTGATAGGCGGTTTGAACTTCGGAGGCCGAGAAGACTTTCGAGATTTTTAGTCTCAGGCTCTTCTCTCTTGCCCAATCGATCGCTTCTTGAAAGTGCTGAAGGCTCCCCATGGTGGAGCCCAAGATTTGAAGCTGACGAAAAAACAGATGCCGAAGATCCAGTCGAGCTTCAAACCCAGAGGTGGCCCCACAACTCACCAAGCGACCGCCGGTTTCTAACAGGCGAATATTGGTTTCAAAGGAGGCCTCGCCAATATGATCGAAAATTCGCGCAAATTTTCTGCCCTTAAGTTTCTCCTTTAAGTCCGAACCCATTCCCGAGTGAAAGCTCTGCACCTGAAGCCCTCGACCCTCCCAAGGCCTCAACTTTTCTTCAGCGCGAGAAGTCACGAATAATTCTTTGACCCCAAAAGAAATCAAAAGCTCCAAAATGGCATGAGTGACTCCGCTGCCAGCGCCGTGAACCAAAACAGGGCCCAAAGACGAGTCCTGTTCGTCGGGTCGAATTCCCGCTTTCTCCACAATCATCTGCCAAGCCGTCAATAGAGCGAGCGGTAGTGCCGCCCCCTCCTCATCACTCAAATGCTCCGGACAAAACACCAGCTCTTTCTCATGAAGAACAAGGCTCTCTTGAAACAAGCCCGATACGGCCTCCCCCCGAACGGCGAAATCTTTCTGGAGATTCTCGTTGCCCAAACCCAGCCTGCTCGTCCAAGCCGGGTAGGCGAGAACTCGATCTCCCAAAAGAAATTTCGAAGACCGAGTTTCGACCACCTTGGCACAAATGTCAGCCCCCGCAATATGAGGAAACTTCATTTTTAAATGGGGCAAGCCGCGAATGACCCACAGGTCGAGATGGTTTAGGCCTCCGGCTAAAAGCTTGAGTCGAACTTCTCCCTCCTTTAAGTCAGCCTCGTCGAGATCCAAACTTTCATATCGAATCTTGTCGACAGAACCCGTCTCCGTAAAAAAAACGGCCTTCACGAAACTTCACCTAGAGTCGTTTTGAGTGAGCCCGACCTAAAGATAAAGTGATAGGCCAAGAGGGCCGCGAATCTGGCGGAGTCTTCGGTTGCTGGATCCAATGAGGGTGCGACTTCATATAAGCCCATCCATTGAGAGCGCTCCGAAAATTCACGAACAGCATCAAGAACCGCCTTCGTCGACAAGCCGACAAGGGTCGGCGCAGAAACCCCACGGATGACAGCCACGGCATCAAGACAAATCGATAAGCCCACCGGACCATCAATTTTTGGGCAGGCTTCCTCCCAAGAATGAATCTGAACCCCCCGTTCTCTGCAAAAGTCTAAATGAGACTGGGCACTGCATTGCCACTGAATCCCCCACTGGATCAGTTTTTTCCCCTCGAACTCCTGAAGAAGCCGATAAAAGGCTGTGCCGGAAGTCACGCGAGACTCATCTAACTCCCGCACATCCAGATGGGCATCACAGTTCAAGACCCTGCCATCCCGAACGAACTTCAAATAGTTCGAAGCGTCTGGGTAACCATAATCATGCCCCCCGCCCAGAGAGATTACTCGAAAGCCCCTTTCAAGGGCCACATGACTCCAACGAGCGGCCTCTTCGTGTCGATCTAAAACTCGGGCTCCCTTCAGTTTATCTTGCAAAACAAAAATCTGAGGCGCTGAATCACTCGATCGCCAACAGGCCTTCTCTAAATATTTCAAGATGGCAGCGGGCCCCTCGGCTGCGCCGGGCCTTCCAGAGTTGTTCCGAACACCCTCATCATCGGGATAACACAGAATGACAACAGCATTCTCGGCAGAGGCCGGAAGATCTTGAAGCGATACTCTCTTCAGATGCTCCCGCAACCTTGGATCTTTCATTAAAACCTCGGAAGCCGAAGGGCTTCAATCTCTTGAATTTCTTTTGGGCAAGATCCTGACAAGACCTGAGGCCCTTTCTTTGCGATCGCCACATCATCTTCGATGCGAACCCCAATACCCTGATAGTTCGAAGGAATAGAAGAATCCCGCTTTGAAAAATACAAGCCGGGCTCGATCGTCATCACGAAACCCGGCTCCAATTTAACGGGCTTTCCCTTTTCGTCTTCGTATCGACCCACATCATGCACATCAAGCCCAATCCAGTGACTGACCGAATGGGGCATATACTTCTTCCAAAGGGACTTTTTCAAAATCTCTTTCTTTGAATTCTTGATCCACTTCAATGACGCTAGGCCTTCAGAAATCACTTCGACGGCGGCGAGATGAGGTCGATTCCAAGCCGCTCCCACTCGGGCCGATTCAATGGCCGCTTTCTGAGCCTCTAACACAATCTGATAAACCTCTTTCTGAACTTTGCTAAACTTTCCGTCCGCCGGAAAGCTGCGCGTGATGTCTGAGGCATATCCTTCAAATTCAGCCCCCGCATCCATCAGAAGAAGCTGACCTTTCTTAATCAGATCTCGGTTCCAATGATAATGCAGCGTGCAGGCGTTTTCACCCACGGCGCAAATAGTCTGATAGGCCGTGTCGGTGGCCCCTCTTTTTTTGAACTCTCGCTCGGCTTCGGCCACCACCTGATACTCAAAGGCTCCGGGCCGAATCATTTGCATGGCTCGAATATGCCCCTCAGAGGCGATCTCAGCGCTCTGTCGCATCACCTGAAGCTCTTCGGTCGACTTGATCTTTCGCATTTCCCCCAAGCTCTCACAGAGCCCCACCAGACGATAGGGAGCAAGGGCCCGCGCGCGAAGCTGACAAATCATTTGCATCCAGCTGGCCAGCTTTCGATCCCATTCTGGGTAGCCCCCCACATCCCAAAACACAGTCGAAACCGCCTTTAGAGAGTCCTGAAGCAGCTCTTCCACTTTTGAATTTTCGATGGCCTCATCAATGCCTAAGGTTTTGACCGCTCGCTCGGCTCCGAGTCGTTCCCCCTCCCAGATCTCGCTGCCTCGATTTGTCGACAAGTCTCGAGCTCTTAGAGCCAACACGACCTTGTTCTTGCCCCCAGAGCGACGCATCAACAAAAGGCTCTCGGGCTCTGAAAATCCAGTGAGATAAAAAAAGTTGGAATCTACCCGAAAAGGATAGTGATTCGTTCGATTCCGTATCTGTTCTGACCCGCTCCAGAAAATGGCGACGAAATCTGGCGACTCTTTTTCGAGGCGTCGAAACAGCTCTTGTCTGCGCCGTTGATAGCTCTGCTTAGAAAAGGGGCCAAAGAATCGATTTGATTGAGGCATAGCTCCCCTTCTACAAGACTGCCGCCCATCTGTCAGGGGAATTTGGGGTCCGGAGCGAGGGCTCACCAGCCGCCCGATTGGTCTCATTGCTTTGTCGCTCCGAGTGGCGTCCTAAGGAGACTGGCGATAGAGGCCCGTCGACTTCTTCTCTCTCCGCGGATCGAGTCTCGCTAGTCTGGCACTTTCGTCTCCCGACCCCAAAAGACCCAAAAAAAGAGGGCTAGATTTCTCTAGCCCTCTCTCTGAAGTTAAAATTCTTCGCTGTTTGCTTAGAACAAGTAACCCACATTGGCGCCAAAGGCAACGCTCTGACGATCTCGAGTTGTTGAGTCGAGAGGCAGAGTAACAAAGCCCGCCAAGAGGATTTGGTCGATATTTCCTGAGATCGAAGGAGTCATGGCGTGACGGAATTTCTTGCCTGCGCCAGCAAACTTCGAATCCAAGATAATGGCGTTGTACTCGGCATTCACGGCCAAATTAGGAAGCGCTCGCCAAGAAGCCGCTGTTTGCATCGTGAATGTGCTTCGAGCCTTGTCAGTCGCTCCTGAAACATTCGAGTAGGCATATCCAGCATTTCCTTTGACGGTGAACATTTCGTTCCCGATCCAAAGACCTGCTTGAAGATGTCCGGTCGTCGCTTTTGGAGTGAATCGGTAAAGCTCAGTCGTTGGGTTTGCAACTGCAACAACACCCGCTTCATCTTTTCTTGAAGTCGGAAGGTAAGCGTCTAAGCTTACTGCGTATCCCCAAGAAAGATCGTCAGCAGGAGAGCTCAATCGATCAGCCCAAATACCGCCAAGAGAAAAGTTTCCAAGAGAAGAGCGGCTAGTTCCAGCAGCTTTCGCATTGGCCATATAGAAAGGCAAATTCATATTGATCGCCAATCGATCAATCACGAAATAATCTGCTTTCAATTCAAAAGCCGCAATATTTCCTCGTCCGGCACCTGGAGTTTGCTCCTTTGTGGGAGTGTCCATAAAGCCAAGAGTGATGTTGTTGTTAGGATCCAAATTGGAACCGACATAGTAAGGGGTCGCATAAGCGCTAGAGCCCAACCCAACTAAGCCCAGTCCTAATGCAAGGGTTTTAATTTTCATTTGTTCGTTTCTCCATTCATGAATGTTGTTCGCTTAGAAAAAAGCCTTCGAAACTCTCGAAGGGCTTATTCCTTAACCACCAGAACTATCTACATCAGCCAAGCTTTCGTCAACCGATTATAGGATAGTTCTACGACCTCTATTAAAACCAAGATTTGGAAGCTATCCTATTGATTTTTGTGAGTATTTTTGACGCCCCGCGACCTCCCTGTGCGGCGACAGAGCCGCAGGCCGACCGAAGGCCGTAGTAATAGGACCCCAACTCGTCGAGCCAGAACTCCCCCTTAAAGGGCCAAAACTGCACCAACTCACTGAAGTCCACCCGACCAAGCTGAATGATTTCAATATCTTCCCTCGTTTCGATGGGCGCTCCCGTCAAAACATTCACCCCTAACTGTAGAATCTCAATCTGAATACTGTCCGCTTGAGCCAAAGCCCCCTCCAGCTCTGTCTCGATTTGACGCAAGCTTCGCTGAACCTCCTGTCGAAGTCGACCCCTTACAAAACGAAGAGCCTCTTCCGCCTTTTGACGGGCATTTCCCGTCAACCGTGTCTGCTCTTGAAGAAGCGCCTGGTGAGCTCTTTGTAGCCTCCGAAAACTCGGATCATAAGTGAGTCGGCCTAAGATTCTCGGGCTAATCGACTGCAAGACCGAGTCGTCAAACAACCACGACTCGACCGATCGCTGACGAAGCTCTCGAATCTGGCCCCGAAGCGGAAGAAACACCTGCTTCATATCTTCGACTACGAGATTGGCCTGTTCGTACAAACAGAGATGATAGTAAGAGGCTGCCCGAACAATATGAGCTTCTGGATAGAGCATATGATCGGCATAAGGAGTGATAAAACTGAGCGTCGCCCCCAAGGCCCCATTCATATCTCCCTGAAGATAGAGAGACCAGCCCTTCTCAAAAATCGACTGAAAGAACAGCGGATCGAGTTGACTGATTCGACTGTAGTAAAAGACTGCTTGTCTATAGTCTTCAACCTCGTGAGCCACTCGGCCCGCCCCCATCAGGGCCAAGGCCACCAGTCGTCTTGATAGAGAATGTCTTCGATCAATAAGCTCTCGAAACTGGATCATGGCCTGCTCGTATTTTCTCTCAACCGCCAGGGCCACGGCTTCAAGATAGCGAACCTGATCACGATGCCCCTCCACCTGCTGCAGGTACCGACGAGCGGTGGCCACATCAGCGCGATCAAGAGCGCGACCCGCTTCTCGAAAGTAATAGAGCGAACTTGCAACCGAGTTTTGCGCCCCCTGATAGTCTAAAAAGAAATCAATCTCGTCTTCGAAGAAGGCCTTCTCAAGTGGAGCCAATCGGCCTTCAGCCAAATCATAGATCAAGGCCGTCACCGGAGCCTTTCCCCTGACCTCCCGAGCCGTTTGAGCGTCCAAAGAAAGGGATGCAAAAACAATGAGCAAACCAATAAAAAATCGCATTCCGTCCCCCTCGACTCTCTGCGTTACAACGACTGTCTGAACGGAATCAGAACAGACAGACCCGCCGTCAAAGCGAAGTTATGCGTGATCTTCGTTCGATCCCCAAAACTTCGATTATAGACATAGTCACGAAATTCAATGCGAGCAGAAAGAAAATCATTGATGAACAAACGAGTCCCCAAACCCACATTCGCCATAAACCCAGTGCCAGAGGGCTGGCTGTCATATCGAACGGCCCCCAGGCCTGCCACGGTATAGAGATCGAAGTTCAAAACCGCCCAAGTGAACCAACTGACTTTTCCGTAGATTGGAGAAAAAATCACAGAACCCTGCCCCAACATCATCTTGTCGGTGTCTCCAAACTGAAAGGCGTAACCTCCTGACAACTCAACTCCCAGACTCTCGTAAAAATGATATTGATAAGAAGCCAAAGCCAGAGCGAATCCATTGTTATTAAAAATCCCTCCGGCCTGAACGCCGATCTCATGCCGCCCCACCTTGGTGAAGAGTCTTTTGTGAATGCTGTGAATGTCTTCTCGATCAAAGAGTCGAAGCTGGTCTCTAATGCTATCCTGCGAAAAAGAGGCCCCAAAGGGAAGCGAGACAAAAATCAAAAAGCCTAGTAAAACCGATCGAAAGGAGCTAATCGAAGCCATACCCGCCCAGTGTATTATGAAGAGACCAAAGCACCAAGATTTTGTTAGAAACTTGTCTTCAACCCCAGAAAGTCCTGGAGCTGAAAAGTCCCGCCTAAAAAACAGCTCGGGAATTGAAGTTGAAGGCGTCTACGGCGGCGATCCTCGACCCGGAAGTTTTCCTTACACACGAGGACCTTACCCCACGATGTATCGCGGAAAGCGCTGGACCATGAGGCAGTATAGTGGTTTTGGAAGCGCGAAGGAGACGAATCAACGATTTCACTACCTGCTTCGAAACGGACAAACGGGAGTCAGCTGCGCTTTCGATCTTCCCACCCAAATGGGATATGATTCCGATGACCCCATGGCTGAAGGCGAAGTCGGACGAGTGGGCGTCGCCATCTCTCATATTGATGATATGAAGATTCTCCTGCAAAAGCTGCCACTCGAAGAGATTTCGAGTTCTATGACCATTAATTCTACTGCGACGACCTTGCTGAGCCTCTACCTTGCGACGGCCGAATCGAAAGCTGTGCCGACTCAGCGACTGCGGGGAACGATACAAAACGATATTCTGAAGGAGTATATTGCGCGAGGCACTTATATCTATCCCCCCGACTTTTCTCTGGCCTTGACGGCAGACAGCTTTCGTTTTGCGGCAAAGCACTGTCCAAAATGGAATCCCATTAGCATTAGTGGTTATCATATTCGAGAGGCCGGATCGACGGCCGCCCAAGAAGTCGCCTTCACTTTACTCAACGCCTTTACCTATGTGAAAACCGCTCTAGAAGCGGGTTTAAAGGCGGAAGACTTTGTCAGTCGCCTGTCCTTTTTCTTCAATGTTCACAACGACTTTTTTGAAGAGGTGGCAAAGTTTCGAATCGCTCGAAAGATCTATGCTGAAGAGATGCAAAGGCGCTTCGATCTTGACCCCAAGCTTTTGGCCCTTCGTTTTCATGCGCAGGTGGCTGGCAGCACGCTGACAGCGCAGCAACCCTTGAACAATATCGTACGGGTCGCTTACCAGGCATTGGCCGCGGTTTTAGGAGGCACTCAAAGCCTACATACCAATGCCTACGATGAGGCCCTAGGCTTGCCAACAGAGACGAGTGCCTTGATTGCGCTTCGAACTCAACAGATTCTGGCGGAAGAAACAGGAGTGGACCGGGTGGCCGACCCTCTCGGGGGGTCAGATTATCTGGAGTCTCTTTGTGAAGGCATGGAGCAGAAAGTTTTTGAGATCTTCAAGAGCGTTGAAGATCGCGGCGGAATGCTCCGCTGCATCGAGTCTGGCTTCGTCCAGTCAGAAATTCAAAAGGCGGCGTTCCTTGCACAGAAGGCCATCGACTCGGGAAATCAAAAGATTGTCGGAGTGAATGCCTATCTCTCAGAGGCTGAAATGGAGCCCGAGCTTCATCAACTGGATGAAAGAGTCGTGAAAGATCAGCTCAAAAGACTGAAGAGCTTCAAGTCGAAGAGGAAGTCTAAGAGCCTGGAGCGAGCCTTCAAGGCCCTCGAAAAGGAAGCCCTCTCTCTGCACAAGGGAGAGCCCGCCACGGTCACCGAGAAGATTCTTGCCTGCGTCAAAGAGCGGGCCACTCTCGGAGAGATTTCAAACATCTTTCGATCCGTCGCCGGTCGACATCAAGCGCTTTGATTTTCAGATGGAACTTTTCTCGCCCGCTCAATGAGCTGCGCCACCAGAATGCTTGCCAGATAAAGTCCGCTCAAAGGAAGTCCCAGCAGCAGCATGGTAATCGGATCGGCGGGGGTCAAGACTGCTGAAAGAGCGAAGATTCCGATGATGGCGTATCGCCATGTAGACCAAAGCTGAGACGCGCTTAAGATGCGAAGATAAACCAGGCTCAGAACCACTAGAGGCAGCTCAAACAAAATTCCAAAAGCTAAGAGAAGTCGAACCGAAAAGCTAAAGTAGGCTTGCATGGCGGGCATCGGTGCAATCCCCTCCCCCGCGTAGTTCAAGAAAAAATCAAAGGCAAAGGGGAACACAAGCCAATAGCCAAAGGCCGCGCCCCCAACAAACAAAGCGCTGGCCACAAAAACCACAGGCCACACTAATTTCTTTTCGGTCTCTAGCAGGCCTGGCTCAATAAACTTCCAGGCTTGTAGAAACACCCAAGGGGCCGCAAGAAACAAGCCTGCCAGAATGGCCGTCTTAAAATACACAAAGAAAGCTTCTGCAACACCAATGGTGATGAGTTGACACTCCTGATTCCTGAAAGAAGCGCAGAGGGGCTGCATCAAGAACCAAAAAATCTCTTCGGAAAAACTGTAAGCAATCAGAAAGCCGACCAGAACCCCAAGAACCGAGCGAATCACTCGCGTGCGAAGCTCCATCAGGTGGCCCAGAAAACTCATTCCCTCAGTAGCCGTCATGACTTTTTATCTTTCGATCCCCTAGAGTTGGTTTCGAGTTGAGTAGCCTCTTCAAGCAAATCATCCAGGGCTTCAGTCTTACTGGGCTCTGGCAAGTCAGACTCTGCGCCCTCTAACTTGGCAGCCTCTGTCTTCGTGTAGATTTCTGTCTTGGTATAGCCGTCAGTCGGTTCTTCGGCCTCTGATGAAAGCTCGATGGTCTCCTCTTGAAGCGCAGTCTCCCACTTTCGAGTCTCTTGCTCAAAACTACTTTTAAATTCTCTCACTGGCTCTGACAGGTCTTGCTCGACCTTGTTGACCTCGCGTCGAAGCTCTTGAATGGAAGGATCTTTTCGAATCTCATCGCTCCAATGATCGCGAAACTTCCGAATCTTCTTAATCCAAATGGCAAGCTCTCGAGCTACGACGGGAAGTTGCTTCGGCCCCACGAGCAGAATGGCGATCAAACAAAGGGCCACAAATTCAACGCCACCAATTCCGAACATCTCAATCCCTCTGGTACAAATTTAAGCCCTGTCTTGAGGGCCGCGCCTCTCCTGGTCTGGGGGCTGTTCCCTTAACAAAGGCTTCAAACACGGCTCCGGGGGTGTCGGCCCCCGCCAACTCTCCGGTACGAGGATTGACTCGAGCAAACTCGATATTCTCTGGAACTTCAAAGTCTACTCGCGGGAGATTCTGAGAGGCATTGATCATATACTCTGCCCAAATGGGAACGGCAGCGCGGCCTCCGGTTTCGAATCGGCCCAACCTTCTGAGGTCGTCATAGCCCACCCAAACACCCGTTACGAGTTGAGTCGTATAACCCACAAACCAAGCATCTCGATTGGAGTCTGTTGTTCCTGTCTTTCCTGAAGCGGGGTGCTGCAAATTTCGAGCTCGCCGGCCCGACCCGTACAGAATGTTCTCTTTGAGCAGATGAGTGACTAAGAAGCTGGTTTCAGAGCTCAGAACCTGGCCGGGATGCGTGGGCATCGGCTCTGAACGAATTCTCGATCTCTGAGGAAGAGCCTCAGCAAGAAAGCTTGCCGATTCATTGTCTGCCAGGGCAATCGGCTCAGAAAGCACAATGCTAGAAATGTCCCTCCGCATATCGGCCACTGCGCGCTCCAACAACTCGAAAGTCGAAAGATGAAAATCCTCTGTGACATTTTGCTCCAAGATGTTGCCGTAACGATCTTCAATTCGTCGAATGCTCAATGTGTCTTGCGGGTAACCTCCCCGAGCAAACACAATATAGGGTCGTAAAATGTCTTCTAAGGTCACTACTGAAGACCCAAGCGCCAGAGTGAAATCTCGGGTAAGCTCAGACTGAATCCCCAAGCGTCGCGCATACTGAATGGTGGTATCGAGTCCAATCTCGTTCAGTAGCTTAATGGTGGTGATGTTTCTTGAAGCCAACAGACTATCCCGAAGGGTAGTGTCTCCGACAAAACGGCGGTCGTAGTTGTTGGGCCGCCACTTCTCTTCGTCTAATTGGTTTTCAAAAGTAATCGGACTGTCTTGCAAAATCGAGGCGGGCGTGAAACCCAAATCGAGAGCGGCAGCATACACAATCGGCTTGAAGGCCGAGCCCGGCTGTCGTCGAGCCTGCACAGCCCGATTGAACTCAGAGCGATTAAAGTCATAGCCCCCCACCATAGCCACGATATAGCCATTGTGAGGATCAACGCTGAGAATGGCCCCCTCGACTTCAGTGTCTTGCTCAAGAACGGCTGAGATCATGGGAAAAGACTCGGCCTGCTCTACGCCTTCCGGCGTCTCGACTTCGAGATCTTTAACACTCATCACAATGACATCTCCTCGAGCCAGAACATCCGACACTCGCCGCGGAGGCCTCGGGTGTTGATCTTCGTCGTCAGGATTGATGCGCGGAGACGCCCAACGCATATCTGCAAAATCAATTCTAGCAAACAAAGAAGGCTCGTACTCCACCAGGGCGTAGGCCTCTTCATCGTTGACCGCCCGCACCAAACCCTCAAGAACTTCACCTACTTCGAGACCCGTTCTTAGTCGCATGAGGATGCGACCTCGACCCTCGGTTTCACTGGCTTCAACCTCTAAATCAGCATTCAACTGAGTGCCCGCAACATCCCTTTCTGCAAACTGCCTTCCGGCAAAATAACTTTGCATCTCTTCCTCATTCAGTCGCCGCAGAGGACCCCGATAGCCTTGCCGCTTCTCTAGGTCACTCAAGCCCTTGCGAAGTGCGTTTTGAGCATAGCGATTCTTTTCAACATCCAAGGTCGTATGAATTCTAAGCCCGTCTTGTAAAACCATTCGAGAACCATACTTTCTCATGACATATCGACGAATGTGCTCGACAAAATAAGGAGCGATACTTCGGTTTAGATCTCGTCTCGGCTCAATCAAAACATCTTCGTTGGCGGCGAGTTCGAATTTCTCTTCTGAAATAAAGTTCGCGCTCAACATTTGACGAAGAACATAGAGTTGGCGTCTCTTCACTCGATCGGGGTTTCGAGCTGGCGAGTACACACTAGGTGACTGAGGCATACCAGCTAAAATGGCTGCCTCTGCGACTCCCAGCTCATTCAAAGTCTTTCCAAAGAAGACCTCAGCCGCAGCCGCCACTCCATAAGCCCCTCGCCCCAGATAAATCTGATTCAAATACAGATTCAGAATCTGCTCTTTCGTGAGAGCTTGTTCAATTCTCCAAGCCAATATGACTTCTTTCAATTTTCTCGTATAAGTTCTTTCGGTGGATAAGAAGAAGGCTCTGGCTACCTGCTGAGTAATGGTGCTGGCCCCCTGTCGAATGCTTCCAGCCCGAAAGTTCACATAGGCGGCCCGAAAAATTCCAAAAAAGTCGACACCCTGATGAGAGTAAAAGCTTGAATCTTCGGCAGCGATGAAGGCGTTTTTAACGAGGCTCGGAATTTCAGTTGTGACGAGCCTTCTCTCTTCGAAGAATTCGCCGATCAATTCTCCGTCACGAGAAAAGACCTGAGAGGCCTCCTTGAGCTCGTAATGCCTCAGGCTCTCGATGGAGGGCAGATCTTTGTTGAGGCTCAAGAGGAAAAGAAAGATGGCAAAGCCCGAAATCATGATGAAGCTGACGCCTCCCCAAAATGCGAACTTGAAAAACGCCTTCCAGCGACTTCGAGCTTTAGGAGGAGAGTTAGCGGTCATGAACAAGCCCCGTTGACAAAAAACATGAGGGTTAACTTCAATTTAGAGGTCCTTAAAATTGGCATTTCTATGGTAAATTGTACAATGAATAGTGGCGAAGCTCCATCACTCTCAGGCCGGTTTACTGCTGATTCGAAATCAGAGCCAAATTATGCTGCCTTTAGATCGAGAAATTTTAACGCTAGGACGAAATCAGGCCGATATTCTCTTAGATGACCCCAGGGCCTCTGGGCTGCACGCCGAAATCGCCTGGGTGAGCGGGAAGCATCGAATTAGAGATCTTGAATCCACAAATGGCCTCTTTATCAACCAGAAGAAGCTCAAAGAGGCCTGGCTAACAGACCAAGATGTGATTGAGATTGGATCGACCACCTTTTGCTATTTCCAGGATCGAAGGGATTTTCACGGCGATTCAGAGGAGTTGACGCAGGGCAGGAAGCTTAGCGAGGCGGAGAAGCAGGAATTTCAGGATGTCAGCCGGGTTACCGAATGGTCCACGACCTCTAAGAAGCTCCCCTCCTATCGGATCGAACTGGAGCTGATTGATGGAGAAAAGCCCACACAGAGCTTTTCGTTTCAGAAAATGCAGATCAGCATTGGGCGCTCAGGTTGCGATATCTCACTTCCCGATGTTGATCTCTCTCGAAAACACTGTGTCATCGAAGTTTTGAGCCGGTCGTCGATTTTTCTCAAGGACATGAACTCGACGAATGGCACATTTCTGAATGGCGAAAGAGTAAATGTCAGTCGACTTCAGGCGGGAGACTTGATTGGCTTAGGGGGAAGTGTGTTGAAGTTTAGTATTCACGCGCCAAACGAGACGGAATAAGAAGGATATTATGGCAGTAAAGCTTTCCATCAGCATCACTGAAGGCCCAGAAAAGGGAATGCATTACGAGTTTGAATCTGGGCCAATCTTCGTGGGCCGCAGAAAAGGGGACATTTCTTTGTCGGACAAGAAGGTTTCGGGCAAACATTGCCAGTTTCTGATTGAGGGCAACCGAGTTTGGATTGAAGACCTGAACTCGACAAACGGCACCTTTCTGGGTGGTTCACGACTTACCGAAAAAGTTCCGTTGAGCAATCTAGATGTGGTGACCATTGGCCTCACTCGATTGAGTATTGCCATTGTCGAAGACCTTGAGACTTTTAAAGAGATGAACCAAATGGAAACTGTGGCAGATCGGCCCAGCCACACTCAGCCCGCTGAGCCCGATACGGGGGACGGCTCTTCTGAAGAGGACTCTAAGACTCCTTCGATCAGTCTGCCCGACCCAGATGCGGTGTATCGAGATACGGGAGTCGAGCGAATTGAAAACCTCATCGACGATGAGTTGGAGTCTTTTTCGAAATGGGACCACCCAAAAATGCAGGATTCTGAAAATCCGCAAAACATTCCGAAGGTTGATGTGCGACTTATCAAAAGAAAGGGTGAGGCCTCTTTTCAGGAGCTAAAGTGTCAAAAGCCTTTGATGACCTTTGGTCGCAAAGATGTCGACATTAGAATCAATGACTTAGACTTGTCTAGAAAACACGCTCGGCTTGAGATCGTGAATGGTCAGAAGGTCTTTGTTCGGGACATGGCTAGCACCAACGGAACTTTTGTGAACGGTCAGAGGATCCGCTACCAAGAGCTGCATCACGGAGATTTGATTCAAATTGGGCAAAATATTTTTGAGGTCTTCATTCGAGAGGCTTAATGACGACACATCTCACCATAAAATTCATTCAGCCAGAACAAGATCGGGTTCAGTTTAGTCTTCAGCCCGGACAAAAGCTGACATTTGGTCGAGACGCTAACTGTGATATCCCTCTGAAAGAAAAGAAGATCTCGCGGAAACACTGTGAGATTGAGAAGGATGCGAATAAACCTGGGTTCTGGATTAGAGATCTCGGCTCTCTCAACGGCAGCTTTTTGAACGGAATGAGCCTCACTCAAGCAAAGAAGCTGTCGGCGGGTGATCGAATCAAGATTGGAAGCTTCGAGATGGAAGTCGACTTTCAGGCGGAGACTTATTACGGCGGAGCGACCGGAGAGCGAGAGGCTTTTGCATTGTCTGACGAGCAATACGACACGGTCGACACCTTTAGCCCGCTGTCGGAAGTCTCGGTGAGTGCAAATGAAGATGTTAATTTTTCTGATTACAATCGAGCCGCTGAAAAGATTGAATCTTTGTCTGAGGAGTCAGTGCTTTCTGAGAAAACCGGTGGACGACTCATTGCCGGCAAGCTCACAGAACTCTCTCTTGCCGATGTTCTACAAATGCTTGCCACCACTCAAAAGTCCGGCCAGTTGGTGGTCTCTGAGACCAAGATCAGTGCCTGCCCGAAAGGTCCGAGCCAAAACACGGCACTGATTCATTTGGACCGAGGCCAAGTGAAGTGGGCCGAGTTTAAGGACCTACAAAAGGAAGAAGCCTTTTTTGAAGCCCTCAAACTTGAGAAGGGCTTTTTCGCGTTGTTTCCTGCCAGAGATAAGCCCTTTGAGGATGTGATTGAGATCCCCCTTGAGAGTTTATTGATTCAGGGCTTGGCCTATCTAGACGAAAGTCGAGCGCATCAGGTGGAGCTGCAAGAGGAGGACGAGTTGAACCCTCTTCCGGATGAACCCTTAAGTCAGCTTTCTGAAGACGAGCTTCGAGTTTTTCAATTGGTTTGGAAGGTAAAGACTGTCGGAAAAGTGATTGAGAAAAGCCATCTGTCAAAGGGCGACAGTATTGACACTCTGAAGCGACTCATTCGAAACGGTTTTATCACAAAGACGAAGTAGGCTGAGATGGGTTAGTTAGCTAACGCGTTGACCCCGGTTGGACCACTAGCTCCGCCTCTCCAGGCAAAACCTTCTCAGACTCATCGGCATGATCTTTTAAAGACATCCGCTGGGGACCCGCCTAGAATTCCAAAACTCATGCTGAGAATCTTGAATCAGGTTACCCATATGAAACGAAAGCCAAAGCAGATGGGCCCTTAGCGATTCAAGGGGAGTGGCGATAAGGGTCCAGATGCGCGAAGGCAAGGAGCGAGCAGCGGAATGTAGTTTTGATGCTACTTGAGCAGCGCAGCGACGAAGGCGACACTGCAACGCGGGAAAGGAGCGTTGCAGCCATCCTCAAACCATGTCGACCG
>REDG01000058.1 GCA_007693605.1 Bradymonadales bacterium
CTTTGGATTTATGGAATTGCATTCATTCTTCTGGGGACCTTGTTTGCTACGAAGTGGAGAAGGTCTCAAGTTTTAACGGATGCGGAGTTAACCGAGTTGCGCTACAGCGGGTCGGGGGTTTTAGGTCTTCGAGTAGCCAAAGCGCTCTACTACGGAACACTGATCAATTGTGTTGTTCTGGCGATGGTTCTTTTGGCGGCTCTCAGAATCGGTGAGGTTTTTATGCTCTGGCACGAGTGGTTGCCAGAGGCTTTGTACGCATGGCTTTTAGGATTCATTGAGTTTACGGGTTTGTCTTTTGGCGAGGGTGCCGGAGGTCTTTCGAGCGAAGTGATGACCTTGAATCATCTTCTCACCGTGCTTTCAATCATGTTGTTTACGGTTGCTTATTCAGCAACGGGAGGGCTTCGATCTGTCATCTCGACGGATCTCGTTCAGTTTGGGCTGGCCATCTTTGCCAGCGCGCTTTACGCAGGCTTTGTTCTCTATGAGCTCGGAGGTTTGGGGTCATTGCGCGAGTCTCTAGTAGAACTTTACGGGCAAGAAGGCGCAGGCGAGTTCTTGTCTTTTCGACCACAAGGCGGAGATCTTCTCTTGGGCTTTCTTGTGATCATCAGTCTGCAGTGGCTGTTTCAAATGAACAGCGACGGAACGGGCTATCTGGCTCAGCGATCGATGGCCTGTAGAACAGACCGAGAGGCCCGCATCGCCGCGCTTGTCTTTTGTTGGGCGCAGATCGTTTTGAGAAGTTTGATTTGGCTGATTATCGCGGTTGGAATTCTGGTTCTCTATCCCTTCGATCCTGTCGTGGAAAAAACAGATCTTTGGGTGAGTGGAAGAGAGGCTCTCTTTATCAGGGGAATCGATGATCTTCTGCCCATTGGCATCAGGGGCTTGATGTTGACAGGACTTTTGGCGGCTTTGGCCTCTACCATCGACACTCATTTGAACTGGGGAGCAAGTTATTGGAGTAACGATATCTACAAGAGACTGGTCTGCGAACACTTTTTGAAGCGAGACCCAAAGTCTCGTGAGCTGGTGTGGGTGGCGCGGCTCTCAAACTTTTTGCTTTTGATCATCGCGTTGGTTGTGATGGCAAACATCGGATCGATTCAACAGGCCTGGAAAATTTCGCTTCTATTTGGTGCGGGCATGGGTTCTGTACTCGTTCTTCGTTGGCTTTGGGAGAGGATCAACCTGTGGTCAGAGTTTGCGGCGATCTTGGCTTCTTTGACATTAGCTCCGATTTTATTGAAATTCGTTTCAGAGGAGTGGCTTCAGCTTTTGTGGATGGCGGGGGCTTCAACGACGGCGGCTGTCGTGGTGACATTTTTCACTCCGAAAACTCAAGTGAGCGTTCTTCAGGAATTTTACCGAAAAGTGCAGCCCTCTGGCTTTTGGCGAGGAACCGCCAACTCACTTGGAGAGTCTGGGGCGCATCCCTTACGAAAGCTCTTATCGTCTCTTAAGACGACCGCACTCTGTATCGGATCTGTCTTTAGTGTTTTGATGGGCTGCTCAAAGCTGATGCTGCCCGTGCCAGGCGAACCCATTTGGCTGGCTCTAAGTCTTTTGGCTTTTGGAGCCGGCTTGACGTACTTCTGGTGGCCCAAGATTTTTGCAGAGGATGATTCTGGGACTGTCGGCAAACTCTCGATTCGGGAGAGGCGATAAGGGTCCAGATGCGCGAAGGCAAGGAGCGAGCATCGCAGTGTGGTTAAAATGCCACTCGAGAAGCGCAGCGACGCAGCCGCCACTGCAGATGGGCCCTTAGCGACACTCCCACTCAATCTCGACGAGTGGGTCGCCCTAGGCTTTCCACACCAAGGCGACAAAGGCTTTGGATACCATGACCGACTTTAGAAACGAGGGATTTGCTGCCTTGAATGGCAGTCTCCAGTGATCTCTCTTGCCATTCAAACTGCGTTTTTTCAGGAAAAAATTTGATCAGGAGGCCTGCAAAGAGATAGCTGCCAAGAACAATGAATGTGGAGAGCTTGAGGTTGGTCTCGGCCCAAGGGATTTCAGCAATCTGAACGGCAAAGATTCCCTTGGCGCCAAAAAAGTCCATCATGCTGACCAGGGCTAGGGGAAAGAAGGTGTTGAAGTTCACCCATTTTGACTTCTCTGGCTCATGCAAAAAGCGTCGATTTCGAAGCTCGCCCACGAAGGCGACTCCCACTCCAACGGCGATCCAATTCAAAAGGACCTCGGTTTGGCCGGCAATGGTGTTGACGGCGCTAATCTGATCGGTTGCTCCGGTTAAGGCTCTAAAAGCTTGCAAGAGAAGCAGGTTGAAAACATTTCGTCTCCAAAACTCCACCGTGGCAGAGACTCGTTCGGAGGGATCAGTCCACGACGAGCTGAACGCTCGATCAAAACTTTGCAAGCCGGCATGCATGATGAAGGCTGTGATCCCTTGGGCCATGGCCACAATCAGGGCCCTTTCAAACTCAATCGCTTGATCATTGAGTACAAAAAGGGTCGCCAAGAAGCAAAAGGCTGCAATTGCAGAGCCCAATACCAGCTCCTGCTCTGTGGGCTTAAGAAGTAAGCCCCTCTCAATCTCAATCAGCCGTTCTGCTTCTGCAAGGACTTCACTGGCGGCTGCGTCAATTTCTGCGAGCGCCGCATCGCCTAGACCGGCTTGCAAAGCCTCAGCCCTGGACTCAGACGGCCGCTGAATATCTGATGGCTCCGCCCCGAAAGGATCTTGATGATCAGGGTCTGCACAAAGAGCAACTGAATACAAAAATAGAGAGACAACCCCAGTAAGGTGCAGCAAACAGAGTATTCGCAAGCTCTTCATCCTCGCCACCAAGGAGTTAGAATTCCGCAATTGCCAGTATAAATCAAGAGATCAAAGGCCCTTTAGGGTTGTCTCAGGCCAGGTCTTGCTTCTCTGAACTCACTGAAAGAGATCTTCTCAAGGCCCACAGCACGGAGGCATTCGTCCAAAGAAAGCCCTCTTGCACGGGATATTTTTGACCATCGTCTTTAGCCTCTGAGCAGGCTTTCAGGTCGTATCGTTCGTAAAACTTTCCGGTTCTCTCAAAAGTATCCAGCACCAGTCGGAGCCATTTAGATTTCAATCGTTCGGCGTCTTCAAAATACTGATAGCGATTCAAGCCTTCAATTGCAGTGATGTGAAAAGGCGCCCAAGCGTTGTCACCGTCCCATTGGTGTGGAGATTCGATTAAGCAGGAGGCTCTTAAGCCGTTCGGACTCTCAAGTCTGCTAAGAAATTCACGAAGTCTTGCGGCCTGCTCTTGACTGGCCAGACCCACCAAGAGAGGAAACAGGGACTCTGCCGAGTCTTGCTCAAGTCTTCGGTTTTCGTCCAGGTGGTATGGGCGATAAGTTCCAGACTCTGGGTTCCACAAATAAAGATCTACTGCCCGTTTTCTTCTTTGGGCTCTCTCCAAAAAATCTTTGCTTTTCTCAATGAGTTCAAGTTTCTCCGCCATCCAAGAAAGATTCATCTCTGTTTCAAAGAGAAGAGAGTTGAGTAGAACGGAGGCCAGGCGTGAAGACTGACCCTCATGAGTGAGTGTAAAGTCCAGTCCAGACTCGGCGGCAGCTCGAACGGCTCGGTAACTTTGGCCCAGCCGCTCCTCACAATCCGAGCCATGTCGTTCGGGCCGAGGGCTGTCAAACGCATCCCAATGGTGGTTTAGCCCGTGAGCCTCATCGAAGCGAGTTTCTGGGTTCATCCAGAAGTTCTGATAGTCAAAGGCGGTTAACGGAAATCCTCGTTCTTTCAGCCAGCGAAGCAGCTCCCTTCGGCGCTCTGGCTGAGCCTTCCAGGAGGCTTCAAAAACAAGACGAACGCTGGTCGACAGAAAGGGGGGCTGAGATCGAGAGAGGTAATAGTCGCGGCCCCCATTGGGTACGAAGCCAAAGCTCTGTACAGAGTTTAGAAGATTTTCGATCTGCATTTGCGCCAGCTCAAGTCTGCCGCTCAACAAGAGACCAAGGATTCCATAGTAAGTGTCCCAATAATAAGACTCTTGAAATCGGCCCGCCGGAATCAAAACAGGATAGGGCACCGGGAGAAGGCTCGAGCCTGGCTTCGGTTCGGGCATTCGAATCAGATTGGGCCAAAGCTTTTCAATTTGTTGGAGTGCCTCTTGAACCCTAGAATCGGCAGACTCAGTTGTGGGGGTTTTGGTCTGCAAGAGGCTGGTGGGTTCCGTCAGTTTGGCACCCGTTTCGTAGGCATTCTCCAAGACTTCTTTCAGAAAAAATGAAAGAGCCTCATGCGAAACCTCTGATGAGGAAAAATGCGTTCTCGTCTTGGCCTCTGCGATTTGAATCTCGTTGAAATAGTCCCTCTCTGAGTGAGTCTTTTTTTGAAGATCGACGATCCACTTGAGGTCTTTGAATAGCGAAAGCTGGCGAGCCGCCATCAGGACCGGATCGGTCAATCCCGCTGACACAGGCAAGGAGAGCGAGGGGTCTGCGAGCGGTTCGGTTTTCGTGAGTCGGCAAACGAACAGCGACGGGATCTCCGGATAGCGAACTCTCTCTTTAAGGGTCTTTAAGACGGCTGCTTCAGGCTCTCGAAGTTTGAGCTCGGGTTGAGCCAAAGCTTCAGCTTTCTTCAGAAAATCGCTTTGAGCGAGGGAGGCCAGTTTTTGCATTCTTTTTTCTTTTAGATCTGTTTTCGCCGATTTCGACCCCCTTTTTCTACGGAGGGAACAAGAGAACGGCAAGCATTGAAATGAGGCCGAGGCTTATTCTTTACAGAACGGGCGGAGTCGAATAGTTCTTCGAGCATGGCCCCGTGGCGGAACTGGTAGACGCACAGGACTTAATGAAAATTGAGTGCTTGTGGAGGAAACTCCACAAGTAGAACTACTCAAAGTCGGGGAAACCTACGGCCTATGGTCATGGCAATCCCGAGCCAAGCCTGTGGATTTCACAGGAAGGTGTAGAGACTAGACGGGTAGCACCCTTGGAGTGATTCGGGGTGAAGGGATAGTCCAGACCACGAACAGCAATGGCAGCGAAAGCTGAAGTGGTAAGAAAATCCTGGGTCCGCAAGGACGTATCGATTCGATTTCGATCGGGGCCACCAGCTTTACCAGCAAAGCCAGGCTTTCTCAGCGGCTTCCCGAGCCTTAGAGAAACGACCGCCTTATTTTGGTCTGGCTTTCGCTAGCTTGGTGACATCGACAATATCCTCAGTCAGCCAATCGAGTTCGCCATCCATGATTCTCTTCGACAGTTCGAGAGTTTGGCTTTTGCCGGGTAGCACCTTAATGCCTTGGTAAGCTCGAAGGGTCGCCTCTCTATAGGAGGCGATGACTCTTTGAGCAAGGAAGGTTTCGCTGCTTCTGAGTTGTCCCGCCTTCTTTCTGGTCAGGTACCGAGACAAGACCGCCGCCATCACGAAAAGATTCGTTCCGGTGTCAACGATTCGACCCAGGGTGATCTGTTTTTTCTCAAGCTTGGGTCCATTGAGGATCATGGCATGAAACATACTTCGCGCCAGTTTGCGACTCATCTTGTGCATGAAACGAAGGGCGCTGCCTTCCCAGCATCCAGCCCAAGCGAAGCGAGGCCAGAATGAAAAATTGAGCCATAGTTTCGGGTACCACCAACTATAAAACAGACCAGCCTTTAAGGTGGCTCCAAACTTCTCTCCGATAGATGACTTCGGATTGAACAGGGCGCCAGCTAGTTTTAAATGTCGATCGAGAGCCTCTCTCGAAACAAAAAGTCTCTGAATGCTGCTGGTTCCCTCGATGATCGTATTGATTCGACTGTCTCGCATGAGTCTCTCAATTGGGTAAGCGTCTTCACCTCGCTCTCTTAACGAAGTCGCCGTTTCATAGCCTCGGCCTCCTCGAAGTTGAAGACAATTGTCAATGATTCTCCAACTCAAGGCCGTGCTCATAAGCTTTGCGACGGCCGCTTCAATTCGAATGTCCATCATTCCTCGATCGGCAATGCCCGAGGTGAGTTTGGCCACAGCATCCAGAGCGTAAGTACCGCCCGCACTTAAATTCAAATGATAAGCCGTGGCTTCGTGCTCTCCAATGCGAGCTCCCCACTGCACTCTTTCTCTCGCCCAAACCTTTGAAGTCTCAAAACAAACTCGCGATCCTCCCGTTACGGCGGCGGGCAGGGTTAAGCGCCCGGTGTTCAAGGTCACGAGGGCAAGCTTTAAACCCTTTCCCTCTCCCCAAAGAAGATTTTCTTTTGGCACCTTAACATCTTTGAACTCGATCAGCCCGTTTTGAATTCCCTTCAGGCCCATAAAGTCGCAGCGGTTGAGGACCTTTACGCCAGGGGAGTTAGCCTCGACGATAAAGGCAGAAATCTGCTTTCTCTCTTTTCCGTTGGGTAAAATCTTAGGGGCCGTGAGAGCCATGACCACAAACAAATTGGCGATGGTTCCGTTGGTGGTCCAAAGTTTTCGGCCATTCAAAACATAATGATCGCCAAGGTCTGCTAGGCGAGCGGTTGTGGCCATCTGGGCTGGATCTGAACCCACCTGTTCTTCGGTGAGCGCAAAGGCTGAAACCTCTCCCCTGGCCAGACGGGGTAGGAACTTTCTCTTCTGCTCGTCTGTGCCGAAAACTTTTAGGGGTTGCGGTACGCCGATTGACTGGTGGGCAGAAAGCAAGACGGCGACCGAAGCGCAATAACTCCCAATGGCATGAATGATTCGATTGTAGTTGGTTTGCGAGAGCCCCAAACCCCCGTACTCTTTTGCGATTTTGATTCCGAACATTCCGAGTTCTGCGAGGCCTTGCATCACTTCGGGCGTGATCTCTCGGGTTACTTCCAATGCATCGGGGTCGTGTTTTTCTTGTAAAAACTTGAGGACCTTCTCAAGGTGCGGATCGCCAGCGGCTTTGTCTTCGGCAGACTGCTCGGGGAATGGGTAGATCAGATCGAAATTGAAATTTCCTGCAAAGAGTTGCTCGCAAAAACTGGGATGATCCCACAGCTCTTCTCGGGCATCTTCAGCCACCTGCATGGCGTCTCGTTCTTTTTCGGACCGATTTCCTGAGTCTACGATCGACATGGATTCTCCTTCTTATGGTTTAATACAAACTAAATTCTAAATGGACATTTTATATAAATCACTAATATCTCTGCCTTTTTTATCATTATTCTGGCTCAAATCCAGTTTAAACAGAGATGAAGTCTTGGGCTGCATCTTTGACACCCTGACCTAGTCTCTCACTTTTCCCATGAAGATCAAATACTTAAGAACAAGATCCTAATTGCCTGTGTGCGTTAGAGGAAGCTTCTGCCGATTAGACAGGAGTGGATCGCCCCATGACCATTCGAGGCATTCTCCTAATCTTGAGCTCCCCGCTTTTGTTGACGGGCTGTTTCGAGCGGAAGGATCATATTGGCCCTGAGGGCTCTAAGACCTCTCGTTCTGCCCATCAAGATTCTAAGGCTCCAGACTTTCAACCCTCTGATTCTAAATCTCCTCAGGCTCCGGAGGCTGAAGCTGTCTCCCTTGATCGGTCTCAAGACTCTTCTTCAAGGCCTGAGAGTCAGGGCAGGTCTAAAGAAGAGGCGATGGATGGCGGAGCTGTGGCTCCCTCGACTGGTCCTTCTCGGGGTAGTCTTCCCGCTCAAAGCTCGCGCCTACTGCAAAGAGTCAAGCTCCCTCCGAAAAGCCATTCGAAGTCTTTAGACGAAGGCTTTCTTCATCTTTCGGAAGATCGAGAGGCCCGAAGGCAGCTCGTTCTGTCTGGCTCTGATGAAGTGGCTCGCCCAGCGAAAGGGCCCTTAGAATTTGTGAAGGCTTGGCTCAAAGAAGAGTGGCCAGCTGGACCTCAGGGTTTGGAGTTCGAGCTCTTGCAGCAGAGAGAGAGTCGAAAGGCTTCTCGATATCATTTTTATTTTCGGCAAAGACTTGCAGGCTTGCCCGTTGAAGACTCTCAGCTGCGAGTGAATCTCTTTGTTTCTGAAGACAGCTATCGTGTGATTTCGATTACTCAGCAAATTGCTCCAGCTCCTGTGCTAGCGGGCAGCCCGAAGGCAGAAGCCTCAGAGGCAATACACGAACTTTTGAGGCAACGGATCTTTTCCGAATACTCGCTTGAAGCTCTTAGCGTTCAAGGCCTTATCTTCTACCCATTTCACTATGAAGATTTGCCGAGTGTCTCTAGAGCGGTATGGAAGGTCTTTGCCGTTGATCAAAGCACTGGCTCCATCGAGGCTTGGTCGTTCTATTTCGATCAATTCAGTTTAGAGCTTATTCACAAGAAGAGAGAGAACCTTCACTTTGATTCGGAAGGTTTTGTGGAAGCCTGGGCCAGCCCCGATGATCTTCCCATTCGACCGGAGACAGACCTGGTTCTTAGACCACTTCGGCGAGCCTTTGTAGAGACCCCCAGTTTTTTTACACACACCGATCTGGAGGGCTTCTATCAGTTGCTTGACCCAGATCCCCTGCCTCACAGCGTTACAAGCTCTCTCTTTTCAACTCAGATTGGCCGAGGGCTTCAGGTTTTTGATGCAATTACTTCGATGATTCCAGAGCTTTCCACTGTGATTTCTTCCAACCAGAACCCCCTGAACTTTCTTTTTAATCACGCCCCAACCGACACTCTCACCGCAACGATCAACAGTTTTATTGGAGTGGAAAAATCTTACCGATATTTTGTAGACAGGGGAGCTTTCGGAGTTCTCGACACTCAAGTGCTGCAGGTTCAGGCCAATCATGACTTTCTTCACTGCAACGCGGCTTATATTCCGGACCTTGATGACGATGAGCCCGCCCTTCTCTTATTCTTTCAAGAGGGTGGGGGCTGTCGAAACTCTGCCTACAGCACGATTGTGGCTCACGAGTATGGTCATCATGTGGTGAATCGCCTCATCCTCGATCAAGGAGCTTTTGGAGAGGGTTATGCCGACACCTTGGCCATGTTGCTTTATGATGTGCCCGGAATTGGTTTTGATCTTTTCCAAGATGATCAATACCTGAGGCATCCGACTTCAGAGAATGTTCGCTATCCATGTTCTGGCGGAATCTACACCTGCGGGTCGGTGCTCTCGGCTCTGTTTTGGGATCTGCGAATGAGCATCGGTCTGGAGGCCACTCGACAGCTTCATGTGGATTGGTCTCTCGAAACAGCAGGAGGATTAGGCTCGAACGCCGTTTTACCTCAAACGATTGTAGAGCTTCTGCTTGCAGACAGTGATACCGGAGATTTGAGCGAGGGAACCCCTCATTGGAAACAGATTTGTGGGGCCGCAAAGAAGCGGGGTCTCTCTTGCCCCAAGCAGCTCAACGGGGTCTTTGGATCGAGTATTCCCCAGGTGATCTTTCCTGGGCAGAGTCTCAGTCTTACTCTCGATGTTTTTTCTGGGATTGGCAATCCACAGGCGGGCACAGGAGCTTTTCATTACCGAATCAACGCAGGAAGTTGGCAGCAGATCGCGATGACGGTGCTCGGGCCCAATCAGTATGAGATTGACCTGCCCATTCTCCAAGAAGGGGATGTTCTGGAATTCTATTTTTCTGCGGACAGCAGTCTTGGATTAACTCAGAACTTTCCGTCAGCGGGCTCTCAGGCTCCTTTTTCGATCACCGCGCAGAGCCCGTTTCTTCCGACCACTCAATACTCGGTTCCCAAAAATCCAGTTCGAGTTTTGAGTGCAGATCTACAGGAGAGATTGGGAGGCCTGTCTTCTGTTTTTGTTCTCACCGATCGATCGAACCGAGGTCTTCTTGAATTTAGTGGACCCAGCTTAGGGCTTCGTCGTGCCGCCATTGCTCGCCTTCCAGAGTCCTTCACGCCCGGCGCTGGCTCCGTCTTCTATCGTCGAACCGATCGATCCCAAGATTTCTTCATGACCAATCACAGTCGAACAGAGATTTATTGGGGACAGAGTGACGATCAAGATCCAGTGTTTCATCCCACCAAGTGCAAAGGATTTTCCAGAATCAAAGAGATCCTATTTGTCGAAGGACAGGGCGGGGCCCGACAGCTGGTGGTGCTCGACGAGGGCCGGCAAAAAATCTCTTCCTTTCAGCTCGACTCAGACGAGGCGGAGTTCTGTGTGAATCGCCAAGATTTTTTTCTAGAGGGTGTAGAGTGGATTAAGCCCCTCGAGTTGGACAACGGAAATCCCGGCGTGTTTGTTGGCTCAAGGTCTAAAGATGGCTTGTGGGTGCGAATTCTTGATGTTCTTGTTCTGGGTTCAGCGACGCCTTCGATCAGAATAAGTGAGTCTGCGCAGGCTGAGTTTCGTGATCGTTTTGTTGAGCCAATCTCTCATCGCCTGATCGTGGGCATCACGAAGGCGGCGGGTATGGACCAAGGAGAAGATCAGATCATTCAGGTTTTTGAGGGCGAAACCCCTTCGGCCCAAGCTGCCCGCACTTGTCGAGCGCCCGATCAGATTCTTATGGATTTTGACGGCGCAAACCGCCAGCACTTCGTCTTGTGTAAAGTCGCTCGCACTGTGCAGATCCTTGATGAGAATCTTCAGCTCGTAGGGACTTTGCCCGCTGGGAGCTCTCCAAGAAAAATGCTTGTGGGTTCCGACGGAACGAGCAAGTGGATTGCGGTTCTTCAGAACCAAGCCCGACTGGTCCTCCACCGTTTTCCAGGAGGAAGCACTCAAATTGCGAGCGATGTCACCACCACAACGATCAACCTTCCCGGTCCCATGACAGATATGGGTCTCTTTGCCAGTCTTGATGGAGCGCTTCTGAGCAGCTATGAGGCGAACCTGGTGGCCTATCTAGACTTTGATTCAGCTTCGATTGTTGAGAATTTCTATTTTCCCAATGAACTCGATGGGGTCGCTCTTCAGTCTGCCAATCTGGGGGCCTTTGCTTCTTCTAAGTCGAATAGCGTTTACGAGATTGTCCTTCCCAACTTTCTGAATTCAGGAAGTCTCTCCTTTTATCCTCTGTCGGGGCGGCCCATTCAGGTCGCCTCTCGACCCAACCGAATCTATGCTCTTACACGAAATGAGAATCGCCTGGCGGTGATCAATACCGCGACTGCACAGATTCAAGAATTTCCTGTTCAGAACCGTCCGAATCATTTTGACTTCGATCTGACTCGCAATGAGCTTTGGGTCGCCAATCGAGACTCTCAGTCGGTATCAAGAATCGATATTAACCCCGCCGGAGAGTCTGTAGTCGCGCACTATCCCTTAAACTTTTTCGTCTCAAAAGTTCAATACGACCCGATTGGAGAGAGACTTTATGCCGCTGGGGGAACACAGCTGCGGGCCTATCACCCAGATACTTTCAATTTAGAAGCAAGCTACGATCTCGGGTCTCGAATTACTGAGCTTCAGGCCTTTTCGTTCAATGACGGAACGCCTCGATCGGGAGTGTTGGCTGCGTCCGCTGACAATTGGACATTGAGCTTTGCCGACCTGAACTCTGCCAATATCATTCAGCTTGAGGGCTCTCCTCAGTCTCTGTCGGTTCATCAGGGGCAGGCCGTGGTTTCACAACCTAATCAACAACAATTTCAGTGGGTGGACTTTTCTCAGTCTGTGAGTTCTGTAAAGCCGTTGCCCCAGCTTCAGTCCATGTTCCCGCTTCAATCCTCATTCGCCACCTTCTCGTCAGGGCTAAGGAGTCTTCGATTTTTTCTATTTGATGGGATCGACGGGCTCAGCTTCCCTTCGATAGAGATTTTCCAAAACTCTGCTGTTGATTTTGCAGCAACGGACGGAGGTCAGAACATTTGGCTGATGAATCGATCGGAACAGTCGATCTCTCAGTTGTTGTCGGGTTTTCAGCCAGAGGTTCTTGGAAATTTAACACTCAATCGACCAGTGGACCTTCTCACCCATGCCTGGGCCGCCGATGACCGACTCTATGTTCTTTTGAGAAATCTCGCGGCCGTAGCCGTGATCGACTTGCCAGGGGGCGAGATTGTTCAAGTTCAAAAGGTCTGTCGAGCCCCAAAGAAAATGGCACTCGACTCTGATGCGGGCAATCGAAGGCTCTTTGTGCTCTGTCCAAGAGATCATGCCTTAAGCGTTCTCAATTTGAATGCTGAGGGTCTTGCAACGGCTTCAAGTCTTTGGGTCACACGAAGGAGCCCGTCTGATTTGCATTTGATCGGCAACAATCTTTATGTCAGCAGTCGAGAAGAGAACCGGGTGCAAAGATTCAACGGCACTACTGGCGCCCTTCTCTCGGAGTTCGAGGTGGGGCCTAATCCGGTCAGCTTGGTTGAGGATGAAGCCAATGAGCTTCTTTTCGTGATCTCTTCTGGAAGCACGGATGTTGCGGTGATCAATACGGACACTCAGGCTTTGCTTCCTAATCCTCTAAACACTTCAAGGTTTGGGCTCTCTGGGGCGAGCATCAACCCCAACACCGGAAGCTTGTTTGCCTTCTCTATCACCCCCGCTTCTGTTTTTGCCGGAGGCATAAACGATTGGCAGCTTCAGGGCCCCTCCCTGGTGAGTCACTATCCATCAGGGCTTTTCTTCGCCGAAGGAGACGACGACAAGATCTTTGTGACCTATCCTGAGAGTTCGGCCATTCGAATTTACAATGAGGACGATCAAGTCATTCAAGATCTTGAAATCGGTTTGGGGGCTTCGTGGGTAAGACAGGTGGCTAGTGCTGGGGTGCCAAAGGCCTTCGTGAGTCTTCGGCAAGAAAACGAGATTGCTGTGGTTAATGTGGATACGGCTTCAGTCATCAGACGACGGAGTCTTTCAGAGGCCTGTCGACCGAAGAAGATGGCCGAGCTTTTAGGTCGTGTCTTTGTGCTCTGCGAGGGCCGAGATTTGATTGAGGTCTTTGAGCCCGACAACCAAGACGCCTATCTCGGAAGCATCTCTCTCAGGTTGAGATAGAGATGTCCGCTACTTTCCTGAGCTGTCATTGCTTCTCACTTCCTAGAAGTAGCATTGACAAGTCTATCCGGGACTTATTTTGTTTTTTGGGCAGGGGATTTCCTCTGCAATCGATTGATCGACACTTGAGTGAGCGGTTTCAGAAAAGTGTCTCCCAGCATTTCAGCGATAGAACTAAAGTGCTAGTCATTGTAGCCACAGATAAGCTAGAAAATCTGAAGCTCGACATGTTATCATGGAAATTCCTTGGGAAGGGGAGATTTTGTTTTGAGCGACCGAATGGACCCTAAATCGAGCCAGTTTCAGAGAATTCAGTTGAGAAGGTCAGAAGTCCTGTTTAAGCAGGGCAGTCGTGGCTCAAATTTTTATGTGATCGAGGACGGTCTGATTGAACTTCAGTTTGACGGAAGAACCCGCCGACTTTTGAAGCCAGGAGAATTTTTTGGAGAGATTGCTCCGCTGGCTCACTTACCTCGGACAGCCACAGCTACCGCTCTGGCATCGACTAAGCTTTTGGAATACAGTTCGGATCAACTTCAAACTCTACTCGAAGAAAATCCTCTGATGGCGGACCGAATTTTCTCTAAATTTCATGGGAGGCTTCTTCAGCATTCCTTTAAAAAGGAAAGAAATATTATCTTTGCCAATGATTCAATCTTTGAAAACTTTCTGACCCACTTTAGGCCTCGTTTTTTCCCCAAGGATGAGACTCTTTGTGAAGAGGGAGACTTCAATCGAAATCTCTACTTCATTAGAAAAGGAAGTGTTTCGGTGATTAAATCTGGAGAAGTTTTGGCCAAAGCCGAGGCAGGACATTTTTTGGGGGAGGTTAGTGCTGTTTATGCAGTTCCTAGAACAGCCACTCTAAAAACTCTTGAACCCATGGAAGTCTTAGAGTGCTCTGGCTCGACGGCTACTAAAATTCTGGATGAATTTCATCTTTTTCGGAAACACTTGATGAAGCTCGCTTTAATGCGAATGAAAGCTTAGCTACCTGAGACCTAGCCGAATTCATTGCCAGCCCAGTTTTCCACGACAATCTTAGGTGTCTGATCCAGCGTTTGGCAAAGCCAGCAACCAAATTTCGATTAGATCTCTTTCTGCCTGAAGCAGTTTGGCCAAGGCCCTACTGGAGGCTCGAACGGTTTCAGCCGTCTCGTTCAAGTTCAAGCCTTGCACGGGCCAGATGGCTCGAGCGCGGGAGAACTCGCCGCTGTGAGCTCGTAAAAATTGAATGGCGTCGATATCTCGCAGAACCGTCGAATAAGGGAGCTGATTGTCCAAGGGCTCTCGTATGTTCAAGACCTCGCCCTCGAGATGGAACAAGTTGGCTAGAGCCGCCAGCGTTTCAAGCGAGTGCGCCAAACTCTCAGCGATATCGTCTGGAAAATCATACCGCGCTGCATCCGAATCGACCGGCCAATCAACCATGGCTGGCAGCAAGATGTTGTTGCTGAGAGCATGGCGTTTATCTCCGATGCCTTCGGGTTCATCACGATTAAAGAGCTCAAAGTCCGCATAGAGATGGGGACGATCCGGGTTGAAATCGACCGCACTCGTCCATCGGGCGATCTCCGGTGGTAGGGAGGCCTGTAGTTGAGTGACAAGTATGGAGTTCTCGAGCTGAACGCTGTGCACCTGACCAACAAGGGTTTCAATGAAGGGGCGATGTAGTGTCCCAACCGTGAGAAGAAGTCTCTGGCGTTCTTCGGGTTGAGCCTTCAACGACCAGAGTTGCCTCAAAAAATGGCCTGTTCCTGAAGTGTTCAGGACTTGCGATATCACACCGACGCCCTCTTTGAGACTCGAATTTTTGAACTCAAGTTCTCCCATCCACCCCACTAAAATGATTCGTCCAAGTTCATCCTCTCGGTCCACTAGGGCCCTAAGGAGTTCGAGGTGCTCACCCCCACCGTATCGTCCGATAGCCAGGATATCCTGAATCCGATTAGCTTTCTGAGTGATAACATGAACCGCGATGCGGTAGCGCAAGGCTTGAGGTGGCAGAGTGAGTAGTTTAGAGCGCTGAGCCTCATTCGTCCCTGAGACCTCAGCAGACCCGAGAATGCGAATTTTTGAGTGACAGTCGGCGACGAGATCCCCGCCGCTAGGCACTAGAGATATAGTCAGTAGCTTAAAAAGCAAAATATGAACTCTACAAACGAGGCCTATCTTTCGGAGCATTCGGCGAGACTACTCTATGCGGGGAAGATTCAGCACATTGCTTTGGTCTGATGCTGATGTGGGCCCCCATAAACTCTCGCAATCCTCTCGGCTTCATCATGCTGAGCGCAACATCGCGGTTGAACTCTGAGCCAGGTCTGATATGTCGATGTTCTCAGTCGATACTAAAAATTGATTCCAACTGCAGCCCCCGCACTGTAGACCATTCCTAAGGTTTTACTGGTGGTACTGAAATTTCCTAAGTTTTCGATTCCTGTGTTTCCATTGATCTGTCTCCAGAGGTTGATATCAACCGCCGCTGGGGTAATCATGACATGAACCATGGAGGTTGGTCGCAGAAGGAGCCGAAGCGAGGGTTGGACTCCGAGTTCGTGAACGGACACATTGGACTCACCCGAACCTGCATCCACTTTCGACTGTCAGAAACTGTAAACAGCGCCCAAGTCTCCACCGGCAGAGAAGAATCCATCTCCGAAGCGAACAAAGTGTTGGATCCTCGGTTTGATTCCTAAGATGTTGACGCTTTGGCCTGTTGAGTAGGTCAATGGAAGAGCATAGGACTGGGTTCCGACCTCAAGCTGGTAGACGATTCTGGTATTTCTATTGGCAGCAGCACTATTGTAGCCGGTGATGCCAATATCTCCCAAAACGCCAACATTAAAATAAAGTCCCATCGGATCGAGGCGACTCTCTTCGGGTCGTTCACTGGCGTAGGGGTCACCCGTTCGTGCCGAAGTCTGTGGGCCTGAGAACGAGCTGGCAATCAAGCCAACAGCACAGGCCAGCTTTATCGTCACTAAGCTGCGTCTAGCCCGAACCGTTCGGGAAGATGAATCGTTTTTGTTTTGTTTCACAATGATACTCCTTCTTTTAAACTATGAACAAAGGCCATAAGGCCTCTAGATCGAAAGCTGATTGATTGCTTTCTGATTTCTGTAGATTCGCTCAAACAGTATTCTTAAGAAGCGTTCTCCGAACCTACACAAAGACGGAGTTTCTAAAAAAGTACGCTTTGCCAGGCCTATCGAAAGTCAATGTTTGCGCATTGCGAGTTGGAGCAGGCTGGGCCCCCATGAATATAAATCAAAGGACCAAGATGTTATGGCCCTCGATCGCTGTATTTGCTACTCGCTCGGCTTCAGAGTCCCTCATCCCGCATTTCAAAGCATTGTCACTCCAGTGAGATTACAGACTTACCCCGTTCAACCTATGGCCGCGCTTCTTTTCGAGCATTCCGGCGGAGTCTCTTGTCCACCTTCTTTAAAAGAGCAGGAGCTTCATTTGCGAAGCTAGCAGGTAGGGTCAGCTTAAGGCGCTCCATTTGATCCGAAAGGTAGTTCAGATCGATATTTGTTTGCTCTTTGAAGATAGATCGCAAATCTGAAAGGTCATGAAGACGAGAGTTGTCATTTGCAAGGGAATACATTTTTGCCAAAATCAGATCTTCTTTGCACAAACAAGGCAAATCACCAAAGCCAAAATTTCTCGTGTTGTGTTGAGCTCTCTCAAAAGCCGCTTCAAACCAGGGCATGGTAGGAAGAATGAAATCCAGTCCTGGCGCATCTCGATCTTTTTCTCTTCGCCCCACAACAACAAGGACCGGACTCCGTCCTGATTTGATCGCAAACATTGGGCCGCCTTCAAGTTGAGCTCTTGTGGCCACATGAGGAACTAGGCCCATAGCCTTGATTAGATCACAGGCTGCTTGTTGAGAGTTGGAATCTGCTAGAATGAGAAAATCAATGTCGTTGGTTGTTCGTGGCTGATCTCGATAGAGAGAGGCCACAAGCCCACCTGCCAAGGCAAATTTTATATTCCTTTTCCGGAGTTCGTTTACTGCGGCTTTGAAGAGCTCAGCATAGCTCATCGAATTCATTTGCGAGCCGATCGAATCATCTCTAAAGCTTCATTGTTGAACTCAAGAACTTTTCTGGCCTTCTGATTCTGAGAGACCTTATTAATAGAGGTGTCGTGTTCGTCAATGACCTTAAATAATTGTTTCAGCAAAGAGTGGATGGGATCGCCAATTTTGAGAGAAATCAGTCGGTACTTGCCATCAATGCTTGAGCCGACCAAACCTTCCCGTTCCATTTCATCGACAGCGTGCTGGGTTGCTGTAAGAGACACCCCAGACAGTTCGGCCAACTGTCGAAGGGGAAGAGCCTGCTGACGAAATACCAAAACGCGAAGAAGCTTCCAGCGGCTACGATTACTTAAAATGTTCACAATATCGAACATTTAATGATTGTACTAATATTAGAACAATTATTCAACGCCTGCGACTAAGCACCTGAAAATAGTGAACTTTTGTCGCCAGATCCCAAGATCTGTTCGCGCCACTAGTTTTGTTCGCGGAGTCTTCTGATTTTCATCTCATAGAGTCTTAGAAAGAATGGGTTGGCCTTGTACTGTTCCTTTTGCCACTGAAGGGCCTCAAGGAGACCACCGTCATGGGCCAGGCTCTGTTGCCAGTAGAAGGGGTGGTCGATTTTTCGCGCAAAAACCAGGTAGGTTGCCGCCCGTTGACGGTCATTCTCTGAAGCCTGAAGGGCCCTTGTCAAAATATACTTGCTGCGGTTTGAGTCTTCCTCTCGAGTCGCCTGAGAGAGAAGAATCTGAATTGGTCGGCTTAAGGCCTGACGGGGTCGCAGTCGATTTCTCCAGCGGTTGAGATGACTTCTCAAGATTGGCAGGCTTGTTGACTCTCGACAAAAATCAGACTCCTGAGTGAAGTCTGGGCTCAAAGAGAAGGCGATCTCTGAGCAATCCCTTGTTCGAGCTTCTCGTTTCTCTCTCCAGCTTTGTCTGACAGGCTCGGTTCCCTCTCGATACGCAATCAGCTCTTCTTCCGTTAATCCATCGGGCTCGGGTAACTCCGAGATCCAGGTCGACATTCGATCTGCAATCTCTGCCCGAAGATATAAAGTCTTAGCTTGATACAGCGGCTCTGGTGAGGCATCAAAAAAATCTTTTAAACGAGAGTCCAATCGCTCGTAGCCTTGAATCTGCGCGGAGACTCGATCAGAAATCTGATCAAAAGAAATTTTCCTTAAGCCCTGCGTCCACGACCTTGCCTCTTGTTCCAATCGAGGCCACTCCCGCGGAGTTTGAATCTCCGGAGGATTTGGGGGGTTCCAAACTCTCAAGACGCTTTTTGAGAGCTCAGAAGCTTCAGCTTCAATTCTCTTCTGACCCTCCGCTTTGCCTAAAGCCATTTCAATCATTCCCAACCGAACCCGCTGGTCTGAGTTCAGCTCCTTCTCTAGGGGATGCCAATATTGCAGTTCTCGTTCCAGATCGAGATAGTGTTCCGCTAACGCAGCACAATGAGCGAAAATCTCAGTGCCTAAGCCAAAGTCTGGGGTGTAGATATTTTGAAATGCATCGCAATGTTCTAGAGCATCTCGGCTCTCCGTTAAGAGAATGCTGTTCTTCAAAGAGACTTTGGCGACTTCTGTGTTTGGGTTCGCATCTTGAAAGATCTGAAAAAACGCCTTAGCTCGTGCAGCCGGTAGAGCCTTCGACCTGGAAACATCCTGAAATCGAAGTTCGGCAGAAAGAGTTTGAAGTTCTTCAAACAGTTTCTCCATCTCAGGAAATGGGAAGTTTCGAATCAGTTGAATCAGATAGCCTCGTAGCTCTCGAGATCCAGTCCTCTGTTGAAGGCTTCCCACAAGCATTCGTGTGAGTCTCTCGAAAACTCGCTCTGGGCTCGCTCCGAGATTTGGAGTATGGTAAATCTTGTCTTCCAGCAGCGCCTTAGCCAGTCGCTCGTAGAAAAATGCTTGGTGAGTTTCAGCATAAAGCTGGTCCAAAAATTTGAGTTCACAGCGAGCTTCTAAGCTGATGGCCGCCGCTCTTACTTCCTCTTCAGAGTCATCAGAAGATCGATTGCCCAAGATTTCCAAACACTCTCGAGCCATGTCGCGTTCGAAAAGCATTTGCGAAAAATTGACGCGAAGAGGGTTTACTCCCTCATCCAGAGGGTAGAGCTGAAAGTATTTCTGGTAGCTTAAAAATAGAATCTCAGTAATCTCTTCAGGAATTTCCTCATCCTGCTGGCCAAAGCCTTCGTAAAAGACGGCCGTATTGAAGATTTCGGCTTGAAGTGTGAGCGTCTTTGCCGCGTCCAAGGGGCGACTCGGTAGAGATCGAAGAATCCGAACCACAGCTCCATGGTCGAGTGCAGCCCGATAGACCCGAATCCAGGTGGGGGCGGAAACTAAGAGAATCTCAAGGCTGTCTTCAATCTCCTGAGACAGAAAGAAAAAAGCATTTTGAGCCTGAGAGATCTTTCCTTTCGCGGTAAAGCCATTGATTAGTTCTTTGAGGGCTTCTTGATACAAGTCGGCTCGCTTCTCGGCATTCGGACTCACTCGTCTGGTGAGATCTTTCCATTCTTTTGCATCTTGAGCGCTGAAAACGGGTTTCTCAAAGAGTTCAAGATAGGGAATCAGTCGGTCACGAAAAGCCTGTTCTTTGATCTGTAAATGAGAATCTCCTTCTTGAAGGGAGCGGTTGAAAAAGTCTAAGGCCCTGCCGTATCTCGACTGACGAAGAGCCGTCCACGCGAGCTTATAGGCCGCTACAGATCTCCACTCTTTCGAGCTTTCAAAGACCTTGAGATAGGCTTCGTTGGCTTCTTCGAGCTTTTCTAAAGCAAAGAGGGAATCCCCTAGAGCCATAAAATCATCGGGGGTGGGTTCAGTCAGTAAACGGAAGTACTTCACCCCTTCTTCGTGCTGTCTCAGCTCGGCATGTCGAAATCCAAGTTCCCGATGAAGAGGGTCTAAGTTCAAACCAGCTCGCAGGAGCTTGTTTCTTTCCTCTTCGAGTCGATCTAAAATCTTTCGTTTGGACTCCAGAATCCACTGAAAGTCCTCTCTTCCAAACTCGGCTTCATCCTCCCTTTCTAGCTCTTCAACAATTCCGATCCAGCGAATCATCAATTGAAGTCTTCGATAGGGATCCATCTCTTGAGCAAGCTGTCTCTCTGCCGCGTCTAATGTGCTTTGGGGAATTCGAAATCGGATTTGAGCCAGAGCCGACTCACTACAAACAAAACATCCGGCTATTGTGACAAGAATGAGGAGTAGAATTTTTCTTGGTTCTAGCATTGATTCTCAATGGGAACGGAGTAACGACCAATTTCGTCTCTCCACGACTCTCCTCGTTTTGGCCACATGATTTGCGAAACAGAGGGTTTCGGCTGCCCTGGCGTTAAACGATCTCCTAGCTCAATTTCTAGCAGATCCAAATCGTTCAAAGCCGATCGAGAGTTTCTCTCGTAGACCTGAGCATACCAAGCCTCTAGTCTTTGACAGACCGTTCCTAAGTTTTGCCTGCGACACAAGACCACCCAGGGGTGATTCCGATAGTCATCGCTTTTGCCTTTCAAGGCCACTCGACCCGCAGAAATCGTTTCTAGTGCCTGTTCGTATTGACAGGCCTCCTTTTCGATCAGGGCGCGAAGAAAATATTTTTCAAAAAAGGGAACAGGATACAGAAGGGGGCTTTCAGCCGAGACAATGCTGCCCAAGGCTAAATCAAAATCTTGATTGAAAAACTGAGCCCAGGCTCTCTGTTGGTGATACAAGGCGCGGCCCTTAAAAGCCTCTAGTACTCGGTCAAACAGCTCAAGGCTCTTCTTGTATTGTCTTTGATCAAAGAGAATTCGAGCCCAAAGCCACTGGGCCTCAGCCCAAAGTCGCGGATCGACTTCTGGGGGGCGCTCTCCTTCTAGCTTCAAACCCACGAACCAATACACAGGGGGTCGGTTCACTTGATACAGAACGGTCGCTTGAAAAAGAGATCGAGGGCTTAGGCCTCCGGTAGGCGCACGAAAAAACTCACTTTGAAAATCAACGCCAGCAAACTGTCTGCCCTGAATCCGAGGGCAAATCGGATGGTTGAACTGAACACTCACACAGTAGTTGAACAACTCAGTCGTTGAGCGGTACCAATTGTTTGGGACCCGATCCAAGATCTCAGCCTCTGGGCTCGCGCTAAGAAAACTTAAGAAAAGAATATTAAATAGCAAATCCGCCTCCTACGCTGAAAAAGAGAATCTGCCTCGGAGCTTTCGAGTTGAAACCAAAGCCCATTCCCCCGCGCAAATTCAACATCCACCGGTTGTCGATAAAGAAGCGAACCCTTGCGGCTAAGTCGACGCCATATTGTTTCTCGTGTTTCATGTCCGAGTAAAAGGGTCCGGCCCCCACCTGCCAAAAATGATAGACGATTTGTTGATTGAACCAGTTGCTCTTGCTGTAAAGGAGATTCAAGAAAAGAGTACTCGAAACCTTGTATCGAATGTCTTTCAATTCTTTACTTGTGGTGCCTCTATATAACTCAGTTTTATCAAGCTCCTCCTGAAGCGGATTCACGAGATTTTCAACGCTTCGATTGAGGCCGGTGTCGTGAACGAAGAGGGGATAACTAAAACGGGCCATCTCCCAAGAAAAGGAATCACTCAATTGATAAGAAGCGCCCAGTTCAATCATCAAGGGCTTGTAATAGGCATCGAGTGGCAACGAGCTGATCTCCAAATCAAAGTGAAATCTCTTGGTGAGAGAGTAGCGAGGTTCGTCCAAGACTTGAACAAACTCAAACTCATCCTGTGCAAAAGAATTGGAGAGGGGAAAGGCGGCGCATACAAACAAGGTCATGACCAGAGAGTGTAGAATTTTCATGTCCCTAGTTTAGCTGCCTAAGGGGCTGAAAACAAAAGGATATTTTACATTCACAATTCCGCCCCCTCTAGGCTCAGGAAAGTTCCAGCTTGCGATTCTTTCATGAATGCACTGTTGGAGGGATGCCTGCGTGAGGTCTTGCGAATTCATCTTTAGGTTAGAAACCCGCCCATCGGCATTGATCGTCCAGGAGGTCTCAATCTTTCCGGCAAGGCCGGGCTCGTTTCGAAGCGCAGACTCATAGCAGCGTCGCACCTGCGTGAGTCGCTCCTCAATGATCTGCTGCACGAGAGCGGGGTCAAGACCACCTCTCACCTCTACTTCTCTACGGATCAGGCGCAGATTCGCTGAGGCTTGACCGTCAAGGTCTGAGCCAATGTCTCCGGCAACATAGGCCCCTGACGAGAGTCCTGATAAACTCGCGAGTGACTGACGGCCGGTCTGAACCTCAACGCCTAAACTTGCCCTTTGCACGCTTACACCTCGAGCAGACTCGTCCGAGCTGGCGTCCGTCACTCTTGCGCGGTCAATCGCCGTTCTCGAAGAGTCCGACTGTGGGGTCGCCTGAAGGGCGAGTAAGCCCATCGACTGAAGATCCTGCTTTCGACTCTCTCCACTCGCAGCCTGCCCCGCTGCTTGTTGCTGAGTTCTCGGTGGGGCAGCGACAGAGCGTCTTGCGGTAGTTTGAGGTCTTTCGGCCTGGGGTTTTGGCGTGTCAAGCTCAACCGGTTTGGGCTCTTGCTCTACGGGTGTTGGCTCAGGCTTAAAGATCTCTTCAATCTGAACGAGGCTAATCGCTTGGATATCAAGTGCTTCGTCCTGAGTTTGGAAGAGAGACCACAGCCATTGCAAGCTGAAGATCATCAAGAAAAGACTCAAATGGAACCCAAAGGAGATTCCGAACGAATCCCTCCAGCTCTTCTGAGCAAGAGGGTCGTTAGAAAGTCGCTCCTTCGAGAGCGTCAGCGGCAAGACTTTTTCAAGGCTGAACTCAATGTTTTCAACGGTCCATCGACAGTCGCCGCTCGCAATAAACTCTGAGCCTTGGTAAAGCTTGCTGTTCCAATCCTTGTTTTTCTGAAAGTTTCCGGTGAGGCTCGACCGAACTTCTTCTGACAGGTTGATGACCGGTTTGCCTCTTTTGATTCTAACAATGGGGTGGCGTGAGGGAATGCTGACGCTCTGGATGCAAACATCGTTGGCCGTATCATCTCCGGCAAAGACCTGGCCTTGACGACTAAGGTCGAAGTCCTGCGAGAGGCCTTCTAGAGTTCTAATGCTGAGACGCCACTGATTCAAAAAATCCTCACTGAGTTCTTAAAATCCAAGTTCGTTGTAGTCTCTTAAACCAAATTTGAGCCGCTCCTCTAAAAGACTGCTGGCGGTCGGGGCATTCATTTTCATGACGAAGAAGGCCGGAGGGAGTTGAGACTCACCGTCCACCTGTGATCCGGCCAGATCAATATTCGTCTCTTGTTGGTAGACAATCTGCTTTTCCACCACGGTCTCGACCGTCGGGCTTACCGGAAGCATCATGCTAAGAAAGATATATGAGATCATGGCTTGTTCTCCTCTTGCGTTAAAAAGTAAATTTCTGAAAATCCTGATGCGCTGAGATGCCCAATGGTTCGATCAATGAGTCGATAGGGTGTGGATTGATCGGCAATCAGCAGTCCCGCAGTTTCTCGGCTATCTCTCTTAAACTCTTGCAGCTGGGCTTCGACTTGTCCCCAGGCTTGAGGGTTGTTGAGTTCAATTCGAACACCATTCATCGAGACATAGGTTTCTGTGACTTCCACTTGTAGAGTAGGCAGTCTAGAGAGTTTAAAGTCTTCTTGAGGCAGTTCAATCTGTTCGCTTTTCTGGATGCGAGACTGCTCGGGCGCATAGCTCACAATCAAGAAGATCAGAATCACCGTGAACATATCAATCATGGGCGTGATCATCAAAGAGGCGCTCATGGGTCGTCTGGACTTTCTTCGTTTAAGAGCCATTATCGAACGACCTCCGTCGCTAAAACAAGTTTACCTAGACCCTCTGTCTTTCTAAGTTGAGCGAGAACAGCGACTGCATCTTTGTATGCGCTCTCTCCGCCCACACGAAATAGAGTGGAGTCAATTGAGCTGTGCTCCTCAACAAGTTTTTCAAGCCCCTGACTCAGAGCATTCAAGTCATGCAGGGCAAATCGCAGGTCGACTCCCTCCAGTCGATTTTGAAAGGATCGAGTATAGGCACTAATCTGAACCGCTTCTGGGCTTACTTGAACGATGAGTTGAACGCTGGGATTTGGTTCAGTGCTCTCTGCCTTCTTTTCGGTTTGGCTTGGTGTTTCTGCATCGATCGCCCCCAACTGCACGAAGGCGGCAGACATGAGCAAGAAGGGAATGAGGCAAACAAAAAGATTCATCACAGGAATCAAATTGAGTTCCCCCGTTGTCTCTAGTCTTTTGCCGCGATCTTGTCGTCTTCTCATGGTTTTTATTCCTGTTATCAGGAGGTCTTGAGGGCTTCCGTTTGAGCTAAGGCTTTCTTTTCAGGTGAGCTTTTCAGGTTCGATTCTACTGTGTCGAGTAGAGGAACTTCGCCACGAGATTTCAGCCTTTGAATCAACTGTTTTAAAGAGGTCGCATAGTGATCGATATCGTCAATCAACTGATTCGCTCGATTTGACAGATACATATGGGCCAAGAGAGTGGGGATGGCAACAATAAGACCGAAGGCCGTCGTGTACATCGCAATTCCGATACCGCTGGCCAGAGCCTCTTCTTTTGTGATTCCTATCAACTCACCACCGACGGCTGAGAAGGCGTGAATCAATCCAGAGATTGTTCCCAACAGTCCCACAAGAGTGGCCACATTCGCAAAAGTGGAAAGGTAATTGAGTCGCTCGCTCAGTTTTGGCACATAGTAGAGGGTTTGAGATTCCATCGCCGTTTCCATTTCTTCGATCGACTGATCGGCATGGGCAAGTCCGGCGCCCAAGACTTGAGCCAGGGGAACGCTGGAGTTCTGTCGACAGATCTCTTGAGCGCGCCGCCAGTCTTTGGCCGTAATGTATTTCTTTACATCGTTAAAGAGTCTTCGACCGTCAATTCCGAATCGCAATCGAAAGCTAAAGTATCTTTCGAGAGCGATGATCATCGCGGCGACGCTAATTCCGAGCAGTATCCACATAAAGACACCGCCCTTTAAAAAGAATCCTATTAAGCCGATTTCGGCGAACTCGAGCACTTGGGTTGGACTATCCATCACTGATCCTTCCTTTCCTTCTCCTCCTATATATACAAGTCTCGTACCGCTTTGAGCCCTTCGGGTGGGGGCTTGAAATGACTCTGTTTTTCTTCATTTTTCGGCAGCTGACAAAATTTGACCTCCCAGTTCTGTCCGATTGAGGCTAAGAGCTCTGGCATTTTTGCCCGACTGAGGAGTAAGCCTTGGGGGCAGGTCAGAGGCGGCAGCCCCCGGGCTTTTTACTAGTCATTTGAGGGGGCCTGAGGTGCAATGTGAGGAATGGCTCTTCTTTTTGTGGATGATGCAACGACGGCCAGTCAGAGGCTTTGGGCTATGACCAGTTCATTGGACTTTCGGCATCGGAAGCGAATCAAGCTGTCGGCCCTTAGGGGCTCTATGAAGAGGGTCGCGTCTTGGAAGGCGCGATTTAGGCTGGCGATTCTTCCTTGGCAGCCTGAGGACAGTCTGGAAATTGGCACGGAGCTGCGAGAGCGTCCCGCTTTCAAGAGCCTTCCGTTCTTGTTTTACAAGGCAGGCAAGTTCAAAGCCCAAGAGCTCGCCAGCCTCGAAGTCTTGGGTCTTTATCATGTTTTAAGCGGGTCTTGGTCAGATGCAGAGTTGAAGTTGCAGCTCTCCTTTGTTTATGAGTTGCAAAAGAAAATCGACTTTCTGCAGATCTCTGAAGAGCACTGGCATGAAACGGCGATGTTACTGCGAGAGATGAATCAACAACTTGAGGCTCTCTCTAATGTCGATCCCCTGACGAATCTTTCCAATCGGCGACATTTTGATGATGTCCTTCAGGTGGAGTGGAAGAGAGCCATGCGACATGGCGCTGCTTTGAGCATTCTGATGATTGATATCGATCATTTCAAACGCTTTAACGACGACTATGGTCACTTGGCGGGGGATGATTGCCTTCAGCAAGTGGCTGGGGCTCTCAGGCAACAGCTAAGGCGACCTGCCGATCTCTTGGCCCGTTATGGAGGAGAAGAGTTCATCGTCCTTTTGCCGCAGACCGAAGAGGCTGGGGCGAGAGTGGTGGCAGAGAGTCTTCGAAAACTGGTCGAAAGCTTGAAGATCGAATCCGGCGGTGAGGCGCTGAAGCGTTCTGTTACGGTGAGTATTGGCGTCGCCAGCTGGACCCCTCAAAAGGGAGATCGCCCTGAACTCTTGGTTCAAGCGGCTGACGACGCCCTTTATCGAGCAAAGGAGGGGGGGCGAAATCGAGTGGAATCAATGCCAGTCCCTAGCAAAGATAGCCGCTAGGGGCGTCAGAAAAGAGCTTGGGGCAAGGGCCTTTGGCCCTGCACAAGCCTCTTAAATTTTTTGGAAATCAGGCTAGATTTTTGGATCGAAGGGCGTTAGCTTCCGCTTCTATGGCAAAGAAAGGGAAGAAAAGAATTATTACTTTGGAGTGTACCGAGGCTCGTGAACAGGGAAAGCCACCCTCTCGTTATACGACAACCAAAAATCCAACGAATATCCCTCATCGCTTGGAAAAGAAGATGTACAACCCTTTCTTGCGTCGTCACAGTCTTCACCGAGAGATTAAGTAAGACAACTGCAGACTCCCGCCTTTGAAGTTCCTTCGAATCTCAAGCAGATTCTTTCTCTTTTTTAAACTTGTCGCTCTGGGAGTCCGAAGTCTTTCAAATGAGTGCCGCAACTTTTTGTGGCGCATTGAGACAAAAGTAAATTTTTTCAAAACTTAGAAACGAATGCCGCCAAGCTCTAGGTTTTCTCGATGCTATGACCAATGACGCTTCTGCGTTGACAGTTTTTTAGAGAGAAAGATAGCGTGAAAGATGAGGACGATGTGTTTGCGCCAGTCAGCATCAGAGAGGCTTGTAGATCAAAGCAAGTTCTCTGCGCTTCAGGCTCTCGCCACGAAAGGGTGGGGCAAAACTAACAGCAACAGCTTGTTAGTAAGAAGCGATCGGTGGGGGAGGAAATCACCAGCTCAGTCGGATAGGTCTGTATAGTCTGTCCCCGGGTCAGTGGTTCCCTTTAGAGGAAGAAGAATTTTTTACGAAGGAGGCGGAATGACGATTGAGACACAAGCGAGTAGCGGAGCTCGAAGCCCCATCAGCGGGGCAGCGTCGTCGGCTGGGGCGACTCATCGGATGCATGTGAGAAAGCGAGACGGAAGTCTCGTTCCTGTCGATGTGAACAAGATTGTCACGAGGGTCGCGAATTGTGCGGCCGGCCTCGACGATGTGGACCCCATGAGGGTGGCGACCAAGGCCATTAGTGGGCTTTATGATGGAGCGACCACGGTTGAGCTAGATCGGCTGTGCATTCAGACCGCCTCGCTTTTGACCTTTGAGGAGCCGGAGTACTCCAAACTCGCCGCTCGGCTTCTTGCTGAGTTTGTGGATGAAGAAGTGGCCACCCAAGGCATTGCGAAATTCTCGCATTCGGTGCTCGCAGGAAATAAGCTTGGCCTTTTGTCCAACGAGGTGACTGCCTTTGTTTCGGCTCATGCGAGAGAACTCGATCGAGCGATCGATCTCGCAAGAAATGATCTCTTCGAGTATTTTGGCCTGAGAACGGTTTACGACCGCTATCTTTTGAAGCATCCCGAGACAAGAAATGTCATTGAGAGCCCTCAGTACTTTTTTATGAGAGTGGCCTGCGGGCTTTCAAAAAGCTTTGAAGAAGCCGTCGATTACTATCAATTGATCTCGTCTTTAGATTATATGCCGAGTTCACCCACGCTTTTCAATTCGGCGACCCAAAGGCCCCAATTGTCTTCGTGCTATCTTTTGGACAGTCCGAAGGACGATCTGCAGTCTATTTATCAGAAGTATACCGATGTTGCCCTTCTTTCGAAGTTTGCCGGAGGGATCGGGCTCTCTTATTCTAGGGTTCGGGCGAGGGGTTCGCTGATCAAGGGAACCAACGGGAAGTCGAATGGAATTGTGCCTTGGCTAAAAACCCTCGATAGTTCGGTGGCTGCGGTCAATCAAGGGGGGCGCAGAAAGGGCGCGGCTTGTGTTTATCTGGAGACCTGGCATTCCGACATCATGGAGTTTCTGGAGCTTCGTGAGAATACGGGAGACGAGTCTCAACGAACTTACAATCTGAATCTGGCGCATTGGGTTCCTGATTTGTTTATGAGACGAGTGGATCAAGATGAAGGTTGGTCGCTTTTCGATCCGAAAGAGGTGCCCCAGTTCGTGGACCTTTACGGGGAAGAGTTTGAGAAGGCCTATATCGAGGCAGAACAGCGGAAACAATACACGCGGCAGATCAAAGCTCGCGATCTGTATCTTCGAATGATGAAGAGTTTGGCCGAGACGGGCAACGGATGGATGACCTTTAAAGACGCCTCGAACGCCAAGTCCAATCAAACGCTTAGACCGGAAAATGTGATTCATTTGTCGAATTTGTGTACAGAGATTCTCGAAGTGACCAGTGACCGTGAAACTGCCGTTTGTAATTTAGGGTCCATCAATTTGGCAAGGCATGTGGTAAACGGAAAGTTTGACTTCGAGAAGTTGGGTCGAAGCGTTCGAATGGCGATGACCTATTTGGATCGTGTGATTGATATCAATTTCTATCCGATCGAAAGTTCTTCAAGTTCAAACAAAAAGTGGAGACCTGTTGGACTTGGTCTGATGGGCCTGCAGGATGTTTTCTTTTTGAAGTCGTTCGCCTTTGACTCGCCTGAGGCTCAGCAGCTTTCAGCGAAGATTTCAGAGCATATCTATTTTCATGCTCTCAGACAGTCTTGCGATCTAGCGAAGGAGCTTGGCCCTCACGAAAACTTTTCAGACACGAGAGCTAGTCAAGGGGTCTTGCAGTTTGACCTGTGGGGGGTCACGCCCTCTGAGGATCTTGCTTGGGACGACTTGCGTGCAGACATCAAGAAGTATGGCTTGAGAAACTCTTTGATGATCGCGATCGCTCCCACCGCAACCATCGCTTCCATCGTGGGCGTTTACGAGGCCATTGAGCCCCAGATTTCAAATCTCTTCAAGCGAGAAACCTTGTCAGGAGAGTTCCTTCAGGTGAATCGTTACTTGGTGTCGGCCCTAAAGGCTCGGGGCCTGTGGACAGATGATGTCAGAACGAAGCTGAAAATGTTGGAGGGTTCGGTTCAAGAGATCGAAGAGATACCGGAGGATTTAAAGCTGATCTATCGAACGGTTTGGGAGGTTCCGATGCGCTCTCTCATTGATATGGCGGCTGCGAGAGGGCCTTATATCGACCAGAGCCAATCTTTGAATCTGTTTATGGAGAGCCCGAATATTGGAAAACTCTCTTCAATGTATTTCTATGCCTGGAAGAGTGGAATCAAGACCACTTACTATTTGAGATCGAGGCCCGCGACTCGAATCTCGAAAGTGGGGGGAAGCTCGAATGCAAAAGCAAGTGGCAAGGTACAGGTGAGCGATCAAGAAGCCCTAGCGTGCTCGCTGGAGAACCCAGAAGTTTGCGATTCTTGCCAATAATGTTTAAATGCTGAGTCAAAGGAGAAATAAATGATTCTAAACCCCGGTCTGAATTTGACCCTTCGACCCATGAAGTATCCCGTCTTCTATGAAATGTATCGAAACGCGATTAAGAACACTTGGACGGTGGAAGAAGTGGATTTGGGATCAGACCTAAGCGATCTGAGTAGTAAGTTGTCCGATGCGGAGAAACATTTGATCCGCCGGCTGATCGCTTTTTTTGCGACGGGCGATTCGATCGTTTCGAACAATCTCATTCTGAATCTGTACAAACACATCAACTCTCCTGAGGCTCGGCTGTATATGTCTCGACAGCTTTTTGAGGAGGCGCTTCATGTGCAGTTTTATCTCACGCTTTTGGATACCTATATTCCAGATCACAAAGACCGAGCCGCCGCCTTTTCGGCGATAGACAACATTGCCTCCATTAAAGCGAAAGCCGATTTCAGTTTTAGGTGGATGGATAGCATTGAAGAGCTAGATCAACTGAATACGAAGGAGGATCGACGAAAGTTTCTTCTGAATTTGATTTGTTATGCTTGCTGCATTGAGGGGCTCTTTTTCTTTGCTGCATTTGCTTATGTTTACTATCTCCGTTCAAAAGGCCTTTTGAACGGCTTGGCCACAGGAACCAACTGGGTGTTTCGAGATGAGTCGGCGCATATTGACTATGCGTTTAAGGTCATTGAGATCGTTCGAGAGGAAGAGCCCGACCTCTGGAGTCCGGCTTTAGAAGCCCAGATTGTGGAAATGATGGACGATGCCATCGAGTGTGAGATGGGCTTTACGGTCGATCTATTGAAAGAAGGGGTGGCTGGGCTGTCGAGTCGCGACATGAGAAGTTATCTTCAGTTCACCGCAGATAGACGATTTGAGAGCTTGGGAATGGCCGCAAAGTATGGCTCCAAGAATCCATTTGATTTTATGGAGCTTCAGGACGCTCAAGAACTCGCAAACTTCTTCGAGAGGCGAGTTTCCGCCTACCAAGTGGGGGTGACCGGGGAAGTTCGGTTCGACGAAAGCTTCTAAAGGGAGTGTCGCTAAAGGCCCATCTGCTTCGTCGGCTGCGTCGCTGCGCTTCTCGAGTGGCATTTTAACCACACTGCGATGCTCGCTCCTGGTGGTCCAACCGATAAATTTTTTCATGTTGTGAATCAAGCTTTTGCTTCGAATCAAGGCGCGAGGGTGGGATCAGGTTGGGTACCTATGCCATCCCGAGCAACGCTGAGTCGGGGCAAAAGCTTGATTCCCTTCGGGCTGGGCCCTTTTGAGCCGCTGCGGCGTTGTCGCTCGTTGCATATGTCCAATATGCGCCTCGCTGCCGCCTTGCATCGCCTCAAACTGGCCTCAGCACAACACGGAAACAATTTACCGGTTGGACCACTAACCTTCTCGCATCTGGACCCTTATCGCCACTCCCGAATCGAGGGTTTTGTGACAGTCCCCTGAGGTCCTATTCTAGTTTGGATTCGATTTCTAGCTTTGAAGAAAACTCTTCGGCAGTCAGTTGCCTTGGAATTTGATCAAGACCGTCGAGTTTTGGAATTTCGCCCTCGTTCCCAATCAGTCGTTGGTCTCTCATTTTTCGAGCGGTCACCAAGACTCGAGACTCAACATTTCCCACCACCAGGTTGTAGGAGTCTACGGACTGCTTGAGGTTCCTTCCGAGTTTTTGAAGGTGGCCGCCAAGATCGGCCACTCGCTTGTAAAGGTCCTGCCCGAGCTGACCTAGTGACTTCACATTCTCCGTTAGGCTCTCTTGCTGCCAGCCGTACGAGACAGCTCTCAAAAGGGCAATGAGAGTCGTTGGCGTTGCCAAGATGACATTCTGGGCGACCCCGGCCTCAATGAGGCTCGGATCTTGTTCGAGAGCCGCTCCAAACAAAGACTCTCCTGGCAAAAACAGAATCACAAACTCCGGTGAGGGTTGAAACTGAGACCAATAGGACTTTCGACTCAGGTCTTCAATATGTTTGCGAACATGTCGGGCATGATCCTTCAGCTTTTGTAGGCGTTTTTCTGGGTCTGAGGATTCGAGGGCTTCAAGATAAGAGGCGAGGGGGGTTTTGGCGTCGACCACCACTTTTTTTCCGCCTGGCAAGTGAACCACCAGGTCTGGCCGCAAGCGTCCGGTCTCATGATTTTCCGAACTTTGAGTCACAAAGTCGCAATGGTCCAACATTCCTGCCATTTCAACGACTCTCTTCAATTGCATCTCGCCCCAGCGACCTCGGGTTTGAGGGGTTCGAAGTGCGGCCACAAGACTTGAGGTCTCTGTTCGCAGCTCTTGGTGAGTTGACTGCAGCAATTCCAGATTTTTCAAAAGAGAAGACTCCGACTGGATTCGAGACTTTTCAATCTCCTGAATTTTTGAATCCACTCGATCGAGGCTCTCCTTTACGGGCTTCACGAGTTCTTGGATGCTATTTTTCTTTTCATTGAGTTGAGAAACAGATCGCTCTTGAAAGCTCTCAAACTGGGTCTTGGCCAGTGTGAGAAAGGCCTCGTTGTTATTTTCGAGAGCCTTTGACGAGAGGCTGCGAAAGCTGTCTTCAAGGCTGGACTTCGCTTCTTGTAAAATCTTTAGTCTCTCTTCTCCGAGCTTTCTTTCACTTTCAATCTGTAGTTCTAGGCTCTGGCGTTTGGCTCGAGTCCACAAGAATGTGACAAGTCCACCCACAACAGCCCCCAAGCCTCCCCACAGAAAGCTAATCATCCATAGATTCATACTCGTCCCCTTTCAGGTCCTCAGGTCAGTCCTTGAATTTTTAGCTCACGGCTTAAGGCATCAAGATAGCCTCGGTTGTCGAGTGCTGTTTCAAGCGCTCTTACACCCGGTTTCACTCGTCCAAAGGCTTGTTCAATCAAGACTTGCGCTGCCGGAAATCCTGTCGTCCTCTCCATCGCGCTAAACTCGGTTTTCTCGTCGTGAAAGTCGATCAGTTCATATCGAAACTTCAAAGATCTTCCCTCGTTCTTTCCGGCGATATCCGCCCGAAGAACGACCAGATCTCGATCTTTCGGAAAGTCTAAGGCGGAGCTAGCCAGGCTGTGAAAAACTTCGCGAGGGACCACGCTGGCCCCCGATTCTAACGGAATGCTCTCTTCACTGAGAAAACCCAAGTCTTTCAAGACCTTCATCTTCTCGAAGTGCCCAGGATAACGGACGGTTTTATAATCGAAATTTTTGACGCGGCCCTCGAATGTCCAAGGGCAAGTCGAGCTCCCCCCCGAGGTGACGAAGGCTTCACAGAACCCCACGGGAGCCTGAAACTCCAACTTCTCAAGCTCTTGAAAAGTTTCAATCTCCTGTCTCTTTCCATCTCGAATGAGTTGGGCCTGACCAAAGTACTCATTGGTGAGTCCCCGAATGCTAAAAACGAGTTTGTAGTCCAAGGGGGGGCGAGGCGTTTGAGGGAGCCCGCCGCAGCGAAGCTTTACTGAATCGACTTCGCTGAGCTGTTCAATGCCGTAAGAAGCCAGAGTGTTTGCCAATCCGGGCGCCAGTCCACAGTCTGGTACCACGGAGACGCCAGCGGCTCCTGCCGCCTCGTGAAGCTTTAGCTGCTGAAGCACCACCGCGGTGTTGCCGCCCAAATCATTCATCGATGTTTGGCTTTCAATCGCAACTTTTGTGATCTCAAGATTTAGGGAGTAGTCGATCGCGCTCATGACTGCATCCAGGTCTTTAAGGGCGGTGGCCAGAGCCCGACGGTCTTTTGCGTCTAGGATCTGAGTTTCAAAAATCTCTCTGCCCAGCAGTCGATTCAAGCGCTCTTTGGCCTTTTGCAGCTTCTCGCCTTCGCGATCCATCAGAAGAATGCGACTCGCCTGCCCATGCTTTGCAAGATAGTAAGCGGCAGCCAGACCTTGCATGCCCGCTCCCAAAATTCCGTATTGAAATGATTTTTGCATCAAGCACTTCTCAAGGAATCCTCGGCCTCCAGTCGCTCACCAATGCGAATTACCGCTTCGTAGACCTCATCAATCACCCAGTGCGGTGTGGAAGTGCCTGCTGTAATGCCGACATGCTCTCTGCCTCGGAACCACTCTGGATCAATCTGCTGAGCGTTCTCGATATGATAGGCGGCCAGACCTTTGTCTGCGCAGACCTTTTGAAGTTTTTTCGTATTGCTTGAATTGTAACCTCCCACCACAATCATCAAGTCGACTTCGTCAGATAGGGACTCAACCGCTTTCTGCCGATCTTTGGTGGGTTTACAGATCGTGTCCACAAACTTCACTTCCTTTAAACTGCCGTCCTTGTTTTTCAAAGACTTCAACTGTTCGACCAAGGGAAAAACATGTTTGATCTGCTGAGTCGTTTGAGAGACCACACCGATTCTTGGCCTGTCCTCTAGTTTATGAAAGTCCTTCTCATCCCAGATGACGGTATACTCCTCTAGATCAGAGACGATTCCTCTGACTTCAACATGAGACTCTTGTCCGATCACGACGGGATAATAACCTTCTTCGACCAGTTTCGTGATGGCTCGGTGAACTCGCATGACCAGAGGGCAGGTCGCATCGTAAACCTTATAGCCCAGGGTCTTTGCTTTCTCGTGCACACTTTTAGCTGCTCCGTGGGCGGTAATCATCACATTGGGAGTGTTAATCGGATCATCCAAGCTGTTCACGATCTTGACCCCGTTTTCCTTCAGCCTTTCCACGACCTGTGGGTTGTGAACGAGCTGGCCAATCACGGTTAGATTTCCTTTGAAATCTGGGTCCATGGCCTCTTCAATTGCGTCCCTGACACCAAAACAAGTTCCTAAAGCATCTGCTTTTGTGACCTTCATATGCCCCCTTTTTAACACTCATTTGCTCTTCGATGCGAGCCTCGAAAGTCTCGAGTTTTTGGCCCTTTCGGCTCGATTGCGCTTAGCGACAAGTTTGGTGCTGGGAGGCCCGATTTTCGGTCTCGCAGGCTTTAACCTCCCCTTCAGGCCATTTCGAGGGCATAGATCGAGAAGGAAGCAGTCCTGACATTGGGGTTGACGCGCCTTGCAGACTTGGCGCCCGTGGGTGATCAGCCAGTGAGAGTAGAGCCGCCACTTTCCGATCGGAACTTTAGAGTTCAAATCGGCCTCAATCTTTTCGGGCTCCCGTTGTCGGGTGAAGCCCAAAAGTCTAGAGAGTCGTTTGACATGAGTATCGACCACAATGCCGGCAGGCCGTCCGTAAATTTCACCTAAGATGACATTGGCGGTCTTTCTTCCAATTCCTCTGAGCTGTGTTAGATCTTCGATTCTGTCGGGAACTTGGCCCTCGAACTTTTCTACAAGCTCTCGGCTGGTTTCTCGAAGGCTCTTCGCCTTCTGTCGATAAAAGCCACAAGAGTGAATGAGACCTTCGATCTCGCTCAGTGTGGCGGAGGCCATTGCTTGCGGATCTGGCAGTCTTTCAAAAAGGAGAGGAGTGGTTTTGTTCACGCGCTCATCGGTGCACTGAGCAGAAAGAATCGTGGCGACCATAAGTTCAAAGGCATTGCGATGCCGAAGTGCACAGTGGGCGTCTGGGTACTGGGCTTCCAGTCGGCGAAGCACTTTCAGCAGTCTAGACTTAAACTCGGGCTTCACGAAAAAACTCCTCTAGCTTTGCTAGACTCCAAGTGTTGATGATTTGGCTTGGAGGTACCAAGGCCTTTCGGGCCATCCAAATACCGTAGTCGAGGTCGTCCAAGGCCTCAATCGAATGAGCATCGGGATTGATCGAAATCAAAAGACCCTGGCGACAGGCATCAAAGCAGTCTCGCCAATCGAGATCCAATCGATGCGGATTGGCATTCAATTCGATCACCACTTTAGATTCTATCGATTCACGAAAGACCCGCTCTTTATCAAAGGCGTATGCCTCACGAGACAAAAGAAGACGACCAGAAAGATGCCCAAGCATTCGCGTATAGGGATTCTTTAGGGCCTTCAATAGTCGATCGGTCATGTCTTTTTGTCCGTATCGTTGATGAATGGACGCGATGACGAAGTCAAATCCCTTCAAGACTTCCTTGGGATAGTCTAGATTCCCGTCTTTCAGAATGTCACTCTCGATGCCTTTGAGAATTTTCAGCTCCTTGTTTTGTCGGTTCCACTGGTCGATCTCTGTCCATTGATCCTGCAGTCGCTTGCGCTCCAGACCCTGAGCGTAGACGGCCGTCTTGGAATGTTCAGAAATGCCCAGGTACTTCCAGCCTCGCTCCTTACAGGCTTGAGCCATCTCGGCTAGAGAATGGCGGCCATCTGAGTAAAGGCTGTGCGCGTGAAAGACTCCTTGAATCTCACTTCTTTCAACGAGTTTGGGCCGAAGCTCTGGGAACTCTCTGGCTTCAGCCGGTGCATAATCCAGCTCAAGCTGAGAGTAGAGCTCGCGATCGGACTTCAGATCGAGCCTCTTTGAGCCTCGGGTCAAGGCTCTTGGGCTGAGTTCCAGGCTCCTTGCCTTTGCCCGGCCCTTCAAAAACTCCCAGTGACTTCGACTTGAGCTGAGAAAGACAGAAGCCACTGAGAACTCTTCCGCTTCGCAGAACCAAAATCGAAGCTTCTGCGCTTCGGGGGTTTGAATATCACAGAAACGAAATTCGCTCGAGTCCGCTTCTCTCTTCTGTTGGGTCTCTAGGCCTAACTTGCTCAGCCAGTTTGGCTTGGAGCGCGAATTCTTTTCGTAGGCAAAGAGATAGTCCAGTTGATCCATGGTCTCTTTCTTTGCGCCGAGAGCGCCAACGGCAACCCAAACTCGGTTCTTCGGAAACTTTTTCTCAAGGCGGGCGGCCACCTGAAGCGAGTCGGACAAGAGGCTGAAGCCCTGATGTTTTTTCAGCAACAAAATCTCGCTGAGGACTTTGCTTTGAGTCTTCTCTCCAAATCCGGGCAGTGAAAGCAATCGGTTCTCGTTGCAGGCATATTCCAGCTCCCCGACGCTCTGAATTTGTAGGGTCTCAAACAGGACTCGAATTTTTTTGGCCCCCAAGCCCTTGATTTGTCTTAGTTCGTAAAGACTTTTTGGGTAGATCTTCCACAGGGCTTCAAGTTCTGAGCTTGATTGTCGCTCTTTGAATTCTTGAATCACTTGAGCGATGCCCTTGCCAATGCCCTTCAACTCCGTCCAGTTCTCTTCTTCCCAATGCTCCTGAAAATCGCTCTCTGAGAGCTCTCCAATCAGCTCTTGAACTTTCGCATAAGCCCTTATTTTGAATGGGTTTTCGTGATGGAGCTCGCTAAAGAACTCTAGCTGTTGAAGGAGGTCTTTCAGGGCGCGCTGATGGGGGTTCATGAGGGGGCAATCTACTCAGCGATTTCTGGACGGGCTAGAGAAATTCGCTTATGAGGGGATATGTCAAAAAAGTCTGAAAAGAAGCTCCCAGAGAGGTTAGAAGAGGCCTTAGAGGAGCTTGAAGCGGTGGTCGAGAAGCTGGAGTCGCCGGAGATGCCGTTAGAGGATTCGCTTAGCCTTTTTGAGCGCGGGAGTCAGCTTTCGAAGATCTGCTTTGATAAACTTCAAGAGGCCGAGAGGAAAGTAGAGATTTTGTTGAAGAAAGTGCCCCAACCTCAGGCTCGCTCTGATTTTGAAGTCCAGAATTTTCAAGAGGTCGAGTGAGGGGACGAGATCTGATGATTCCAGAATCTGCACAGACCAGCGACTCGATTACGGACTATCTGAAGGCACGAAGGCTCCTGTTTGAACAGGAACTTGTTCAGCAGCTGGAGCCTTCGCGATCTGGCCTGGAGCGAGCGATGGCCTATACCCTTCTGCTGCCATCGAAGCGCATTCGACCCCTGTTCTGTCTTGAGGTTTGTCAGTCTCTTCTGGGTCGTTCAGAAGAGGCCATGCCAGCCGCGATGGCTTTGGAGTTTGTGCACTCCTATTCGCTCATTCATGACGATCTTCCGGCCATGGATGACGACGAGTTAAGAAGGGGCCAACCCACCAATCACCGAGTTTTTGGCGAGGCGAGGGCCATTCTGGCGGGGGACGCTCTACTCACAAAAGCCTTTGAAATCTTGGCGATGTGTGGCCAATTGGCCGACGGGCTTCGGGTGAGCCTCATTAAGACACTCTCATCGGCCGCCGGAGACCAGGGAATGGTCTTGGGTCAGGATATGGATTTGGACGCCAAGCTGAAAGACATTCGTGAGCTTCATTTAAAGAAGACCGGGGAGCTGCTGGCCGCTTCGTTTGTGATGGGGGCGATTTCAGCGGGAGCTTCTCAGAGGATGCTTGAAGACTTTCGAGAAATCGGTTTGAGTCTAGGGCTAGTGTTTCAGATTTGGGACGATGTGTTGGATGTCGAGGGTGGAAGTCAGATTGGGAAACCACTTGGAAGCGACGAAAAAAATCAGAAGAGGACCTTTGTGAGAGATATGGGTCTAGAGGCGGCCAAATTGGAAGCCCGAAAAATTTTAAACGAGACGATTTTGAAGCTGAGAAGTTTAGAGCTGAAGTTTGAAAACAGATTGGAAGAAATGGCTTACTACATCTTGGAGAGAAGGCATTGAGGAGCGCAAGGGTGAAAGAGTCAGACACTAAGATCAATTTTAAGTACCCCAATCATTTTTCTGAGGAGGATTTGCAGAAACGCTATCCTTTAAGTCTTTCGGTTCGTGAGCCAAGCGACATCAAGGACTGGTCGCTTGAGGCTCTTGAGAAGCTTGGCGCCGAGTATCGAGATTATCTGATCGAGATCTGCTCAAGAAATGGCGGTCATTTGGGGCCTGGCCTAGGGGTGATCGAATTGACTTTGGCTCTTCATAAGGTTTTTGATTCACCAAAGGATCGAATCGTTTGGGATATTGGGCATCAGGCCTATCCGCATAAGTTGATGACGGGGCGATTTCGAGAAATGCAAGGACTTCGAAAGGCCGATGGCGTTTCTGGCTTCTGTAGAAGATCAGAAAGTCCCCACGACATTTTCGGGGCAGGCCATGCGGGAACCTCCATTTCTGTGGCGGTGGGAATTTCAGAAGCTCTGAGGCAGGCCAAGGATCGGCATAAGGCCATCGCCATTATTGGGGATGCCGGATTGACGGCTGGGATGGCCTATGAGGGGCTTCATCAAGACATTCAGTACAAAAAGAATCTGATTGTGATTCTCAACGACAATGAGATGAGCATTGCTCCCAATGTGGGAGCCATTAAACAGTTTCTGTCCCGGAAGATGAGTTCTCCGCTTCTCGATAAGATTCAAGAAGAGATCAAACAGGTGGCGGCGCGTATTCCTGTTGTGGGTGAAGATTTGGTGGGCACTCTGGGCCTTGTAAAATCGAGAATGAAGAACTTGATGATCCCCTCAGTCATCTTTGAAGCTTTGGGTTTTCACTACTACGGTCCGCTGGATGGACATGACTTAGAGGGTCTCGTCGAAGTCCTAGAGAATGTAAAGGATCGAGAAGACCCGGTACTGATTCACATCTTGACCGAGAAAGGTCGAGGCTATGCGCCAGCGATTGCGGACAAAGAGACTTTTCATGGCTGCGGGCCCTACGATCGAGAGTCGGGAAAGATCATCAAGAAAGCGGATGAGAAACCCGGTTACAACAAGATCTACTCGAAAGCTTTGACCATGATTGCCAAGGCAGACCCCAAGACTGTCGCCATTACGGCGGCGATGCCTTCTGGAACTGGCCTTTCCTCTTTCGCCAAAGAACTGCCCACTCAGTTTTATGATGTGGGAATTAGTGAACAGCATGCTGTCACCTTTGCCGGGGGGCTTGCGGTCGAGGGTTGGAAGCCCCATGTAGCCATTTATTCGACCTTCATTCAGCGAGCCTACGATCAGGTGATTCATGATATCTGTATTCAGAATCTCAATGTGAAGTTTGGCTTAGATCGAGCCGGATTTGTGGGAGCGGACGGGGCGACTCACAACGGAAACTATGACATTGCCTTTATGCGAAGCATTCCGAATATGGCCGTATGCGCTCCGAAAGATGAGCGAGAAATGCAAGAACTTCTGTTTGCAATGAACCGTCACGAGGGCCCTGCCTGCATTCGATACCCGAGGGGGTCAGGCTTTGGAGTTCCTCTTCATGCCAGCTTAGAGGAGATTCCAGAAATCAAATGGGGTTCGTCAGAGATTGTGTTTATGGGTCACCAAGATCGCTTTGATCCGATTCAACAGCGCTCGGTGCCTTGGGAGTGGGTGGACCGATTGGGCCGCCATGAAGACCGAGCGCCTGTCGATTTTGCGCTGATCGGTTATGGCACCAGCGTTTACGATGCTGTGAAAGCCTCTCAGTTGTTGCACCAAGAGGGGATTCGCTCCATTGTGGTGAATCTCAGGTTTGTGAAACCCTTGGATGAAGAGTTTTTGATGCGACTTGCGCAACTTTGTCCTCGTTGGATTTCGGTCGAAGAGCATGTGTTGATGGGGGGAGTAGGCTCTGCGATTCTGGAGTTCTTGGAGCAGAAAGACCTGCTTTCACAGGTTTCTCTGAAGCGCCTGGGTGCGGCTGATCTGTTCTATGACCAAGAGTCTGTTGATTCCTGGAAGGATCGAGTGGGAATCTCGTCAAAGGCGGTGGCGCAGAAGGCAATGGCTTGGGCAGATCAGCTAAGAGAACGGGAGAGTCCTAGAGATTCGAGTTCTGCCGGTCAAGCTTAGCGACCACGCTCCTCCTTGAATCGCAATCTCTAAAGGCCTATTTGATTTTCGCGCCTCTATTCGGTGGAGGGGGCAGCTGGATCTTCAAAGTATTGCCAGAGTTCAGGGTCCTGCGCCCTCAGATAGTCAAGAACCACCGGAATACTTCTCTGTTGCATCCAAAACATCCAGGGGTCTCTGGGGCTACTCTCAATCGACTCTTGCCGTTCAGATTCGCTCAGTTTCAAAAAGAGGCTTAAAACAAATTTCAAGAAGTCAGGATGATTGTTTCCAACGGCGGTCAAGGCAAGCTTAAAAGCCTCCAAAGCCTTACCCTCCCGTTGTAGTACTTCTGCCTGGGCCCAAATGAAGCTCTCGTCTCCGCGAACCTGATGAGCTTCTAGGTAGGGAAGAAGCGAGTCGAGATCTTCCACTCCTTCGGCACAGTCCAGAATTCTTGGAATGGGAACTTGAGATGAGGCTCGAACTAATTGTTGTCGAAACAAGAAGCAAGGATCTTCAGGAAAATCCTGAAATCTAGACATTCGGATCAGATACTCTTGATAGTAAGAATCGACTTCAAAGATTTGACTCAGAATGATCGAAGGGTTGGCTGCCTCAAGTTGTTCTGAAAACTGGCGGTAGACTTGTTCAAAAATCCTCTTGCGGTGGGGACTGTCTTGAATTTTTCTCCACAGGCTGGGCTCAAGTCGTCCAAGCTCCAGCCAAATGCGACTGATCGAGCTGATGAGCTCCTCGAGTTTTGGAGAGTCTTCTGACTTAGTCGCTACTGATAAAAAGCTTTCTAGCGCTCCTCGCTGATTTCCACGATTCCACTTTAAGGTTGCCATCCGTTCTGTAGAGACAGAGACTCCGTGCGCCTGCGCTCTCAAGATCCAGTCCTCAGCCCGCACGAAGTCCTCACGATATTCAAAGACCTCTCCCAGCCGAAAGAGCCACCTTCCATAGTCCAAATGATGAGGCAGAAACTGAATCAGATACAACAGATGCCCTTCTAAAGCCGAATGATTCACCGGAAGAATCTCGGTCAGAATATTCGCAATTCGGTAAAGCTCCTCTTGGCTGGAACTTGTTTCAAAGGCTTTTTCAAGGAGCTCAATCGCCAGCTCGGTTTGATTCTCATGGACTGCCGTGAGGGCCAAACTCAGCCTTGAGGCCTCATCGGCCATTAACTTCATAGATAGGATAGAGCTGAAAGCGATGGAGAGGACGACAGACTTCATAGAGGTCAACTTTGACATGCGGCCTTTAGTTGCCGAATCGCCTCGTTGTAAGAAGGCTGAGAGAAAATTTCACTTCCACTCACACAAAGGTCGGCCCCGGCCTCATAGACTTCTCGAATATTGCTTCGCTTGATTCCCCCATCGACGGACAATTCAATCGGATAACTTCCAATCATTTTTTTGCAGGCACGAATCTTGTCAGTCATTTGAGGAATAAACTCCTGGCCTCCAAAGCCTGGATTTACCGTCATGAGTAGGATTAGATCTAGATCCGGAAGGACTTGGCTTAACATTTCAACCGGAGTGGATGGGTTTAAAGAAGCTCCGGCTTTCATTCCCAGAGCTCGAATGTCTCGAAGACAGGCTTGAAGATGTCGACAAGCCTCTTGATGGACTGTGAGGAGTTGAGCCCCAGAGGCTTTGAAATCCTTTAAGTAGCGTTCTGGTTTCTCAATCATCAGGTGAACATCCAAGGGGATATTGGATCGCTGGTGAATGGCGTCAATCACCAGGGGACCAATCGTCAGATTGGGAACAAAGTTTCCGTCCATCACATCAATATGGAGATAGTCTGCCAGCTGGGGATCGAGTTGGGCCAATTCGGCCTCCAAATTGCCGAAGTCGGCGGATAAGAGGCTTGGAGCGATTTGTACGGGCTTTCTCATTCTTTTGTTGAACCCCCCAGGACCAAACCTTTCGGAACACTCTGGCCTTTCAGAAAGTCGGCTGTATTCATCCGTTTCCGGCTCTCCAATTGCAACTCAAGCAGTCCGACACAGGCATCCTCACAGCTGACAATGATCTCGTTCGGAGTTACTTCAACAATAACACCAGGATCCGCTTCGGGGCGACGCGGAACAAATCGACTTTTAAAGACTCGTAGTCTCTGTCCCATCAGTTGACATTCTGCAACGGGCCAGGGGTTTAAGCCCATGATCTTTTTGTGAACTTGCTCTGCAGGACTTCGAAAATTGATCGGAGACTCTGACTTGTTGAGTTTGGTGGCATAAGATCCGATTCGGGGGTCCTGTTTTTGCCTTGATTCCCAATCCTTCTCAAAATTCTCTAGGCTCTGTACAAGGCATTCTGCACCCAGAACCTTCAAACGATCATGAAGCGTTTGAGCCGTGTCGATGGACTCAATTTTCGTCCTGCACTGCCTTAAGACATCTCCCATATCAAGTTCTTCAACCATTGCTTGAATGCTTATTCCAGTTTCTGCTTCACCCTCTAAAATCGATCGGGCAATCGGAGCAGCCCCTCGATAGGCCGGCAAGAGGGAAGCGTGAACATTCAAAGCCGCCCGTCGTGGATGTTTCAAAACAGACAAGGGAAGAATCTGGCCGAAGGCCACCACAACCAGAAATTCGCAGGGGATGGAGAGAAGCCGATCGAGTGCTTGTCTGTCTTTTCGAAGTGACTGGGGTTGAAGAAGCGAGAGCCCATGTTGCTGGGCCAGCTCCTTCACCGGACCTGAAGAGAGTTTTTGTCCTCGCCCACGAGGCCGATCGGGTTGAGTCACCACCAAGGGGATTTCACAGCCAGCGTCGATGAGGGCCCTCAGGCTAGGCAGGGCGAAATCCGGACTGCCCATGAAAATTATTCTGAGTCCTTTAAGGTTCTCTTTTGACATAGGCGAACTTCTCTTGTCTTTGTCTCTTCTTGATTTTCTTCAAGTACATGAATCGCTTCATCGCACTCACATGGTCGAGCATTGTAATGCCGTTTAGATGATCGATTTCGTGCTGCAAGACAATGGCCAAGAAGCCGTCGTTCTCAATCACTTGCTCTTTGCCGTACTCATCGAGGTACTTTACGCGAACCTTTTTTGATCGAGGGATCTTGGCATTGAACTCCGGGATGCTTAAGCAGCCCTCTTCAATTTGGTCCTCGCCGGAGCATTCTATAATCTCAGGGTTAATCAGGGCAAAGGCCTCTGCCTTGGGATCTTCAGACGATAGATCCACCACAAGAATTCTCTTAGAAATGTTGACTTGAGGGGCGGCCAAACCCACCCCAGGAGCTTCTTTCATGGTTTCGATCATATCCTGAATGAAGCGACGAAGATCATCGTCAATCTCCTCCGGCAGGACTGGCTTCGCAACTTTTGACAAAGTCGGATGAGGCACATCAATGATTTCGAGCAAGGCCATTCAATAAGACTCCCAGCGGCATTATCAGACAGATTCAATCTATCAGACTTCTGTAGCATAATTTCTTCAAAAATTTAAATTGATTGCTCCTCTGGAGTCCTAGAGACTGAACTAGATATGTTTGTGAGCCACTGGCCAGAGCTTAGAGAAGCGGAAAAGGCTTTTGACGCCCGCCAATTTGCCTCTGCAGAGGGGGCGCTCAGCCGTATTCTTGCCAAGGATGATTCGGTTTTTGAGGCCAGGCTTTATCGTGCCTTGGCCAGGCTCTACCTAGGAAAGCTCCAAGAAGCCAAAGAGGACACCAGTTTTTGCTGCAAGATTCGACCGAACGACTCTGTGGCTTGGATGCTGCAGGGAGAGGTCGAACTAGAGGTCCAAGAGTTTGAGGCCTCTTATCAAAGCTTTAGCGAAGCGATTCGACTAGAGAAAGACAACGGACGAGCTCTTTTTGGGATGGCCAAAGCGGCGGTCGCTCTTGGGAAAACGCGTGAAGCTTCCGATTTATTGGAAGAAGCCCTTCAGTTTGATCGAGACTTTGTCTTAGCTCAGTGCTTCTCTCGCCTATTGCGCATGCCTTCTTAAGTTTGGCCAAGCCTTCTGAGACAGATGAATGAAAAAGAAAAGTGTGATTCCGATCAACTTCCACCACCATCGTTCTAGGCCAAACTGAGCTTCAAAAAAGTCTGGCCGCAGCAAGACGGCCACAGTCAGAAGAAGCCCGATCGCCTCCCAGATCCGGTTCCGTTGATAGATATAGTTTTGTGTGAGAGAAACAAAGGCGAAGATCGCTGCCAAACCACTTCCAAAGATCATAAAGATTTCCCACCAATGGGTAACTCCAATCAGTAAAAGATCAGTATTAAAGATGAACATAAAGGGAAGAATGGCCGTGCGCATATCGTAGCGAAAGCCTTGGATGCCTGTTCGAATGGGATCGGCCTTTGAAATGGCAGAAGCGGCATAGGCCGAGAGGCCCACCGGCGGGGTGTCATCGGAAAGGATTCCAAAGTAAAAAACAAAGAGGTGAGCAGCAATGAGGGGGACGACCAGTCCGGCATCTCCGCCGAGTTGCACGATAATCGGGGCGGTCAGGGTGGCCATCACAATATAATTTGCCGTGGTGGGAAGGCCCATTCCTAGAATGAGTGAGGCAGCGGCAGTGATTAACAAAAGCGGAATGAGCCGCCCCCCAGACAAGACGGCTACAACTTCTGAGATTGCCCCTCCTAGCCCCAGAGTGACCACTCCTACGATGATTCCGGCCGCAGCGACGGCCACTCCAATTCCCATCATATTGCGTCCGCCGCTGGCGAGGCTCTCAAAAATCTCCACTCCAAAATTTTTCAAGGAGTCTTTCCAGGCCACTTTCTTCCGCAGCGCAAGCACGACATTTTTAAGGAGCATCAACCCAATCAATGAGAGGATGGCATAGTAGGCTGAAAGTTGGGCAGACCTCCTCTCAATCATGAGAAAATAAAGCAGAAGAAGCAGGGGGATCAAAAAGTGGATGCCGGAGAAAAATGTTTTCCAAAACTCCGGCACTTCGTCTTTGGGTACCGGTTGAATGTCGAGTTTCAGGGCTTCGATATGCGTGATGTAAATAAGACCGATGTAGGCGATGAGAGCGGGAACAATCGCTGCCCGCACAACTTCAAAATAACTGAGGCCCGTGTATTCTGCGATGATGAAGGCGGCAGCGCCCATAATTGGGGGCATCAGCTGACCATTTGTACTGGCCGCCACTTCAATGGCGCCCGCTTTAACAGCGGGGTAGCCGGCCTTTTTCATTAAGGGGATGGTGAAAGTGCCTGTGGTGACGGTGTTGGCGATGCTTGAGCCTGAGACCATTCCCGTCAGGCCACTCGCGAGAACAGCAGCCTTGGCGGGTCCACCTCGAAAACGACCCAACAAACTATAGGCCAATTGAATGAAATAATATCCTCCTCCGGCTCGTTCCAGCATCGCGCCAAAAAGCACGAACAAAAAAACCACCGAAGCGGATACATCTAGCGGCACGCCGTAAATTCCTTCGGTAGACATACTCAGTTTGCCAATCAGCTTTTCCAGCGAGGAGCTTCGAAAGGCAATGAGGTCGGGCATCCACTCGCTGACGAGGCTATAGAGAATGAAAGTTCCGGCGATGAGCGGAAGGGCTAAGCCCAAAGCTCTTCTGGCAGCTTCCAAAAGGAGAATGATCAGGACGACCCCGACCAGCAAATCAAAGCCGTGTGGGGCCCCCTGCCTCTGGCCGATTCCCTCATAGTCTAGGACAAGATAGAGAGCGGCGGCGGTGGCAAGTATTCCCAACACCAAATCGAAAACAGAAATTCGATCCGTTCGGCTCAAATACCGAAGTAAGGCGTTTTTCTTAACCCAGCCTTTCTTTACAAAAATACCTCGGCTCTTGAAAAATGGAAAACTCAGGTAAACCAAAAGAAGGGCAAAGGCCAAATGAATCGCCCGCGCATAGACGGCACTCAAAAGCAAGACTTGGGGAAGTGCCAGTTGAAAAAGGGACCAGGCGGCGGCAACAATCGGAATGGAGTAAGCTTGCCATGACTGAAGCCGTCTGCCCCCGAACTCGACTTCCTCTGCCAGTCGTTTCGCCTCTTCGGATTCTTCGATTTGGCTCATGCGCCTCCTCAATTAAAGGTTGGGAAGCAAATGCGCTGGAATCTGATCCACCAGGCCGACCTCTTCAAAATATCTCAATGCGCCCGGATGAAATGGAACAGAAATTCCCTGAAGCATATTTGCCTTTTCAAGTTCGTGAAAGGCGGGGTGCAAGCGCTTAAACGAATCCAGATTTTCAAAGACTGATTTTGTGAGGGCGTAAACCGTGTCTTCTGAAACTTGCGAAGATGTGACCAAAGTTGCTTTGACTCCGATACTTGGAATGTCGGAGTCTCCTTCCGCCATCGGGTACAAGGCGTGCGGAATATGAGTGACCGCGTAGTAAGGAAACTCTCGAAGCAGATCTTCCATCCCCACAATGGGCACAAATCTCACCTTGCGGTTGCCGGAAGTGGCTTCTGTAATGGCTCCGCTTGGATGACCCACAGTATAGAAAAAAGCATCGATGCGATTGTCCTGAAGCATTCGAGGCGCTTCGGCAGCGTCTAAAGACTCCGCCTGAAGCTCAGACTCAAAATCAATGGATGCTGCTCTCAAAACATCGAGAGAATTACCTCGTTGACCACTTCCGGGGTTGCCGATATTGACCCTCTTTCCCTTTAGGTCGTGCAAACTTTCGATTCCCGCCTCAACGGCAGCCACCAGGGTCACCGCCTCTGTGTGTAAGCTGAAAACGGCTCGAAGATCCTTCTGAGGGCCAGCGCTCTCCCACTCGGCGAGACCCCGGTAGGCTTGAAACTGGCGATCTGATTGGACAATCCCAAACTCCATCTCGCCAGACATCAGGGCGTTGACATTGAACACCGATCCTCCCGTCGATTCGTACGAGGCTCGAATTCCAAATTCATCTCGGCGATCATTTAACATTCGGGCCAAAGCTCCGCCGGTTGGGTAGTAAACCCCTGTGACTCCGCCCGTTCCAATGCTGACAAACTCTGTTTTCTCTCGGGTGCAAGACACGAAAACCAATGAAAGACTAAAAATGAGACTAAGCTTTGCAAACATACGGACCTCCAGATTGGATTGAGTTCGCCCTCATGAAGCCTCGGTGAGCCAAAAAAATCAAGTTGGCATCCCCTGATTTAAAAGTGTAAGGCCTAAGAATGCGCAAGAAAGAGAGTATTGCCTCTTGGTTTCGCGAGCTTCAATCGAAGATTATCGAGGCTTTGGAGGTCTTTGAGCCGAAAATCCGCTTCGAATCGCACCCATGGAAGCGTCCCGGAGGCGGTGGTGGCGATTCTCGAATCTTGGCAGAGGGGGAGGTCTTCGAAAAAGCGGGGGTGAATGTCTCAGAGGTGGAGGGCGAACTTCCCCCATCATTGATGGCGAAGCTGGAGACGACGAGTTCGAATTTCTATGCGACTGGACTTTCGTTAGTCATTCATCCGCGATCCCCTCAAGTTCCCACCGTTCATGCCAATTGGAGATACTTTGAACAGAGCGACCGACGGTGGTTTGGGGGGGGTGCCGACTTGACGCCCTTCGTATTCCGACCGGAAGATTTTCGACATTTTCACGAGTCTTTGCGACGGCCCTGTGACCGCTTGGGGCCCAAGGTTTATGACGAATTCAAACAGAAGTGCGATGAGTACTTCTATCTTCCTCATCGCAAAGAGCATCGAGGAATAGGCGGGATTTTCTTTGACTATCTGAGCGAGAACCTTGATCAAGTTTTTGAGTTTATCAAAGAGAGCGGAATGAGCCTCATCGACGCGTACATTCCGATCGTTCAAAAAAGACATTCGTTGAGTTTTAGTGAGCGAGAAAAAGACTTTCAGTGGCTTCGTCGGGGGCGATATGTGGAGTTCAATTTGATTTACGATCGAGGAACCAAGTTTGGGCTGGAAACCCAAGGCAATACTGAAAGCATACTCATGAGTCTACCCCCCAAACTTTCTTTTGAGTTTCAGCCCGAACTCGAGAAAACCGAGAGCGAGAAAGAACTCATGAAAGCCTTCAGAAATCCGAAGAACTGGCTTGCGAGCTAGTGGTCCAATCGGCAACTCTCTTCGAGTTGTGCTGCCCGCTGCTAGCGCCCTTTGTAGTTCTGAGAAAACTACTTTTTCTTGCCGAAGACTCGACCGATCATCTTTGAAGCCTTTTTCAGAAGACCAGACTTCGCTTTCGCTGGCTTCTGAGCTTGAGGAGAGCGCTTAGAAGCCTCTCTCGAACTCTTCCTTGGTTCCGAGCTTCTCTTTTGATCGCTTGGTCGTGGTCCGTCTCCTGTTCTTTTTCTTGAACGAGATCTTCTGGGGTTTCGATTTTGTTCTCCACGAGACTCTGAGCCACTCCTCTCTCGATTGGACGAGGGCCTTCGGTTGTTTCTTGAGTTTCTGGAGCCTCTTGAGCGCCTTGGGCCCGCGTCTGAGCTTGACGACCTTGAGTCTCGATCTCCTTCGCCTCCAGTGCCTGAAAAATCTCGAACCAACTCTATCTTAATCTTTTCAGCGATGGCTTCGATTTGTCTCTCTTGCATGCTGTTCTCAGGGTCAACCAAAGCGATGCTTAAGCCCGCGCGGCCCGCACGACCTGAGCGACCGGCTCGGTGAATATAGTCATCTAAACTCTCAGGCAGCTCAAAGTGCACAACTTGTGTCACATGATCAACATCAAGGCCTCGTGAGGCGACATCGGTTGCAATCAGATGTTGAATTCGTCCTTCCTTAAATTGACGAATCGTTCTTTCTCTTTCGCCCATCGAAAAGCCCGCGTGAAGAATCCCAATGGCAGAGTTTCTTCCCCGTTCAGAGACCCGCTCAAAGAGGTTGTCAGCACCCTTTCGAGTGCGACAGAAAATGATGCTGGTCGACTTTTGATCGCGCAGCAACGAACGGAGAAAGCCCACTTTTTCTCGACGGTTCACAAAGATGGCTCTGTGCTCGATGGTGCTCGAAGAGGTGTTTGGACTGTCGACTTGAATTTCATAGGGATTCTTGAGAAAGGTCGACATGATTTGGTTCACTTCTTTGGGAAGAGTCGCAGAAAACATCAGAGTCTGTCGGCAGCCCGGCAAAGTGTTCAAGATCTCTGTCACCTGAGGGGCAAAGCCCATGTCACACATTCGATCGGCTTCATCCAAAACACAAAGGTCAATCTCGCCAAGAGAGATGCAGCCCTCTCCGATAAAGTCGATCATCCGACCAGGGGTCGCAATATAGAGAGTCGGTTTGTGTGCGTTCATCGCGCGGAGCTGCTGATCGAGAGGGACTCCGCCATAGAGGGGAATGGACACATGCTCCGTCTGTCCGTCGAGTAGCTTCATCGCTTCGTCATCGATTTGTAGAGCGAGTTCTCGAGTCGGACTCAGAACCAGGGCTCTGCGAATCTTCTTTTCAAACAGCATTTGTGCGATGGGCCCTAGAAAGGCAATTGTCTTTCCACTGCCCGTTCGAGCGCCAGCATAGACATCTCGGCCCTCTAAGATCGCGGGCATCACCGCAGCCTGAATAGGCGTCGGTATTTCAAAGCCCATTTTTTCTTTGAGATTCGTTAATAAGAATTCATTTTGAAGGAGATCTTTGAACTTTTTTGAGGGTTCTAAGTTTTCCGGTTTCTTTTGTGTGTCTTGAGGTTCAAGACCTTGAGGTTCGCTAATGTTCGACATACTACTTTCATCAATTCAATTTGGATTTTAAGGATTATTAAGGCTTCGCTGGTTCCCCAATTCGCCTCAGCCTGCCCTTTCTTAACAGCCTTTGAGGGGCTTCACAATCCCCCAAAGGCCACTTTTTCAAGCCTAAAGCCACTCACTCGGGGGCTTCAACTTGGCCAGTAGAGTTGGACCACTAGCCTTCTCGCATCTGGGCCCTTATCGCCACTCCCCAATCAAGAGTTTAGCGACAATCTCCTTGTAGTGGCGTAGCCACAAGGGCTGCAGCTCATAATACTCCTTTCGCTGAGTATAAAAGAGCCCTTGGCCAGAGTTCCTGGCGATCTCAAGTTGGTGGGCTTTGTAAAATTCTGGGTATCGGTACCAAGGCAGGGAGGGTCTTAAATGGTGCACGAGGTGCATGTTCTGGTTAAACATCAGGGCCTGAATCCACCAGGGCACAAAGGTGTTTCGAGTGTTTCGGTATCGGCTGGTCTCTCGGGCGGGGTGATGAGGCCAGGCGGTGTTCACATAGCTCAAGATGCCAATTCCGATCACATTCGGAATGAGCCAAGTCAAAATCAAGGGCTTTGCGAAGGCGGTAATCAAAGCCAGGTAGATCAAAAAAATCGGGCCAAAGGCTGAAAGGATCAAATGCCTGCGCCAGCGCGGGTGTTTGAAATGCTGAAAGGCGAAAACATGATAATAAAAGATAAGAAAGAAGCTCTTCATCAGTCTCTTCCAAAGTTTGGGGCTGGCCGTGAAGTGGTCTGGATCAGAGTCGCCTTGGTTGGTTTTGGCGTGGTGTTCAAGATGGATTCTTCGAAAGAGAAAGGGACTGAACACAAACATCGGCCATGCCAAGATCATGATTAATTCATTCATCCATCGTCGGCGGCTAAAGCTAAAGTGACAAGCGTCGTGTAAGACGGTGAAGCCCAGAAAGACCATGAAGCCGTTGATCACGCCAAATGGAATCTGAAAGTACCATGCTTCTTGATACAGGGCGAAGCCTCCGCCCACCGCCAAAAGAAACAAAAAGGCGCAGAGACCGAACAAGATAAGGCTTGGATTCACTGATCTGAGCCAGTCCATGGCTGTTACTCCCTCAGCCTCTATTCTACCCGAGATGGCAAAAAACATCGAGAAATCGGCCACAAAGGGCCTCAGGAGCCACAATTTTGGGGTCTTAGCTTGATATTCACGGGCCAGAAATTCAGCAATCCCGGCCTTGGCCCCCGAGTGTAAGGAATTGAGCGGAGTCTCGTTGCAGTGGACGCAGATGACGGGGTTTAACTGAGCGAATGCAAAGTCTCGCCCGTAAAGACTGAAAAGGGGGGGCTTGGCTAAACTTGGGAAATCAGACTGATAGAGCCTTTATCATTTTTATAATACGCTCGGCCTTCTTCTCTTTTTCTGCACCAGACATCTGACCATGGACAACTTCCTCAAATCCGCTCTGGCTCACAAGAGACTTAAGCTGTCTAACAACAAACTTCTTTACAGAGGGGTCTGACCTTTCAATGTCATCAAACGCATTTGGATAGCCATCTAAGAGAAGGAGAATGTCCTCAAGGTCTGTGCTAAAGCGTAAATCATTTTTTTGAAGTGCGGGCGTTTGACTGGAGCGGGTAACACTTAGGGATTAGGGCCGGTTCA
>REDG01000017.1 GCA_007693605.1 Bradymonadales bacterium
GCCGAGGCTAGTCTGGCACTTCCGTCTCCCGACCCCACTGACAATTTTTGTCCGTTCTCAAAATCGGCCTCTCGGGCAAGCTTTATGCCAGCCCAAATGCCAAGCTTTTCAGGGCGTTAGAATTGAGGGCAGTTCTTCTGAGGGCCGATGTATTTTCCTTGAAATTTCGATAGCATAGAGGGTGAGGGGTGTGAGGCGAAGTCACGATGACTCTCCGCCTTATCCTGTGCTGTGAGATTTAAGAGAATGGGTAATCTAAATTCATTTCGAATCAGTCGAGCCGTTAGTCTGGTCGAGTTAATGATTGGACTGGTGATCTTCTCGGGTCTTGCGATCTCGATTGTCCTTTTAATTACGCAAGGCAGTGAACAACGAAGAATCGAAACCGCTAAAGTTCAACTACGACAGCAATCTGATTTTGTTCGAAGCCGAATTCAAGAAGACTTTCAAAATGTCGCTCGAACCTACGGCTGGCCGGTAAACAACGCGCCAGACCACGACAATACTGCCACCGATATCTGGTGGGCCATTCAAAGAATTGACCCTTCAACAGGTGCGAGCCTTGGAGTTCGAACAGGAAGTGGTCCAGCCTTGGATAGCTTCAGCCTCTACCTGGCAAGCCCACTCGAGTTAAGCTATGTGATCGAAGACATAGTTGCCGACTCCGATTCGTCTGGTGATTTTGATTGGTTTGTTCTCGATAACGCGCCAAGACTTTCAGTTCCAGAAGGCTTCAGCCTTTCAGATCCGGCAGTCGTGCTCGCTTGGAACGCAAGAAACTTTATGCGAGCCAAGGTCCAAGATCCTGAACAAGAGCTCTTTCTATTGTATTCTGACGAAGATGTTTTGATTGTTCGCAAAGAAGATTTTGAAGTGGATGGAAATCAACTTCGTATTCGATTTGCCCTGCCTGGAGACATTGACCCGAGGCAGATTTTTCGAAGTAAGTCTCCAAGAATTCGTGCCGTGAGCCGAGTGGACTATCTCGCCACCGCCGATGGGCTGCGACGAATTGAAAGAAAAGCAAATGCCTTTAGCTCGGATAATGTTGTTTCAGACGAGTTTTTGACCGAGGCACTGACTGAGTTTCGAGCGGACTTCTTCTTTGCCAACCGCCGTGGAGTCTTGGATGTTCAAAGCGTCACCGCTCCAAGCTTCTCTTTGAGTCATCCAGTGGCCGCTCCAAGTGGATCAAATGTGACTTGGTCTGAAGCCTCAGCCATCACGGGACAATTGTCCGCTCGCAGAGAGAACCTCTTTGACAATGCTCAGGATCAAGTCTTGGGGGGAAACTATATCCAGCAAGCCTCTGATCTCGTGATGAGGGCATCTCTTGGTAACTCTGTGGTTGGAAGTGAGTTTCGAATGGCGGGCTTTACCGGTGGGGATGTTTCAAGTGGCTGCATTCCAACAAATGTTAGCTCTCACTGCGACCCCAACTGCTCCCATCTATTCACTGATCCGAATCGAGATAGCCCAACCTGGGCTGGGTACGGCGACCTCGACGGGGACTATTGCCTTTGTGCAAGAGCGCCGGATGGGAGCATACAGAACCTTTCAGACCCCGCTACTTTTGCAAGCATCCCCGCGCTGACTTGGACTAACGGAAGCCTAGACAACCCGGGTGATCGAGAAAGAGTGGAGGCGTGTATTCGATCGATGATGACAAGCTGCGATAGTCCTTGGCGAGAAAGAGACCCCCGAACTCGTCTGATCTGCTCCACTTGTCTGCAAAGTGAATACAAACAATTGCTCGTGCCAGGCTATACGAATCACAATGAAAACTTCTCGCAGTATCGACCCAGCCCACTTTCTCATTACAGCACGCATCAAGCCGCTGAGTGGAACCAACTAGAGAGCTTTCTGGGAGCCGTTCACAGTGCTTCTGATAAGGTCTCAAGAGAGGATTTTGCGAGCTCTTATCCCAACGCTCATATGGGAATGCGCTGCTGGCGCTGGAATAATCCAGGAATTGGTGGCTGTCATGATTTGATGATGAATGCCTATCCGGCCCTCTCTCGAACTGTTCCCGGCTATCGCAGGCTCAATAATCAGGCCATCTCCCTTCAGGTCAGCCCCATTATGAGAATTTGCCAATGCGAGACGATTCGAACTCGTTGGGGCCGTACTGCTACAGGCGTCAATCTGGATACCACCAGTAGCGGCACGCCGGTACCGAATGATCGGGGAGCCTTTTACTGGAACGCGCTTTGCTCTCCCGATATCTGTCCTTTCGTAGAAGACACGGCTACGGAGAGACAATATCAACTTAAATCCCAATACTTAGAACAAGGCTTAACTGAACTGGATGCCGCCTACTGCGCTTGCCGAAGTGGCTTGACCAGCCCCGCATTGAGTTCCTTTGAAGAAGTGCCGAGGCTCACCAATAACTGGTATGACTTTCGTGATCAAAGCCTATTGCCATCGACCTATAGCCACCCCGCCCATTACCAGTTTACCGATATGCCCAATGCCGCTTCTCAGCCAGCCAATCAATTTGGAATTAGCCAACGAGAAGTTCGCTTTCGAGTGGTGGGTGAGGCCGAGCCTCGATCTCGACTTTGCGGAGAGGTAGAGTGTAGCCATCCTCAATCTCGTTGGCAGCCAAGCGTCGGCTGCTGCCTCTCTCGACAAATCAACGAATCCACTCATGATTTTCATACCACCGACGCAAGAGTCAATTTTAGAGGTTCGGACCCAGGAAGCGGCTTTCAGGGCGGGCCCTTCTCTGGCTACTGCAGTGGCTCTTGCTCCAAGATTGGGGGAACCCAAGCAGTTCGCGCTTCACTTTTTAGTTCTGCAACCCTGCCTTCCTACTGCTGCACAGGAAACAACTGCGCGGGCCCCCCGCCAGACGACGATGACGACGACGATGATGACGATGAGTCCATTTTTACGCCCTGACTTTAGGCAAGAAAAGAAACCGAGAGGAAAAAGGTGAACCTATGAAATCACGAATGAATCAAGAACGAGCCTCTGTTCTCCCACTCGTTTTATTTGTATTGGCTGTTTCTACAGCCACACTCGCTTACTTTCTGCGAGATTCTGAAATGACTCTCATGCGGAGCGCCTCTCAACAAGCGCGGGCCCAAGCGGAAACCAAATCGATTGGGATCTTTGAGGCCTTGGCCCAAGAGATCCGAACGGTTGTCAACAATCAGTTGGTGCTTGGTGGCCAAGTTCGACGAGTGCAGCACCCAGGCTTTTGCACTGGCTCCGCCGCATTTGATCTGTGCTTGAGTGGAGATAACTTGCGAAATCGCCTCATTGCCACGGGCTTGTCGGCCCAAGAAGTCTCTGGCCTCAACATCCGACTGACATGTATCGGGCAAGGAAATGAAGATCGCTTTCAGTCTCTCAACTGTGACACTCGATCGGATGTGGCCGCAGAAAGCTTTCCTAAACAACTTCGAGTTCACCTCAGTTATGCCGACAATCTGAACAGCAACAGTCGACTTGAGGTTTCTGGAACTCTCAACTTGGCACCCACGACCTTAAATGCCTTTGCCGCTCTCTATCACAATGTTCAAGAGCCTGTAAATTTTGGGCCCGGCTCTTGGCTCGGGCAGGTGGGCGTCTACTTTGACCCGTCCAGCGCGAGCGTAGACTTTGACTCTTCGATGCTCAATTTTTACGCTGGCTCGGGCTCAAGTATTGAATTCGGTGGGCTCTTTAGCTCTAATTTTGATGTCACAAAATCAACGCTTCATGGCGGCGGTAGTGTGAGTTTTAAGGCTGGAGTTCAAGATCTACCGACAGCGACGAGCGCACTTAGCGAAGCCTATGCGGAGGCGAAGTTAGCCGCAGAAGCTAGAACCTTGGTCGCCTCAAACTTCAGCCCACCAACGAACCCCTTTACAGCTTTCTCTCCGCACGGATTCTACGATTACAGCTCGGCTGAGTTGAACTATTCCAATGTGGCCACACTGGAGCTTTATAGCGCAGGCAGCGGCCCAGCAAGCTGCGAAACCCGCATGCAGAGGTTTCTGACCACGGAGGCCCACTGGAGGATTAATTTTGCGGGATTGCTCCCCCGTCCACTCGATGTGGAAGCTGTGTTTCTAGCGAATGCTATGCAACCAAGTCCAAACGCACAACGGGAGAACCTCCAGAACGCAAACCCCCACCTCAATATTTGTGCTGGTGATGGCTGCCACTGCCATCGATCTTTTACAGAAGTCGACTCTGTGGTGAGTTACGGGCCTTGGGAGTGCAGGTATTCGAGTCATCAGACCAGCTCCTATGATCCGAGTCCAGTCGTCCTCCCTCGAGGTCAAGCGGTGGCCTTTGAGGGCTTTTCTCGTGTGGATCTCGCCCCCTACAGTGGAAGCCTTGATGACTTCAATGTGAGAATGTGTAATCACCCTCATGCCTTTATCTCCGATTCAAGCTTTCACCTCAAAGGCTCCGGAATCAAATACAATGCGAATTACGGAAGCCAGGCCGACCCGGTGAATACGGCTTTCTATGTTAATGGGGAAGGTAATCCCGATATCAAATCAGCAATAGTGTTCGACAAAGAGACCCTGACTGCTGGGGGAGTTCCCTTTGGTGACTTACTGGCTTCTTATACGGGAGAAACAGAAGTGAACGCTCGAGTCTTTGCGCTCGGAGAATTGTCTGCCTTTAGCATCTCTTCTGATCTGTTCAATAGCGGAAAAGCTTTGGGCAGCTTTCTTCTGCGGGGGGGAGAAGCGGCCGCTGGCGTCTCGGCTCTTCGAGCTCTGAACAGCGCAGGAGCCGTGACAGGGGGATTCAATATCACCAATCGAGAGTTTCGAGCCGGAAATTTCATCGGCTCGAACGCCCAAGTCTCGGCCATTCTAGGTTATTCGATTGCCGATGTGAACTTCCGACGCACGGATCTTCCCGAACTTCTATCGAGTGTTGGTGAGAACTGGCGAACAGTAATTGGACATGGCGAAGTGGAATTTTATGTCCCTACGGCCCATTCGTCGAGTAGCGGAGGATCTTGGGGTGGTGGCGGAATGCACCCCGGAATGTCTGAGGGATCGGATGGAGTCACCATCTTTGTGGGCGGAGGCGTCACGATAGATGGTGGCGGCTCCTCTAAGGCTGATGTGGGTGGCGCTGTGGGCTCAGGACCTAGCGAAATGGACAGCGGCCTTGGCGACGCGGGAATAGGAATGAGCTTTAAGTAGGTCGAAGAGCTCTTCACTCTGAAATGCCCGCGACTTGAGCTTCACGAGCTTTCAAGAGACTATCTTTAAGGCTCGCCAGGGCGCGCTTGACGGGAGCCTCGCCTGTAGCAGTCGGGTAATTCTCTAGAGCCATTTGAACTACAGCCCCATAAGAAGAATCTCTCTCCACCAGCTTCTTCAGATACTGAAGTGCCAAGACTTGGCTTTCTGCTTTGGGCTGAGGAAAATTTCTTTGATCAAGTTTGGGAATACGGAGAGAGTAACCGCTCTCGGTCTGTCCAATTCCAAACACAAGTTCAGAATCTCCTCGCAGTTCTTTCAAAAGAACCTCCAAAAGAGGGGCTGAGACACCGCGAAGTTCGCCCAACAGAGTTTCAGAAATGGCTGCCTTGCCCTGCCGATTTTTAATCGCTTTGATCTCTCCCAGAATTTCTGCTGAAGATCGGCTGGTCGCGGGGACATCGTCCTCGCGAAGAATGCCGTTTCGAAAGCCTCGGGGGCTTAAGTCCAATAGACCTACAAACTGCTCCACAATTTTGGTTCCGACTTGATCGCTTGAAGGATTTCCGTCTCCAGAGAAATCGTTCCGCCCCCCAGTCGTAGCCGCCTGAAGCAAAAGATTTCCCGCCCGAGAAGAAGGTCCCACTTCAGAGAGCATTCGATTCCGCAAGGCATCTAGAGCAAGCCTTTGCGCTTTGGAGTCTTCCGACAGAAGATTCTGAAGGAGCTGCTTTTGCGCCTCGCGCATCCTCCCCCAGTCGGTGCCATACAAATCATCTATTAGCTTCTGAATCCACTCCTCGCTGGGAGGAGGAGCAGAGGTTTCAGCCGCGACCAGCAATCTATCGAGCGGCTCAAGACCACAGGAGCTTTCAGAGTCAGCAGCTGACTCTGCCATATCAAAACTAAGGACAAAGAAAGTGATCAAAAGGCCTCGCATCATAACCGACAAGGCTTGCAAGATTTAGGCCTAGAAAAAGCTGGAGAACAAGAGCCTAAAGGGCCCGAAAACTCCAAGCTTTTTCATCCGATGAGACTAGATGAATAGCCGGACTGGGACATAAATTCCTATAGTGAGACTACTTAAAAACCTCTAGCTGAATCGCTTTACTCGGCACGATCCTGTCTTCCGTCAACAAATCCTCAGTCCGGTCATTGAGCTAGTCTGGCACTTTCGTCTCCCGACCCCAAGCTATTGGTACTGAGTCTGATCGTCAATTTCTGAGAGATCGTTATCGGGGCCGCCCTCGCTGCCACTCTCCGCGATCATTTTCTCCGTCATCAGAGTGGCTCCGGTGCTCCTCACTCGGCTGACCATAATGAAAGCCTGGCCCTGAGGAAAAGCTATGGGATTGATGCTTGAACCATTATCTGGATATCGTTCATCAAATCGGAAATTGAAGCCATAGCCTGCCTGACCAGCCACTCCCATACCTCGGTAAATGTGAGCGGTATAACCCCCAAGTTGCGTGAACTCACCCAGCTCCTCGCCAACCCTATATTGTTCTCTAAAGACCCCGCAACCATCTTCTACTGCAGCTCCCGCCACACTGCAACCCAGGCCTCGCATTGGATCGTCCAAATTATCTTCGGTAGGCTCAACATAGCCTCCTTCAAAGCCTGCGTACAAAAAGGCCATCAATACAGGGTTTGCAAACCTTGCTCTCTCTTCTTCGCTCGGTTCAGCCCCTCCGGCATAGGGGTTCCCAAAAATGACATCGCCAGCCACCGACACAGCCCCAAAAATGGTCTCAGAGGTTTCAGGAAGCGCTGGTTTTGAACAAGCTCCCTCTCCCCTACTCCAACAAGTCTTGGTGCCATCATAGCCACCCCAAGCATCAGCAATCACCTTTTTGTCGTCTGCTGGATCTAAGAAAACCGAGTCGGAATAAGTCAGAGTCAAATCCTCAAAGTAAACTTGTCCCAAACTCCCAATAGTGAGCTGAGTACTCGAAGCAATCGAAGGGGCGGTCTTGCCGGCCGGCTTTACACTCAAGCGTCCGCTCCCCTCGTTGTGGACAACACCAGAAAAGGCGCCCCGAATCTTTTCCACTCTGGGCTGAACTGGTTCCGATTCAGAATTCGAAGCTGGGATGTAAGCCACGAAAGACTCCTGGCAAACCGGACTAGAGACAATGGCCACTTGCTCATACTGAGTATCTCCTTCAAAGGAAATTTCATGCTCAGAAAAAGCAGACTCTGGCCGAATCTTAACCACTTGAAGCTCTCGATCGTTGCACCGAACATGACTAAAGGAGATGGCACTTCGCACTGACTCTGGCAATAAACTCTCATAGCGCTCTTGATGCCGAAGGACGCCCCTTGGACCAATGGCTTCCATCTGAACTTCGACGGCTTGTTCCCCAGACTGGATATACACACCGCCACCATCAAAATGCCGAGTTGCGAGAATACTGGGAGCAATCACATAAACCCCGGGAGCGGGTGGTAGGTTTTGATCTACATTGGTGTCTAAATAGGGCCCTATGGCAGCGGAGGCCAATCTTGAGCGAAGCTCAGCATTTTCGACTTCAGAGTACGGCTGCCCCACCTGCTCCCGACCGATGCCTGTAGCCAAACGAACAAGATCATTCCTCGCATTAAATTGAGGAAGAGCAATATAGCTCGGAGATTGAGAGATGTGTTCTCCGCCAGCCGACTCATCCCAGGTGGTTCCAGTTCCATAGACAGGGGCCTTATACGGGTGGGCAAAGCTAGCATAGGACAAATGCTCTACACCCTCTCGTCTCTCGGCTGTGATAAATCTTCCATGAAAAGTAGGGCTCGGCATCGACCCTACATTATCGGTATTTCTCCACATCCTAGCTCCAAAGCCCACATAAACATCGCCGAAAAAGTCTCCCCAAAGATTGAATCGATTGCCATTCTCGTTCAGACTCACCTGTCTAAAAATCGCAAAACGACTAAAGGGCTCCTGCATTCCGGTCATACTGATCGTTCCACTATTCGACATGGCCTGAAAAGACTGACCCGAGCCGTAGCGAACCTCCAATTGGAACTGGGCAAGAAACTGAATGCTCACCGGAGACCATCGAGTCTGAGCCGGAAGATATGTGAATTGGTAACGAACTTCGATTTCCTCTTCATTGACTTCCTGTCCATTCACCCCCAAGACCAAATTCCGAGGGAAGCCTGGAATCTGAGTTGCCGGCGTCCAGCTATCTGGAAAGACCGTCTGAAAATCAAATGTGAAAGTTTGGCCATAAGGTAATTCTTCGTTCTCTTGAAGTAGGCTTCGAAGTGCTTCAAAATTGCTGAGATCGACAAACTGCGAGTCCCCATCCACTAAAGTCTCCACCAGCTCTTGCTGGCAATTGAAGTCGGAATCCTCAGGCATCTGCAGAATTCGACAAGCCGCGGCGACCGGAAGATAGGTTTGAAAAAAGGCTTGAGGGTCTAAGTTCTGAAGACTCGAAAAATTGTCTTGAGGCAACCAAATGGCGGCCTCTGCAACTTGTGCAAGATAGGCCTCGCCTGCCTCCGTGGCCGCTCTTACCACCTGCTGATCGACTTCTACGCCTTGAAAGATAGAACTAACTCGACTCCAGTGATCCGATCGTGTCAGGAACTGAGATAGGATAAGAGCGGAGACGCCCACCACCAATAGAACAAAGACGAGAGCCCCTCCCCTGTTTGAATTTTTTTCTCTCCAGTGTTTCATCTCTTGATTCTCCTTCGGTCATCTACCGTCAACTAAGCGGCCCCTCGACTAGAGGAGCTTGTTCGGGTCTTTCAAATGAAAGCTGTGAACCTCGTCTTGAGCGGTTCTGATCCTGAGGTTTTCAATGTCAGTAAGAACTCTTCCCGACATTAGATATCTCTGAACAACAGGATTCCCTTGAGCATCTTCTTGAGCCATTTCTATTTGAAAGCGCTCAAGACCCGTTGCCACGACCTCCCATGGAGCTTTCGAAGCCCCTTCCGCATCGCTTGGTGGTACATTTCGAATCTCTCGTCTCTTTAAAGTCCCACCGCTGAAGGCATAGTCTACGAGATGAACTCGTCTTAAAAGAGGCTGGGAAGCAAAACGAAAGCCCATCCAGTTTAGACCCAAGCCTGTGTTCCAAGTGAATTGCAAACCAGCCGCTCCCTCATAACCATCTGAACCACCAACCACAATTTCTCGAAGAGAGAGTTCTTCTCCCGCCGGCAGGTTGACCTCACTTACGCCAGGCAGGCTTCGGGCACCCAAGTCACTGTTAAAGACATTGATATCGTCATAGACTTGAGTCTCTGAAACCATAAACACATGGCTCCAACCATTGGCTTGACTAATCGCAAAGAAATCGCCTGCAGTCGCTGCACAATCTGCATTGACCCAGATATAGCTTGTCGTATTTGAATCCGTGCCGTCGGCATCTTGAGAAATAGGATTCGTGGTCATCACCGGAGACAATTGACAAGCATCGAGATTAGAAGCTGATTCATCACTCCAAACCACCAATCGCAAAGCGTCAGAAGGTCCGTTTGGTGGACTCCCAAGCGCTAGCTCTGTGGGCGGGACCAGATCCCGACCCTCCAGATAACGAAAGTCTCTGCCAGGCAACGGAATCCATCCCGCAGGTAAAATCACATCATTGCAATCCTGAAAAGACTGGGAGTTAAATGAGTTCGGCCCTTGGGCTTCGCAAGCAGGATGAAAGCCCACGACCCGATCCAAATCTCTCTCGATCGTTCGCTTCAAAAGAAGCTGGTCGGTCGATTTGCGGTGATCTTGGGCCGTCTGTCGGACTTGATCCGCCCCAGATCGCAGATACTGAACCGCACCCACTGCGAGCACTCCCACAATCAACAGAGAGATACTCAACTGGACCATGGAAAAAGCCGCTTGTTCTTTAACTTGTAGAGTTTTCATCTTATGATTTCCTCACTTCGGCCTTTAGGGCTTGCAAAGCCCGTGCTAGAGATTCGGCCAAAAAACTCGAATGATTACATTGACTTAGAAGAAGTGACAAAAATCGACCGCAGTCTTTTCAATGAGCAAAAACATAAAACGGACGCTTTTTGTCACTCTACCCGTTGAAGACATGCCTGACAGAGGAAGATCCGCCAGCGGTCTAGCTCAAAAAGAGCCGATCCATTAAGGGACTGTCGCCAAACTCTCGCTTCGGAAGTATTGCTAAAGAAAAGCTGCTCATCTAAGTGCCGCAAAAGGTTTGCTGAACAACTTCTTCAGGCTTGGGAGGCAGGCGATAGTCAGCAAACTCTTCTTGTGCGTCATAGGGCTTCTCTGAAAGCTTCAAGAGGCGCTTGAACTCCAGATTCGTTCCCTCTTCAACGGCCTCCTGAATCGCTCGCTCGACTAAATGATTTCTTGGGATATAAACCGGATTCGAATTTTTCATCAGATTTTTCGAGGCTTCAAGGCCCGCGGCCTGAGAGTCTCTTCTCTCTTGCCACGACTTCAGCCAATCCCGATCCCATTCAGGCTCTGCTCTTTCTAAAGAATCAATCTCTGACAGACTTCGAAAGAAATTATTGAAGTCGGGCTTCTTTTTCTGCATCCACTCAAACAAGCTAAAAATCAAAGCTTCGTCTTTCTCTCGCTCTTCAATAAGACCGAGCTTCGAGCGCAGTAGCCGCAGCCACTCCCTTCGAAACAAAAGCTCAAAGTCCTTCAAAACTTCTTCGACTTGCTCACGAAATTCTTCCGCCTTTGTCGAAGCCAGAGGCGACAAGGCTTCTGCCAGGCAGCTCAGATTCCACTGCGCGATACTGGCTTGGTTGCCAAAGGCATAGCGAGCATGACGATCAATCGAACTAAAAACCTTCGAGGCATCAAATTCATCTAAGAAAGCACAGGGTCCGTAATCGATCGTCTCTCCTGAAATGCTGGTGTTATCTGTATTCATCACGCCATGAATAAATCCGAGACTCATCCATGTAGCCACCAATTGAGCTTGGCGAGCGGCCACCTCTCTCAGAAAATCCAAAGCCAAGTTTGCACTGTCTTGCAGTTCTGGCAAGTGTCTCCAAACACAATAGTCCAGCAACTTCTTGAGGTTCTCTTTCTCTCCTCGATATCGAAAGTACTCAAAAGTCCCAATGCGAATATGACTGGAGGCCACTCGCACAAAAATTCCACCAGGCAACAGACTCTCTCGAATCACCGAATCGCCCGTTCGAAGAGCCGCAAGAGCCCTCGTACTGGGCACACCTAAACGATTCATCCATTCACTTAAGATGTACTCTCGAATCACCGGCCCCAAAGCCGAGCGGCCGTCCCCTTGTCGAGAAAATGCTGTTCTGCCCGCCCCCTTCAATTGAATATCTCGGAGCTGCCCACTGCCATCTCGAAGTTCCCCCAATAAAATCGCCCTCCCGTCCCCAAGCTGGGGAACAAAGTGACCAAACTGATGCCCGGCATAGGCCATGGCAATCATCGAGGATTCTTTCAGAGCTCTATTTCCAGAAAAAACGGCCAAGGACTCCTCAGAACCAAACTCCCGCAAGTCGAGATTGAGCTCAGCAGCTAAGGCCTCATTTCTCACGATCCACTCCGGACGACTCACAGGAGTCGGCGAAACTTCTTGATAAAACTGAGGACCCAGATCCTTATAGGTCTGTAAAAAATCCAATTTCATAGCTGATTTTAGAAACCTATCGGATCTCGACCCAAAGCCAATGGAAATCCTCGGAAAATGAGGCTAGCCAGTGCCCCATTCGAGCCATTAGGTCGGCGGGGGCTATAGGCTCGTCCTTCAAGCAACATCTCCCTTGCTGCAATTTCTAAGTTATGTCAGGAAGGGGCTTCGATGGGGCCTAGAAAGCTGAATTTTTCGGGATTTGGTGCTGTGTTGATCGTCGCGAGCGCCATGGCCATGAGCCTCCCAACAAGCCTTCCCCTGTCGGCTTGCCCTCTTTCCAAGCTTATTAACGACCCAATTCAACCTGAAACCTTCCAGCCACTTAAGATGGCTGATGTCGCAGGTTTTGTGGATCGATTCCCGGTAAACCTCACGCCCGTTCAGGAATCTCTTGGGGGCGCAGGCAAGCCCTCGGTCATGGTTCCAGATACCACTCGCTTTCGGTGGATAGAATTTGTTTACCAGTTGAGCCTGATCGACTTTAGCCAGCCAGGGGAGCCTGATATTGTGATGCGGGATCTGAGTGGCCCAAACGAAATATGGAGACCTCTGAAGATCTCTTCCGCACAAATTGAAGGATGGAGGCGATTGGGGCTTATTCAAGACAACGGAGACTTTAATCTTCAAGTGACCTCCCACGAGCTTGTTCACAAGTTTGAAGAAGAGTCTGTCAAGTCCAGACAAGTTCAGTCCCCGATCTTTAGAGAGTTTAGAGAAGGCAGACATTGGCAGGCTTATCTTCGACCTTCCCGAACTTCTCACTATGAAGGAGGCTTCGACAGTGGTTTGTATTTTGCAAAACTGATAGTCAGCTCTGAGATTCCAATGGACGATCTTCATATCGTCTTTTTTCATTTGCCCGATCTTTTAGACCCCGTTCGACAATCTCTGTTTTATCTTTTGGAGCGATCCGTTTTGCTAGAGGCGAGGTGGCGCAACTCGCACTCTGAAACACTTGAAGGACCCCCAGCATTTGAGTCTCTGATCACCCAATTCTTCGAGGGCGCCACCATTTTAAGAGAGCAGAATCTTCTGAATGGCTTTATCAACTTTATTAACCCGGCAGGTCGAATTCTTTCGACTTCTTCAGCTAAGGTGCCAAGCCTTAGCGATGTGATTAAGGGAATCAACAAAGCGGCTGAAGGGAGCGCATTGGCTTACCATCGTTGGTTGGCCAGTGAAAAAACCATTCCCGTTTATCATTCAGAACAGCACTGGATCCTCATCAGCTATGCGGTTGAACGATTCCTCCGAAAAATCGAGAAAGACGGATTCGAAGACTCATGGCTCAGGCTCTTGATCGATCAATTCAGAACGAATCGCCTCTGGCTTCAAGAGCGCCTGGAGTTTTCAAAGGAAGACGAGGCGCTCTTTGTTTTCCCTGACTGAGGGCTTGAGCAATCTGCTCTCCCACTTTTCGCCCCAGTACGGGAGGAACCGCATTGCCAATCTGCAGGTTCTTTGAAGTTTTGCTTCCGACAAATCGGTACGAATCGGGAAAGCCCTGCAAACGAGCGCCCTCTCGTGTCGTCAGGGCTCTGTTTTGAAAGGGATGAACACAACGAGAAGAAGAGGGGGTTGAGAAATTACGAGTAATCGTCGGAGAGGGCTGATCAGGCAGGAGTCGAGCGTAAGTGTTGGCAAAATAACTCTTTGGACGAAGCCTTAAGGGCAGATCTTTGACCGAGCCCCCAGGAGGAATTCTTCGAAGAATCTCTCTCATTTTCTTTCCGTATTGACTACTAGAATGCTCGGTCAGTTCTTGAGAGCCCTTTCGAAGATTCATCTGGTATTCGTTCTGGGGCGCACACAGGTATTGGGAGCTTGCCTCTCCCGCTTCAAGCGGAGGCAGATCTCCAATGGCATCCATTAGCGATAGTCTTTTTCCTTTTGCAGAAGGCGTCGGCAGCTCAACGGCAGCAGAGTCCTTTCGCCATCCCACAATGATGCTTCGAAGCCGTCGCTGAGGAAGCCCAAAATCAAAAGCGTCAAGAACCCCCCAACAAAAGGAATAACCTAAAGAGCGAAGCTCGCCAGTCAAAGCCTCAAAGGCTCGGCCCTCATAGAGCCTTTGAAATCCAGACACATTCTCAAACAAAATGAAGCGAGCCTGAAGTTCGTACACGGCACGCAGGTACTCATAGAAAAGATTGTTGCGGGGGTCTCGTTCTCGCTTTGAACCCACCGTGCTAAATCCCTGGCATGGCGGGCCTCCCGCCAACAGATCCAGCCCCTCAGGAAAAAACTTCCGAGCCAAAGCCTTAAAGTCCAGATCGTGAATGTCTCGACAGTCCAGCTCGGTCTTGGGATGGTTCGCACGATAAGTCTCACAAGAATCAACATCAATATCATTCGCATAAGCAATCTGAAACCCGGCCTGTTCGAGCCCAAGACCGAGACCTCCTGCCCCACAAAAGAGCTCTAAGCAATTCGCCTTTCGCCCAGAGGCCTTCATCAATCAAGCTCCAAATCTTCAAGTCTTGGCAAGGGCTCTAAAAATTTCCACACAAAGCCTTCCTCTGGAATGGCCGCCACCTTTTGGCCCTCCATCTGAGATTGAAACTCCCACTTTAACCAAGCCAATCTGTCCGGCTGATCCAGCCTAAAAAGGGCCGCTTGACCATTGAATATATCAAGATGGGCGCAAAGGCTGGGAACATTTTCTTTCATTAGAACTCGCCTAGCCTCTTCTACTTTGTGAAACTTAATGTCATTCATTCCTTGAAAGCCTGCTTGAACTTCTAACCTAAGCCTGCCACGAGGAGTCTGCAATAAATAATCAGCCTTCGGAAGTCTTCGAAAGCTCTTAAGGCTTGAGATATCATCTTCTCCGATGCTCTGAGATTCTGAGGCCTTCAACAGAGTCTTGATCGCCGGCAGAAAAAACTCAGCGGTCACATGGCCACGCAACCAATTAAACAAAACTTGCTCAGGCCGTCGACCCTGATTGGTAAACTTGGCGATCAGTCCGTTGGAATCTAGGCTTTCATAAACAGCATAAATCTTTTCTTGAATAAATCTCTCAACAGATTCTGGCCGAACAGAGTTCTCTAGAATCTTGTCGTAGGCAAAAACCAAATCTTCTAATCGCTTGAGGAGCTTTGAGATATATTCTTGATCAATTTTTGGCTTGATATCTTTTGCAGCAAAAAAATTTTTTGCAGTCGCCTTGCTCGCGAGACCGAAGCGGTCTCGATAGGCTTGTTTAGAGTCCTTGGTCAAAGACCCACTCCTTCGCTCTCTTTGTTTGACCCTTTTCCTTTCGGATCGCTCCGT
>REDG01000029.1 GCA_007693605.1 Bradymonadales bacterium
ACACTACCGATTTTGTAGAAAGGAAGAGCGTCCGATAGAGTGCGGGTGTAGCTCAGTGGCTAGAGCATCTGCCTTCCAAGCAGAGGGTCGAGGGTTCGAATCCCTTCTCCCGCTCCATTTTTTTCGGAGAGGTACCGAAGCGGTCAAACGGGGCAGACTGTAAATCTGTTGGCTCAGGCCTTCGAAGGTTCGAATCCTTCCCTCTCCAGATCTTTGTTCTTTGAGATTTCGTAGGGCCCACTCATTTTCAAGTGCTCTGGCGACTGAGCCTGTAGGAGGCGTTTTGAAGCAGGAGGCAGTGTTAAAGTTGAAAGTGTTTTCGCCCATGTAGCTCAGTCGGTAGAGCACTTCCTTGGTAAGGAAGAGGTCACCGGTTCAAGTCCGGTCATGGGCTCCAGACGGCATAGGCCAGTAGCTCAGTTGGTAGAGCGCCGGTCTCCAAAACCGGGTGTCGGGGGTTCGAGTCCCTCCTGGCCTGAGTCCTTCCACGCTTCTTAGTTTCTCACAGGTGTAGACGGTGCTATAGGCATCTTTGCTCTCGAAGGCTGCGCCCTGCTCGGGTAGTCGCCCACCTTTTGGTTGAGTTGACCCCGTTCAACCCCCCATTTGTCAGACAGAGCCTAGTGGAGGCTCTGGCCACATGGCCTCCGGAGCGAGCTGAGAGAGCCGAGGCCGAAGGGGGGGAGTTGATGCTTGGACTTGGGCAAAATTTCCCCTGCTTTTTAGTTGATCTCCCAAAGATTATCGAGTCTAACGGCTCTATTGCCCGTCTTGGTCGAGTAAGCAAGGAGCTGGTGGTGGAAACTGAAAACCGGAAACTGACGATTCTGTCATTTATTATTTTGTCTGCGGTTGCCGCCTACATCTTGTATTTGACACTGACTTTGGCGGCAGACATTGGCCGCTTTGGGGGCAGTAATGTTTTTGGTACCGGCCTATCGTGGACCGTGGTCGGTGGAAGTGTATCGGGAGTTCTTGGTTTGGTTTGTTTTCTTGTTTTGAGTTTGAACCATACCGCTTTGGAGTTTAGCGATGAGGTTTTTGGAGAGTTGAAAAAGGTAACTTGGCCAGGGTCGAAAGATACGGCGATGTCGACGGTTGTTGTTTCGATCATGGTAGTGATCGCGGCCCTCGCTTTTATGCTCATGGATTTTGTCTGGGGTCATTTCTTCGGCTGGATTTTGTAGAGATTGGATAAGTATTAGATGTCAGCGAATTGGTATATCGTGAATGTTTATTCGGGCTTTGAAGCGCGGGTGAAGCAGTCTTTAGAGGAGCGAGCAAAAGTCTCTAAGCATAAAGACAAGATTCACGAGATTCTTATCCCCTCAGAGACGGTCGTAGAGGTTAAAAAAGGGGAAAAGAAAGCGAAGTCCAAAAAGTTCTTTCCGGGCTACCTCTTTGTGAAGATGGAGCTGGACAACGAGACATGGCATTTGGTCAAGGGAACCCCCAAGGTCTCTGGTTTCGTGGGCGATTCGATGAATCCTCCTGCGGTTCCAGAAGAGGAAGTGATTCGGATCACTGAACAGATCCGAGAAGGAAAGATGAAGCCTAAGCTGACAGTGGAGTTTGAGAAGGGCGAGAGTGTTCGGGTCAAAGAAGGGCCGTTTGCGAATTTTACCGGAGTGGTCGATGACATTCAGCCCGAGAAGGGGCGCCTGAAGGTGCTGGTCAGTATTTTCGGTCGATCCACCCCGATTGATCTCGAGTTTGCGCAAGTAGAGAAAGGTTAATAAGAAAATGGCAAAGAGAGAGCTGACAACACAGATTAAACTTCAGATTCCTGCCGGAAAGGCTAACCCTTCTCCACCCGTTGGGCCTGCGTTGGGGCAGCACGGCCTAAACATCATGGACTTTTGTAAGCAGTTTAATGCGAGAACTCAGAAGATGGGTGACACCATCGTTCCGGTGGTGATTAGCGTTTTTAGTGACCGCTCGTTCACCTTTATTACAAAGACTCCACCCGCTTCTGTTTTGATTCGGCAAGCGTTGAAATTGGCTAAAGGCTCTGCCACTCCGAACCGAGTTAAGGTTGGAAAACTGAAAAAGGCTCAGCTTGCGGAAATTGCAAAAGCGAAGATGCCAGACCTGAATTGCTATGACATTTCGGCTGCGGAGAAGATCGTGGCAGGAACCGCTCGCAGCATGGGCGTTGAAATTGAGAGGTAGATAAAATGGGTCAGAGCGCACAGAATTTAGAAACGATTGAAGTCATCAAAAAGAAACATGGAAAAAGGTTCAGCCAGGCTGTTGCTCTCGTTCGAGAAAAGGCTCCAGAGCCCAAGACTTTCGAAGAGGTCATAGAGATTATCCTGTCGACACCGGCGGTAAAATTCGATGAAAGCCTTGAAGCCGCCTTTCGACTTGGAGTGGATCCCAAACAGTCCGATCAGATGGTGCGGGCTGCAATCGTGCTTCCTCACGGTCTAGGCAGGGCGGCGAAGGTCGTAGTTTTTGCGAAGGGAGCCAAAGAGGATGAGGCCAAGGCAGCTGGCGCCGATGAAGTTGGAGGCGAAGAGTTGGCCCAAAAGATTCTTGGGGGCTGGACGGATTTTAGTTCCTGCGTGGCGACGCCAGATATGATGCCCATTGTGAGTAAGGTGGCAAGGGTGTTGGGGCCCAAAGGCTTGATGCCCAATCCCAAGCTTGGAACGGTAACGATGGATCTGACCAAGGTGATTTCAGAGCTAAAGAAAGGGCGGGTGGAGTACCGTGTTGACAAGGCAGGGGTCGTGCACGCACCTTTCGGAAAAAGAAGCTTTGGTAAGGACAAATTGGCAGAGAATTTTAAGGCTCTGGCTGAGAGCATTGTCAGGGCGAAACCCTCAGGAGCCAAGGGCAACTATCTGCTGTCGATCTTTGTAAGTAGCGCGATGGGGCCCTCGCTTCCCGTGTCGATTACGCAAGTAGGGAGCCTGTAATGAAACGATCAGGGTTTGGAGGCAATTTGTGAAACGAGCTCAGAAGAAAGTGGTGGCAGAGGAGTTCCAAGCGGGGGTTCAATCGAGCCAAGCGGTTTTTTTGACGGACTATCGGGGTCTGACTGCAAAGCAGATGACAGAGCTGAGAATGGCTCTTAGCCGCGCGGGCTCTCGTTTGAAGGTTGTCAAAAACAGGCTGGCGCTTCGTGCATTTGAAGGGGAGATGGCAAACCACCTGGCCCCTATATTTGATGAAATGACAGCCGTCGCTCTCACGCAAGAAGATGTGGCCGGAGCGGCAAAAGCTTTGACCGAGTTTGCAAAGGCCAACGAGGCTTTGAAAATTAAGGGTGGAGTTTTAGAAGGGAAGCTAATCTCTATTGCAGAGATTAAGGCTTTGTCGAGCCTTCCTAGTCGAGACGAGCTGTTGGCCCAGTTACTTGCTGTTTGGGCGGCTGTTCCTACTGGATTTGTACGGGTATTGAACGCTCTGCCCAGTGGATGGGTAAATGTTTTGGATGCGATGAGGCGTAAGAAAGAGGGCGGCGAATAGGCCCAAAATAGAGTTTGACCAATGATTGAGTTGGTCCTTAGAAAAAGCAAACAACTAGAAAAGTCTGGAGAGTAGAAAAATGGCGGTAAATAAGGAAGAAGTAATCGATTTCATATCAAATATGAGTGTCTTGGAGCTTTCTCAACTCATCAAAGAGTTTGAAGAAAAGTTCGGTGTTTCAGCGGCGGCGCCCGTAGCGGTGGCGGCAGCGGGAGCAGCGGGAGCGGCAGCCCCTGCTGAGGAAAAGACTGAGTTCAATCTGCATTTGGAAGCCATGGGTGACAAAAAGATCGATGTCATCAAAGTGGTTCGAACCATCACTGGCCTCGGACTGAAAGAGGCAAAGGATTTGGTTGAATCAGCTCCCAAGCTTTTGAAAGAAGCACTGACAAAAGAGGATGCAGAGAAGTTTAAGAAAGACTTGGAAGCCGTCGGGGCGAAAGTCAAATTAGACTAGTCCTTTGTCAATCGTATTGCAGGACGAGCAACAGGTACTAGCTCGCGCTTTAGCGCGGGCTGGTCTGGCTAGAGAGCACACTCTTTGAACCTTTTGAGGACACCATAATTTATGTCGAAAAAATCTCAATCCAATGTGACCCAAGAACAACTGACTTCCACGAACTTCAGGTACCGCCGTCGATACGGAAACATTCCGAAAATCATCGACATGCCAAATTTGATCTTGATGCAGAAAGAGAGTTATCGCCACTTTCTTCAGGCAGAGGTTCCTGCCGACAAGCGAGAAGACATTGGTCTTCAGGCGGTCTTTAAGAGCGTTTTTCCAGTCAGCGATTTTAACGACACCGCATCGCTTGAGTTCGTGCGCTATGTCTTAGAAGAGCCGAAGTACGATGTTGTGGAGTGTCGAGCCAGAGGGATGACCTTTGCGGCTCCTCTAAAAGTGACGGTTCGCCTGGTTCTTTGGGAGATTGATGAAGACGGCAATCGATCTAATATTCGAGATGTTAAGGAGCAAGAGGTCTACTTCGGCGAAATGCCTCTGATGACCAGAAACGGAACCTTCATCATCAATGGAACTGAAAGAGTCGTTGTGAGCCAGTTGCATCGATCGCCGGGGGTTTTCTTTGATCGAGACAACTCAAAGACCACCGGAGGGAAGACGAGCTTCAATGCGAGAGTTATTCCATATCGAGGTTCGTGGTTAGATTTCGAGTTTGACTCGAAAGATATTCTAAATGTGAGAATCGATCGGCGTCGAAAGTTTCCCGCCACGATTTTATTGCGAGCTCTTGGTTTGTCTGAAGAGCAGATTATCAATCACTTCTATAGTGCCGAAGAATTCAAAATCTCTGGCAAAAAGGTTGTAAAGTCGGTGGTGCCTGAAGTGCTGATGGGTCAGTTGGCCTACTCCGACATTAAGGACAAGTCCGGCCAGGTGATTCTAAAAGAGGGTCGCCGGTTCACTAGATTTTCCGTTCGAAAGCTAGAGCAGAGCGGAATCACAGAAATTCAAAGCTCAGAAGAAGAAATTATTGGTCGAGTCACCGCTCACAACATCTTTGACCCAGAGACCGGTGAGATTTTGTTGGAAGTGAATCGTGAGCTGACCGCCGAGATCTATGCGCGAGTCAAAGAAGCGGGCATCACTGAGTTGAAGTTGATTTTCATTAATAATCAGACCGTTTCTCCGAGCATTCGGGACACTCTTTTGGGCGACAAAGTTGAAAGCTCTGAAGAAGCGATGATGGAGATTTATAAGAAGCTTCGACCAGGAGATCCTCCGACTTTGGAGTCTGCGAGCCATTTTTTCCGGACCCTTTTCTTTGATGCCGAAAAATACGATTTGGCTCAGGTCGGTCGATTGAAGATGAATCATAAGTTTCGCTTGAGCACCTCTCTGGATGTTCGGGTTCTTACAAAAGATGATATTTTGTCGACCATTTCTTATCTGATTGGGTTGAAAGTTGGGCGAGGAGAGGTTGATGATATCGACCATCTCGGTAATCGCCGCGTTCGAAGCGTTTCGGAGCTTTTGGAGAATCAGTACCGGGTGGGCCTGGTGCGGATGGAAAAGGCGATCAAAGAGCGGCTGAGCCTTCAGGAGCTAGAGACCTTGATGCCGCATGAGCTGATCAACGCCAAACCAGTGTCGGCTGTGGTGAAAGAGTTTTTCGGAACTTCTCAGCTTTCACAATTTATGGATCAAACGAATCCACTCTCAGAGATTACTCACAAGCGGAGACTGTCTGCTCTGGGGCCGGGCGGATTGACTCGTGACCATGCGGGCTTTGAGGTTCGAGATGTTCACCCAACTCACTACGGACGGATCTGCCCAATTGAAACGCCAGAGGGCCCAAATATTGGACTGATTGCATCTCTTTCGAGTTATGCTCGAATCAACGAGTACGGTTTTATTGAGACGCCCTACAGAAAAGTAGAGAAAGGCGTGATCAGCAACGAGGTGGTTTATCTATCCGCGCTCGAAGAGCAAGAAGCAACGATTGCGCAGGCTTCAGTTCCTACAGATAAAAACGGAAAGATGACTGACGAATTTGTGTCGGCCAGGCGTGCCGGTGAGTTTGTTCTGGTGCCCCCCAGTGAAGTGACTCTGGTGGATGTATCGCCCAACCAGATTGTGTCTGTTGCGGCCTCGCTGATTCCCTTTCTTGAGCATGACGATGCGAACCGCGCGTTGATGGGAAGTAATATGCAGAGGCAGGCTGTTCCTCTCGTTCAAACGGATGCCCCGCTTGTCGGGACGGGCATGGAAGAAATTGTTGCGAAAGACTCAGGAGTGACGGTGGTATCAGACAACCCCGGTTGGATCGAGAGCGTAGACTCCTCTCGAATCGTGCTTCGTGTGGACAGAAACTCGCCGGAGTTTATTAAGAGAGAGGGCAGCACTGGAGTCGAGATCTACAGTCTTCTCAAGTATTTTAGATCGAACCAAAACACCTGTATTAATCAAAAGCCAATCGTTCGAGTCGGACAATATGTTCAGAAGGGCGAGGTTTTAGCCGACGGCCCCTCGACTGAAAAAGGGGAGCTCGCGCTTGGACGAAATGTGACCGTCGCTTTCATGAGTTGGGGAGGCTACAATTTTGAAGACTCCATCTTGATTTCTGAGCGAGCCGTTCGAGACGATTTGTTCACATCCATTCACATCGAAGAGTTTGAAGTTTTAGCAAGGGACACCAAGCTTGGGATGGAAGAAATATCTCGAGACATTCCCAATGTGAGCGAAGAAGCCTTGGCTGATTTAGATGAATCCGGAATTGTTCGGGTGGGAGCGAAGGTTCGGCCCGGGGATATCTTAGTGGGGAAAGTAACTCCCAAGGGGGAGACTCAGCTATCGCCAGAAGAGAAGCTTTTGAGAGCGATATTTGGCGAGAAGGCGAGCGATGTTAAAGACACCTCGCTACGGGTGCCTCCTGGCGTGGTGGGAACGATTATCAATACTCGCGTCTTTCAGCGAGAGGGCGTTGAAAAGGATAGCCGAGCTCAGTCCTTGGAAGATCAAGAGATTAAGCGAATTTTGAAGGACCAAGAAGATGAGGTTCGGATCATTCGAGAGTCGGGGTTTAGAACAATTCAAAGATTGTTGATCGGTAAGAAGGCGAGCGGTCCGGTAACGGCCGCCGATGGTTCCGCAGCGATTCAAGTGGGAGAGAAGATTTCAGAAGAAAATCTGGCGCAAGTGGATCGAAGTCAGTGGGCTAGAGTTCCGCTTGAAGACGAGTCGGTCGAGAGCGAGCTGCGATCGATCACAGAGAATGTAAACAACCAGATCGAAGCGATCAAGCTGGTGGCTCAGTCGAAGATTGAGAAGCTTTCAAAGGGAGATGAGCTGCCTCCTGGTGTTATTAAGATGGTGAAAGTCTATGTAGCCATTAAGAGGAAGATTGAAGTGGGCGACAAGATGGCTGGGCGTCACGGAAACAAGGGCGTGATCTCTCGGGTTTTGCCAGAAGAAGATTTGCCCTATCTCGCCGACGGTCGGCCAGTGGACATCATCTTGAATCCTCTGGGCGTTCCTTCTCGAATGAATGTGGGTCAGCTTCTTGAGACACATCTTGGTGGGGCCGCATCCGGAATTGGAGATATGGTCAACAAGATGCTCGAGAAGAATGTCGAGGTCGAGATCCTTCGAAGTTATCTGATGAGAGTTTACGAAGCGGATTCGGTTGCCGAGTTTCTGAAGTCTGCTGATAGAGATCAGCTTTTGGCTTTTGCCGAAAAAATGTCAAAAGGGGCGACTTTAGGCCTTCCTGTTTTTGATGGGATTAAAGAAGAAGAGATTTCAAGAATGTTAGAGTTGGCCAATTTGCCAACTGACGGTCAGGCGTATTTGTTTGACGGTCGCACGGGCGAAGCCTTTGAAAGAAGGGTTACGGTTGGGACGGTCTACATTCTGAAGTTGCACCACATCGTTGAAGACAAGATTCATGCTCGAAGCATCGGACCTTACTCGATTGTTACTCAGCAACCTCTGGGCGGAAAGGCTCAGTTTGGAGGGCAACGATTAGGGGAGATGGAAGTCTGGGCACTCGAAGCTTATGGGGCTGCTTATAGTCTTCAAGAGTTCTTGACTGTCAAGTCAGACGACATCATTGGCCGAACCAGAATGTACGAATCCATTGTCAAAGGAGACTGCCAACTTGAGCCGGGCCTTCCAGAGTCTTTCAATGTACTGACCAAGGAGCTAAGAGCCTTAGGACTGAATGTTCAGCTTCTTCAGGAGTCCGAGGGACAAGAGGAAGTCGCCGCAACAGCAGAGAGTTCAAAAACTAAGTAGATTGTGAATCACAGAGGAGAGACCGTGGAGAATTTTTTTAATCTCTTTCAAAAACCCAAAGACCCCATTTCTATCAGTGCTTTTAAGCTCAGCATTGCGTCACCGGAGCAGATCTTGGAGTGGTCCTATGGTGAGGTGAAGAAGCCCGAAACGATTAACTACCGAACATTTAAGCCTGAAAGGGGCGGCCTTTTTTGTGGCGCGATTTTTGGGCCGGTAAAAGACTACGAGTGTATTTGTGGCAAATACAAGCGTATGAAACACCGCGGAGTCGTTTGCGAAAAGTGCGGAACCGAAGTGATTGAGAGTAAGGTGAGGCGAGAGAGAATGGGCCATATCAAGTTGGCCACTCCAGTAGCCCATATTTGGTTTGTGAAAAGCTTGCCCTCAAGAATTGGAGCTCTTCTGGATTTAACTCTCCGTGAGCTAGAGCGAGTTCTCTACTACGAGTCTTATATTGTAACGGACCCAGGGGAAACGCCCTTTCGCTTAAGCCAGGTTCTAAGTGAGAATGAATACAGAAGAGCCGTACAGGAGTTTGGTGCGGAGTTTACCGCAGACATGGGAGCTTCTGCCATCCGGGAGCTGCTTTCAAAGATCGAGTTGAACTCATTGGGTGACGAGCTTAAGGCTGAGCTCTTAGATGTGACATCCGAGGCCAAACGAAAGAAACTGATTAAAAGACTGAAGGTCGTAGAATCCTTTTTGAAGAGCGACAACAAGCCAGAGTGGATGGTGATGGATGTGGTTCCTGTACTTCCTCCTGACTTGAGACCTCTTGTTCCCCTAGACGGAGGTCGATTTGCAACAAGCGACTTAAATGATCTCTACCGCCGGGTGATCAATCGAAATAATCGGTTGAGAAGGCTGATGGAGTTAGACGCCCCCGATATCATTCTGAGAAACGAGAAGCGAATGTTGCAGGAGTCCGTCGACTCGTTGTTTGACAACGGGAGACGAGGTCGAGTGGTCACAGGCACCAATAAGCGTCCACTTAAATCTCTCTCTGACATGATTAAGGGTAAGCAAGGTCGATTTCGGCAAAACCTGCTTGGCAAGAGGGTAGATTACTCGGGCCGTTCGGTCATTGTCGTAGGCCCTCAACTGAGGCTGCATCAGTGTGGATTGCCCAAAAAAATGGCACTCGAACTGTTTAAGCCCTTCATTTTTAACAAACTCGAAGAGCGCGGCTATGTCAGCACGATCAAGGCGGCCAAAAAGATGGTCGAGCTAGAGACTCCAGAGGTCTATGAGGTTTTAGAAGAAGTTATTAAAGAGCATCCGGTTCTATTGAATCGTGCCCCGACTCTCCATCGCTTGGGAATTCAGGCTTTTGAGCCAATTCTGACAGAAGGAAAAGCGATTCAGCTTCATCCCCTGGTTTGTGCGGCCTTCAACGCAGATTTTGATGGCGATCAGATGGCGGTGCATGTGCCCCTGTCGGTAGAAGCGCAGGTTGAGGCTAGAACACTGATGATGTCCACGAACAATCTTTTGTCTCCTGCGAGCGGACGACCTGTGATTGGTCCAACCCAAGACATCGTTCTTGGCTTGTACTGTATGACCAGGGAACGACCTTACGGAAAAGGAGAAGGAAAGCTGTTTGTAGATCCCGATGAAGTGCGTGCAGCCTACGAGAACGGGCAAATTGGATTGAACACCAGAATATTTTGCCGCATCGGAGAGAAGAGAGAGGTCACAACTGCTGGCCGAATTCTTGTGAAAGCAGCCGTGCCGGATGAGCTTCCCTTTCATCTTGTAAACAAAACCCTCGATAAGAAAGCCATCGGAAAGATTTTCGAAGCGGCCTTTAAATATGCTGGGCAGAAGAAAACCGTTCTGATGGCAGACCGACTCAAAAATTTGGGATTCGAGTTTGCAACCAGATTTGGGGCTTCGATTGCGATGAAGGATATGGAGATTCCTGACTCTAAGCAAAAGCTACTGGAGGCCTCTAAAGAAGAGGTGAAAGAAATTGAGAGCCAGTACGCTGAAGGAATTATCACAGACGGAGAGCGCTACAACAAGGTCATCGATATCTGGACGAATCTTTCAGATAAGATTTCTCAAGATATGGTTTCGACCTTAGGGGTAGAGACTTTTGAGCCCGGTCCTGACACCAAGACAGGCATTTTTCCTGATCGAGAAGGAAAGCCCGTTCGCGACAAGTCTTTCAACAATATCTTTATGATGGCAGATTCGGGTGCCAGAGGAAGTAATCAGCAGATTCGACAGTTGGCTGGGATGCGAGGTCTTATGGCTAAGCCTTCAGGCGATATCATTGAAACTCCAATTGTTTCTAACTTTCGAGAAGGCCTCAATATGCTTGAGTACTTTATCTCGACCCATGGAGCGAGAAAAGGCTTGGCCGATACGGCTCTGAAAACAGCGAACGCCGGTTACCTCACTCGGCGACTTGTAGATGTCTGTCAAGATGGAGTGATCTTAGAGGATGACTGCGGAACCCTTGAAGGAATCGAGGTCGAGGCTCGGGTTGAAGGGGGCGAGGTCGTTGAAGCTCTTTCAGAGAGAGTCTTAGGTCGAATCGCTTTGTTTGATGTGAAAGATCCGGTTTCGAAAGAAGTGATTGTTGCTGCCAATGAGGAGTTTACTGAGGAAGTTTGTGAGAAGCTAGATGCCGCTCAGATCAATCGTGTCACCGTTAGAAGCCCATTGACTTGTAAAAGCAAAAGAGGCGTTTGTGTTCTTTGCTATGGACGAGATCTGGGGCGAGGGGCGATGGTCAACCGGGGTGAGGCTGTTGGAATTATTGCAGCTCAGTCGATTGGGGAGCCCGGCACTCAGCTCACCATGCGAACCTTCCATATTGGAGGAACAGCCAGTGCGATGGCTGAGCAGAGTTCCATTGAGTCGAAAAATTCAGGGGTCATCAAGTTTGAGAATGTGCAACTTATTGAATCTCCTGACGGGGATTTCATTGTGCTCAATCAAAACGCTGAGATTTGGCTGCTCGATGAGGAGGGTGGCCGAGAGCTAGAGAAACATCGAGTGGTGTATGGCTCGAGACTTCGAGTGAAAGAGGGCGCCAAGGTGAAAGTTGGCCAGACATTGGTTGAATGGGATCCGTACACGATTCCGATTTTGACGGAGTTTGGTGGCAAGGTTCAGTTTGAAGATTTACAAGAGGGCGCGACCTTTCGAGAGCAACGAGATGTAGCAACCGGTCTGGCTCGGCGAGTCATTATCGAGAGTAAGGGTTCATCCGATCTACGACCTCGAATTCTAGTCGTTGATCCCAATTCGGGAGCACCGATCTACAATCCGAGAACCGACAAAGAGGTTCGATACTTTCTTCCGCTGGGGGCGAGCATCTCGGTTGAAGAGGGTCAGGTGGTTAATCCTGGAGACCCCCTTTGTAAGTTGCCAAAGGAGGCGATCAAGTCGAAAGACATCACTGGAGGTCTTCCTCGAGTAGCTGAACTTTTTGAGGCGAGAACTCCAAAAGACAATGGGGCTATCATTGCTGACTTTGACGGGATCGTTTCGTTCGGAAAAGACACGAAAGGAAAGAGGAAGATTATCATTACCTCTGAAGACGGCGATGAAGTGGAATATATGATTCCCAAGGTGCGGCATATTGTCGTGAACGAGGGGGATCAAGTTCGAGCCGGAGAGGCCCTTGTGGATGGACAGGTCAATCCCCACGATATTTTGCGCGTTTTGGGTGTCAAAGCTCTTGCGAAATATCTGGTTGAAGAAATTCAAGGGGTTTACCGACTTCAAGGTGTCGGTATCGATGACAAGCACTTTGAGGTCATTGTTCGGCAGATGCTCCGTAAGGTTCGAATCAAAGAGCCAAACGATTCCCACTTTTTAAATGCCGAAGCTGTCAGTCGGTGGTTATTTGAAGAAGAGAATGATCGACTGATCGCCGAAGGTAAAAAGCCTGCCACGGCAGAGCCTTTGCTTCTAGGGATTACAAAAGCGGCTTTGAACACGGACAGCGTACTTTCCGCAGCGAGCTTTCAGGAGACCACCAAGGTCTTCACTGAGGCCGCCGTATCGAGCCGCGTGGACGAGCTTGAAGGCCTCAAAGAGAACATCATTATGGGGCGGCTGCTGCCTGCTGGTACTGGGCTCCGAGAGTATCGGGAAACCGATATTCGGGTCGAAGGCGAGGGCGATAAGTTCCTGAGCGATGTCGATGTCGACACCACCGGAGGTCAGGCAGATGAGGGGGGAGAGGCTTCGGCGGCTGGCTGATAGGGGTCTCGCCGAGAAAGTGGGGGTCCCGAAAGGTCGGGAGGCCCATCATGAGAGAAGCCCCCTCGTTTTTGCCGGTTTCTTGATGTTGACAGCCGTTGCCGCCGAGACCTAATGATAGTGGGCGGCCCCTGATCTTTATGGTTGGGCAAGGATTTAATTTGGGTGCTTCTGTGTGTCTCTCCCAGGGACGCGAAAGAAGCCGAAAAATGAAGAAAATTTAGAACGGACAATTGTAAGGAGCGGTCCTCAAGAGAGGGCTGGCTTCTAGGGAGTATTGAATGCCAACGATTAATCAACTGCTTCGAAAAGGTCGACGGAAGGTCACTCAAAAGACGAAGTCACCAGCGCTTAAAGGGGCACCTCAAAAGCGGGGGGTGTGCACTCGCGTATTCACGATGACCCCCAAAAAACCAAACTCAGCTTTGAGGAAGGTTGCGAGGGTTCGCTTGACGAACAAGCAAGAGGTGACGGCCTATATCGGGGGAATCGGGCACAACTTGCAAGAGCATAGCGTGGTTTTGATTCGCGGTGGTCGAGTGAAGGATTTGCCCGGAGTCCGCTATCATATTGTGCGCGGAAGTCTTGACACCGGAGGAGTTCAAAATCGTAAACAAGGGCGCTCAAAGTACGGAGCGAAAAAGCCGAAGTCCTAAGATAAAAAGAGTTGATAACAAGATTGAGGGAATAGCGAATGCCAAGAAGAAGACGAGTGTTGCGACGAAGAAGTATTGATCCAGATCATCGAAACAACGATGTGGTTGTTTCCAAGTTCATCAATATGATGATGTGGGACGGAAAAAAGGCGAGAACGACGAATATTGTTTACTCCGCCTTTGATGATTTGAAGTCAAAGGGAGAAGACCCTGTCAGGGTTTTCAAGAAGGCGATTGATAATGTGAAGCCTGACATCGAAGTTCGATCGCGACGAGTTGGGGGTGCGAACTACCAGGTGCCCATGGAGGTTCGGCCAGAGCGAAAGTTAAGTTTGAGTTGTCGGTGGCTCATCGAGTCGGCTCGTGCTCGCATTGGGCGCTCGATGGAAGAGAAGTTGTCCGCTGAGTTTTATGAAGCCTCCCAAGGGCGGGGTGGCGCAATGAGAAAACGAGAAGAAGTACACAAAATGGCTGAGGCCAACAGGGCTTTTGCTCATTTTAGGTGGTAGGAAGAGTCGGTTGTGGGAATGGCATCCTTAAAACAAAAAGACGCATATCTCGAAAAGATTCGGAACATCGGGATTATTGCGCATATTGATGCCGGGAAAACAACGACCACGGAAAGAATTCTCTTTTATACGGGTCTCACCCACAAGATTGGGAATGTAGACGAGGGCAACACTCAAATGGACTGGATGGTTCAAGAGCAAGAGAGGGGAATCACCATCACCTCTGCTGCTACCACCTGCTATTGGGGGGATTTTCAGATCAATCTGATCGACACCCCAGGCCATGTTGATTTTACGGTTGAGGTAGAACGGGCTCTTCGAGTTTTAGATGGAGCCGTCGGGGTGTTTTGTGGTGTCGGAGGAGTCGAGCCCCAGTCTGAAACGGTCTGGCGGCAGGCCGACAAGTATCGAGTTCCGAGAATTGCCTATGTGAACAAGATGGATCGAGTAGGGGCCAGTTTTTCGACAGTCATTCAATCAATGAAGGAAAAGCTCAATGCTCAACCCATCGCTCTTCAGCTCCCCATTGGGTCTGAAGACGGCTTTGTGGGCTGCATCGATTTGATCGATGAAAAGGCCTTGATCTGGGGTGACGACGAAACCGGCGTCGCCTATCGGGTGGAAAGTATTCCTCAAGAAATGATGGAAGAAGCTCGGCTTGCAAGAGAGCAAATGATTGAGAGCCTGGCAAACGGAGACGAGGCCCTGGCGAATGAGTTTTTAGAGGGCAGGACTATCCTAAGAGACGACATTATTGCTGCCATTAGGCGACAGTGCCTTGGGCTGAAGTGCATCCCCGTTTTGTGTGGAGCCTCGTTCAAAAACCGAGGGGTTCAGCCCCTTCTCGACGCTGTGGTTCGGTATCTTCCCTCACCCCTGGATGTTCCTCCGGTCGTGGGGCATGGGCTAGAAACAGCTTCTGAGCCTCTGGTTCGAAAGGCGAGCCTCTCAGAGCCGCTTTCCGCTTTGGCGTTTAAAATCATGTCCGACCCCTTTGTGGGCCAGCTTGCCTTCGTTCGGGTCTATTCGGGCAGTTTAGAGAAGGGAACCGCCGTTCAGAATGTTGGGAAAAAGAAGAAGGAAAAGATCGCTAGGCTGCTAAAAGTGCACGCAAATCATCGGGAAGATGTGAGCTCAATTGAGGCCGGTCGCATTGGAGCTGTCAGCGGGCTAAAGTTCACGACTACGGGCGACACTTTGGCGGATTTTGATCAGCAGATCTTGTTGGAGTCGATTGCCTTTCCGGACCCCGTCATCTCTGTAGCGATTGAGCCTAAAACACAGGCCGATCAAGACAAGCTGACCGAGGCCTTAGAGAAGCTCGCGGTGGAAGACCCCAGCTTTCGAATGAGTCTCAATGAAGAGACCGGACAAATGCTGATTTCAGGAATGGGAGAGCTCCACTTAGAAGTGGTTGTAGATCGACTTCTGCGTGAATTCAAAGTGAACGCAAGCGTTGGCCGTCCACAGGTCTCTTACCGAGAGGCCATTAGTACAGAGGCCAGAGTGAATTATCGGTACGAGAAGGTCATGGCAGGAAAGGGCGTCTTTGCCCATGTGATTCTGAAGGTCGGTCCCGGAGAGCGATCGAGCGGGGTGGTTTTTGAGAGCCGAGCAAAGGCAACGGACATTCCAGACAGTTTTTTGGGATCTATTGAAGAGGGCGTCCGTGAGGCGGCCAATTCTGGGGTTCTCACGGGGGCGGCCATCATGGACATTGGGATTAGCCTGGAAGGCGGATCTTTTCATGAGGTGGATTCCTCGGAGACTGCGTTTCGGGTCGCCGCAGGATTAGCCTTTAGGGAGGCCATCTTGAAGGCCAATCCGCTTCTGTTAGAGCCTGTGATGAGTCTCGAAGTGGTTCTTCCCGAGGAGCATATGAGCCAGGTCATTGGCGATCTGAACGGTCGTCGAGGCCGAGTCTTGGGCTTAGAGGAAAGAGCTGGGAATAAAGTTCTCAAAGGAGAAGTTCCCCTATCAGAGATGTTTGGTTATGCTACCGCCTTGCGATCGGTTTCGCAGGGACGAGCTACATTTGCGATGCAGCCGTCACATTACGAGGCGGTACCATCGAACATTTCAAAACAATTAATCGGAAATACGACACTTTAGTTGCTTTAGGAGGCAAAATGGCAAAGGCAAAATTTGAAAGGACAAAACCCCATGTCAATGTTGGAACCATCGGTCATGTCGACCACGGCAAGACCACATTGACGGCAGCAATCACAAAAGTGGCTTCAGAGCTTGGGAAGGGACAGTTTCTGGATTACGCACAGATTGATAAGTCTCCTGAAGAGAAGGCTCGGGGAATTACCATTTCGACAACCCATGTCGAGTATGAAACAGACTCCCGACATTATGCGCATGTGGATTGTCCAGGTCATGCGGACTATGTGAAAAATATGATTACCGGAGCGGCGCAGATGGACGGAGCGATTTTGGTTTGTTCTGCTGCAGACGGCCCCATGCCACAGACCAGAGAGCATATTCTCTTGGCTCGTCAGGTGGGAGTGCCTAACATCGTTGTCTTTCTAAACAAATGCGACATGGTGGACGACGAAGAACTCATGGAGCTAGTTGAAGTAGAGCTCAGAGATCTGTTGAGCTCTTACAAATTTCCAGGAGATGAAATCCCTATTATTCGCGGTTCCGCTTTGAAGGCTCTCGAAGGAGACAAGGGGCCACTCGGAGCCGAAGCCATTGGCAAGCTTTTGGCGGCATTGGATTCCTACATCCCTGAGCCCACTCGGGACTTGGACAAAGACTTGTTGATGCCCGTCGAGGATGTGTTCTCAATCTCTGGTCGGGGAACGGTTGTGACCGGCCGAATTGAGAGAGGAATCGTCAAGGTTGGAGATGAAGTCGAAATCGTCGGGATTCGGGATACTCAAACGACCGTCATCACCGGTGTGGAAATGTTCCGAAAGCTTTTGGATTCTGGTCAGGCCGGCGACAATGTGGGCCTCTTGCTCCGTGGAACGAAGCGAGAGGAAGTTGAGCGAGGTCAGGTCATTGCCAAGAAGGGAAGTATTAAGCCTCACACCAAGTTTAAGGCTGAAGTCTATATCCTCACAAAAGAAGAGGGCGGACGACATACCCCTTTCTTTAAGGGATATCGACCCCAGTTTTACTTTCGAACTACCGATGTGACTGGCGCCGTGAAGTTGCCTGACAATGTTGAAATGGTAATGCCCGGAGACAATATTGAAATTGAAGTTGAGCTGATTACTCCCATTGCGATGGAAGAGCAGCTTCGCTTTGCGATTCGTGAAGGCGGAAGAACCGTTGGCGCGGGCGTTGTGACGAAAATTACAGACTAAGAAAATGAAGAAGGGTTGTTGTCGTGCAAGGTGAAAAGATTCGAATCAAACTAAAGGCCTATGACTCGGTTCTAATTGACTCGGCGATTCGAGAGATTGTCTCGACTGCCGAGAGAACGGGGGCGCAGATTGCGGGCCCCGTTCCTTTGCCGACAAAGAAAAGCCGGTTTTGTGTATTGAGGTCGCCCCATGTGGACAAGAAGTCTCGAGAGCATTTTGAGATTCGAACTCACAAGAGGTTGCTAGACATTGTCAGTCCTACGCAACAAACCATTGACGCTCTTATGAAGCTCGACCTTTCGGCCGGGGTTCATGTGGAGATTGAGTGAGATAGATCAGGAGTTATTCATGAGCGCATTGATTGGAAGAAAGATAGCGATGACTCAGGTGTTTGGGCCGGATGGTGAGCTGGTGCCAGCCACGATCATTCAGGCGGGGCCTTGCAGAGTTCTGGAGCACAAGACTGCGGAAACAGCGGGCTACGAGTCGAGCATTCTGGGTTTTGAAGAGATTCCTGGAGCGAAGCTGAAGAAGAAAGCCTTGTTGGGCTGGTTTAAGAAACTGAAGTCCCCCGCTTATCGGGTGGTTCGAGAGTTTTCGCGCGTTGAAGCTGAAGTCGGCAGTCTTGTGGGCGTTGAGCAGTTTAAGGCTGGCGATTCCGTAAAGATTCAAGGGGTCTCTAAGGGAAAAGGTTGGGCGGGAGCCATTAAGCGATGGAATTTCTCAAGAGGTCGAGAGACTCATGGAGGAAACTTTAATCGAGCCCTGGGGGGTACGGGCATGAATACCTGGCCTGCCAGAACCTATCGCGGCAGAAAAATGTCGGGTCGTTTAGGAAATGAAACGACGAGTTTGGTGGCCGTACAAGTGGTGGCAGTGATGCCAGAAGATGCTTTGTTGATCGTGAAAGGCCCAGTGCCTGGCTGCAAAACAGGCCTTCTCAAAATCGAGATGAGTTCTCGTGGAAAGAAAAAGCTCGCCGCCTAGATGCGGTGTGAAGCGCAAGGAGTGAATATGGCACAGCTAGTCTTAGTTAAATTGCCAAAGGCTGAAGGGGGATCAAAGATTGAGGCCTCGGATGCGATTTTTAAACTTCCACTTCGGAAGGATATTTTGAATGAGTATGTCATTATGCAGAGGCGTGCGTTGCGACAAGGGACCCATTCAACAAAGACTCGTGCGGAAGTTGCAGGAACCGGAAAGAAGCCTTTTCGGCAAAAGGGAACCGGAAATGCTCGGCAAGGAAGCTTGAAAGGGCCTCATCAGTATGGTGGAGGGGTCGCCTTTGGGCCGAAGCCTCGCAATTATGAAATGAAGCTCAACCGCAAGCAAAAGAAAGAGGCCATTAGAGTAGCGCTCTCTCAGAAAAATTTTGAGCAGAAGCTTTTAGTAGTGGACGCATTTGAAGTGGCCTCGGGCAAGACCAAAGATGCCGTCAATCTTTTGAGCGCTTATCGGGCAAAGAAACTTTTGCTTGTTGGCAACTTTGACGACATGACTCGAAGGAGTCTTCAGAACTTGCAGTCGGTTCGTTTGATTCCAGCCGAGGCGCTGAATGTTCGAGATCTGCTCAAGGCAGAATTTGTATTGTTGACGAAGGCGGCCTTTGATTGGATCGAAGAAAATTTTAAACAAGAAAAGCTTGAAGGGGCTGCCGCATGAAAAATTCAGTGATCAAGTATCCGATTTTAAGTGAGAAGACTTCAGCTCAACAAGAATCAGCCAATCAATACTCATTTGCGGTGTCCTTAGATGCCAACAAATTGGATGTAAAGAAGGCGGTTGAAGGTTTGAAAAAGGACATTGAGGTGACCCAAGTCAGAACTCAGGTGGTCCGGGGAAAAGTAAAGAGAGTGGGGGCGAGCAAAGGAAAGCGTCCGAATTGGAAAAAGGCCATCGTGCGCTTGAAGAGTGGCCAGAGCTTAGATTTGTTGGAGTCGCTCTAGAGAGGTAAAAATTATGTCGCTATATAGACCGATCACACCAGGCCGAAGACAGTATTCGGCGAGAGATTTTAGTTCGTTGACTGCGGGTAAAAAACCCCATCGTCCACTTTTGGAGCCTTACAAGTCGAGTGGTGGGCGAAACAATCAGGGCCGAACAACTTCTCGTTTTCGAGGAGGTGGGCACAAGAGGCTTTATCGAGTCATCGATTTTAAGAGAGACAAGCAGGGGATGGCCGGGCGGGTCATTAGCATTGAATATGACCCGAATCGCAGCGTTAATATTGCTTTGATTCAATATCCAGATGGCGATAAGCGCTATATTTTGGCTCCGGATAGTTTGGGGCTGAACCAGGTGGTTGAGGCAGGAGAAAAGGCGGACATTCGACCTGGCTGCGCCCTTCCTCTAAAAAGTATTCCAGTCGGTTCGGTGATTCACAACATCGAGTTAAAAAGAGGAAAAGGGGGAGCCCTTGTCCGTTCGGCTGGGACGGCGGCCCAGCTGGTCGCCAAAGAGGGCGACTACGCCACCGTGAAACTTCCTTCCGGTGAAATGAGAAAGGTTTGGATCGAAAACTTTGCCTCGATCGGACAGCTGGGCAATCAGAACCATATGAATGTCAGTCTTGGCAAGGCAGGTCGAAAGCGATGGATGGGTCGGCGACCTCACAATCGGGGTACAAGTATGAACCCGATTGACCATCCTCATGGGGGCGGTGAAGGCAGAACTTCTGGCGGACGCCATCCTGTCAGTCCCTGGGGTAAGCCGACAAAAGGTTATCGAACGAGAATGAACAAGCGAACCGATAAGTTCATTGTTCAGAGGCGTTCTAGGAAGAAAGTGAAGGGTTAATCGTTATGGCTCGTTCTTTAAAAAAGGGTCCCTTTGTTGATCAGCACTTGATTGAGAAAGTTTTGGCTCATCAAGAAACAGGCGGAAAGAAGATCGTGAAGACCTGGTCTCGTCGGTCGACTATTGTGCCCGAAATGATCGGGATGAATATTGCTGTTCATAATGGAAAAACTTTTGTGCCCGTCTATGTCACCGACAATATGGTGGGCCACAAGCTGGGAGAGTTTTCGCCCACGAGAACATTCAAAGCACACGCGGGTGATCGAAAGGCTGGGAAGTAAACGATGGAAGCACGCGCTAAATTGACAAACATTAGACTGTCTCCAAGAAAGCTAGACCCTGTGGCCAGAATGGTTCGAGGAAAGCCGCTGGCATTGGCCATTGCTCAACTCGCCTATACCCCCCGAAAGGGAGCTAGGATTTTGCAGAAGGTTTTGGAGTCCGCTCGGGCAAATGCTTCGGAAAGACAGATCGATGTGGACACCTTGAAAGTAAAAGCAGTTGAGATTGGGAAGGGGCCCACTTTGTTTCGAATTATGACAAGGCAAAGAGGTTCGGCCCATCGAATTCAAAAGCGAACGAGTCATATCTCAGTGGTCGTTGAGGATTAGGAGAAAGAATGGGACAGAAGATACATCCTGGTGGGCTAAGATTAAAGATTCTCAAGACTTGGGACTCGATTTGGTTTGCTGAGAAAAAATCCTATGGGAATTTGCTGGCAGAAGATCTTAGGGTGAGAAAGTTCATCGATGACAAGCTTTCTCACGCAGGAGTTTCAAAAGTCGTGATCGAGAGGTCCTCCTCAAAGGTGCGGGTCTCGATTCACACTTCTCGACCCGGCATTATCATCGGCAAAAAGGGAGCCGGCATTGATATTTTGAAGGCTCAGATTCAAAAGCTAGTGAGTGCGGAGCTTCTGCTAAATATCAAAGAAGTACGGAAGGCTGAAGTGGATGCGAAGTTGGTCGCAGAGAACATCGCCACCCAGCTCGAGAGACGAGTTGCCTTTAGGCGGGCGATGAAGAAGGCCATACAGTCTTCGATGAAGTTCGGCGCCCAAGGGATCAAGGTCATGGTGGCCGGTCGTTTGGGGGGTGCAGATATGGCAAGAACCGAGCGATATCATGAAGGCCGAGTGCCTCTGCATACGCTTCGGGCAAACATTGATTATGGCACCGCGAGAGCCAAGACCACTTACGGAATTATTGGAATCAAGGTTTGGATTTTCCATGGCGAAGTCTATGAGAAGAAAAAAGAAAAAGATGAGGCGGAGAGCCTAGTAGCCTAAGGGCTGAGGAGTAAGAGTTTATGTTGCAGCCAGCGAGAACAAAGTGGCGGAAGCAGTCAAAGGGAAGAAACCGGGGCAAGGCGACCCGAGGGAATCTGCTGTCCTTTGGAGATTTTGGTCTTCAGGCGACCGATCGAGGCCGTTTGACGGCTCGTCAGATTGAGGCCGGACGGATTAGCATCAGTCGGCATGTAAAGAGGGGTGGCAAGCTTTTCATTCGGGTCTTCCCAGACAAGCCGGTGTCCAAGAAGCCTTTGGAAGTGCGAATGGGTAAGGGAAAGGGCTCGCCAGAGTTTTGGGTCTCTGTTATTAAGCCAGGTCGGGTTCTGTTTGAGATTGAAGGCGTTTCTGAGCAACTTGCGAGAGAGGCCTTTCATCGTGCGGCCTCTAAGATGGGCTTAAAAACCCGTTTTGTATCGAGGGAGATGATGTAATGAAGACGGTCGATCTAACAAAGATGAGTGATTCAGAGCTCTTGGCAAGAGAGGTCGAGTTTCGTTCTGAGCTTCAAGCGGGAAGACTTCGCTGGAGGCTCGGTCAATTTAAACAAACGGCTGAGTTTAAGCGATTGAGGCAAGAAATTGCTCGAATCAAGACTCAGTTGTCAAAACTTCGAAGAGAAGTGGAGAACAAAAATGAATCAGCGGGCTGAAACAGAGACGAAGAGACGAAAGCTGATTGTTGGCAGGGTGGTGTCGAACAAGATGGACAAGACCATCGTTGTGCAAGCCGCTCGTCTGACAAAACATCCGGTTTACGGAAAGTATTATAAGAAGTTTAAGAAATATAAGGCCCATGATGAAACAAACCAGTGTGGAGTTGGAGACCAAGTTGAGCTTATTGAGAGCGCACCCATTTCAAAAGAGAAGGCATATCGCCTAAAAAGGGTGATTGAAAAAGCCGCTGTGGCTGAAGTAGAGGCGGCCGTTTAGTCTTATTGGGGTTTTGAGGAGAAATTTAAATGATACAGGTTCAATCTCGACTTTCAGTGGCAGACAATACCGGAGCGACGGAAGTGCAGTGCATTAAGGTCTTGGGTGGAAGTAAGAGGCGTTACGCTTCGATTGGGGATGTGATTGTTGTCGCCGTCAAAGACGCGATTCCTACCGGTCGAGTCAAAAAAGGAGAAGTGAAGAGAGCCGTTGTTGTTCGCGTCTCGAAGGAGTACTTGCGATCGGACGGTACACACATTCGATTTGATGACAATGCCGCCGTCATTGTGGACAACAATAAAGAGCCGGTCGGCACTCGAATCTTCGGGCCTGTTTCGAGAGAGTTGAGAGGAAAAAAGTTTATGAAGATTATTTCGTTGGCACCGGAGGTTCTTTAGTCATGCAGAAGATAAAGAAGGGCGACACGGTTCAGGCAATCGCTGGCCTTGCTGGTCAAGAAAAGAGAAGAGGGAAGGTTGTAGAGATCTTTCGAAAAGAAGGGAAATGTCTTGTTGAAGGCATGAGAATGGTGAAGAAACACCAAAAAGCCTCTTCTGCGGGAGCTCCCTCTGGGATTGTTGAAAAGAACATGAAGATGGATCTTTCGAACTTAGCTTTGGTGGACCCAAAGACGAGTCAGCCGAGTCGAGTGAAGATCGTGGAAGAAAACGGAAAAAAACTTCGCCGATTTGTTAAATCTGGTGAGTTGGTGGATAAGCCCGAGGCGTAAAAGGGCAGAGGTTAAGAAATGGCAAAGAGAGAAAAGACGACGAAAAAACCAAAGAAGGGGGCGGTAGAGCTTCAGGCCGGAGAGCAGATAAAGGGGCCGGAGCCTCGCTTGCGCATTCTCTATCGAGAGAAGGTCCTGCCCGAGTTGATGAAAGAGTTCGGCTTTAAGAATCCGATGAGGGTTCCCAAGTTGAAAAAAATTGTGATCAATATTGGCTTGGGTCGAGCCACTCAAAACGCCAAAATCATTGATCAAGCTCTGAAGGATTTGGCCTCAATTACGGGACAAAAGCCCGTGAAGGCTCGCTCAAAGCAGGCGATTTCGAATTTCAAGCTGAGAGCAGGGCTGCCGATTGGAGTCTATGTCAATCTGCGAGGCATTCATATGTGGGAGTTTTTGGATCGATTGCTCAACCTTGCGTTGCCAAGAATTCGAGACTTTCGAGGAGTGCACGATGGTGGTTTCGATGGCCGCGGGAACTTTACCCTGGGACTCAGAGATCATTTGGTTTTTCCGGAAGTAGATTTTGATTCGGCAGACAACCAGTACGGAATGAATATTAGTTTTGTAACAACCGCGGAGAAGGATGAAGAGTGCCGCCTTCTTTTGGCAAGCTTGGGCATGCCGTTCCGCAAAAGAGCGGCTCAGAAAGCGGCATAGGGGCTTAGGATTATGGCAAAAAAGAGTAGTATCGAGAAGTATCATAGAAACTTGAGGAAGGTAGAGCGGTTTCGTTCATATCGGCTTGAGTTAAAAGAGAAAGTGCGGAGCCCAAAATCTTCTGATGAGGAGAGGGCCGAGGCCATGATGAAGTTGGCGACCTTGCCAAGGACGGCCCTGCCCGTTCGGGTTAGAAATCGATGCCAGTTGACGGGTCGAAGTCGAGCGGTTTATCGAAGGTTCAAGCTTTCTCGAATTAAATTCCGAGAATTGGCACATCAGGGATTGCTTCCTGGCGTGTCTAAGGCGAGTTGGTGAGGTAGAAAATGATTACAGATACAATAGCAGACTGTTTAACAAGACTCCGCAACGCCGGAATGGCCGGCCATGCTCAGTTCAAGGCCCCCCACTCGAACATGAATGAAGGGATCTTCAGAATTCTAATGAAAGAGGGTTATCTGAGTGGCGTAGAGGTCGTGTCTGAGGGCCCCACCGGAAAACGAAAAAATTTGGTGGTCAGCTTGAGGTACACAAAAGACGGAAAACCCGCTGTCAACTTTTTGAGAAGGGTGAGCCGTCCAAGCCACAGAGTTTATCGAAAGGCCCCCGAGAAGCTAGAGGTTCGCTCGGGTTTTGGTTTGCAAATTCTTTCTACTTCGAAGGGACTGATGACAGACAAAGAGGCCATCGAGAAAAAACTGGGCGGTGAAGTCATCGCCGAGTTGTGGTGAAAAAGAACGAATGAGGAGTGTTTTGAAATGTCTCGTTTAGGAAAGCGACCCATTAAGCTACCCAATGGGGTAAAGCTCAGCTGGAAGCCCGGCAATATTTTTGTTGAGGGTCCGAAGGGAAAATTGACTAGGAATATTCCGGAGTCCATCAAGGTGGAGCTCAAAGACTCTGAGGCTGTGTTGCAGCGAACGGAGGAGAGCAAACAGGCCAGAGCCGATCACGGGCTTGTATGGTCCCTGTTGAATGCCATGGTGAAGGGCGTTTCTGAGGGCTTCGAGAAAAGGTTGCAGTCTGTCGGTGTTGGATATCGAATGAGCGTGCAAGGCCAGAAGCTGACGCTCAATGTGGGCTATTCTCATCCAGTGATTTTTGACTTGCCTCAAGGAGTGGCGGCCAAGGTGTCGGATCAAACCAAATTGAGTTTGATGGGAATCGATAAAGAACAGATTGGAGCCTTGGCGGATAAGATCCGAGGGGTTCGGCCTCCAGAACCCTATAAGGGCAAGGGCATTCGCTACGAGGGTGAAAGAATTCAAATGAAAGAAGGAAAGTCCGCAGCAGGTGGCGGCAAATAAGGTGATTTATGGCAGCGAAAACAAAGTCTGAGTTAAGAAAAGCAAGACGAGCAAGGATTCGAAGGAAGATCTCAGGGACCGGAGAGCGGCCCCGATTTTCTGTATTTCGATCGGCGCGCTATCTTTATGTTCAAGTCATTGATGACATGACCGGAAGGACTATCTGTACCGCCTCTTCTCTGGAGCCCGACTTGAAGAAGGGTTTAAAGTCTTGTCGCTCGATTGAAGCAGCGAAAGAGGTAGGAAAATTGATAGCGAGTCGCGCGAAAGAGAAAAAAGTAGAGAAAGTCGTTTTTGATCGGAGCGGCTATATCTATCATGGTCGAGTGAAGGCTTTGGCTGAAGGAGCTCGAGAGGCCGGTTTAAATTTTTAAGGAGAAGATTGTGTTTGGACAGCCAAAGATTTCAAAACAAATTGTTGATAGTCTCGATCTCAAAGAGAGAATCATCAATATCGCACGAGTGGCCAAAGTCGTCACGGGTGGGCGCCGATTTAGTTTTAGTGCGCTTGTAGCCGTAGGAGATGAAAAGGGCTTTGTCGGGGTGGGTCTCGGAAAAGCCAACGAAGTGCCCGAGGCGATCAAGAAGGCAACTGAAGCTGCGAAGAAATCATTGATTCGGGTCTCATTAACCGGAAACACGGTCCCTCACGAAGTCACCGGTTTTTACTGTGCTGGCAAAGTACTTTTGAAGCCGGCCAGTGAGGGAACAGGAGTTATTGCCGGAGGCGCAACGCGACTGATTCTAGAGTTGGCAGGAGTTAAAGATGTTTTGTCAAAGAGCTTGGGAACTAACAATCCCCACAATTTGTCGAAAGCCACAATGATGGCGCTAGCAGAGCTAAAGGCCTTGGGTGAGGACGCGGCGTAGGAGTTAAAGTAGATTGGGCTTGGTGGCTCTGATGATTCACCGGCCAAAGGAGTAGTAGAGATGGGATCGAAATCGTTGAAAATTGTTCAGACGAAAAGCAAGTCTAAGCTCAACCCCAAACAAAGGCAGAGCCTGCGGGCTATTGGTCTTCGGGGGATCAGTTCGGTCGCGTATCGCACAGACTTGAGAGCGATGAGAGGGCTGCTCAATCGTCTTCAACATATTGTGCATGCTGAGCAAGTGGACGGCCCTGTAGAGCAAGCGAAGACAAAGTCTGATCGTCGGGGCGTGCGAGTAAGGAGTAAAAAATAATGTCACTTTTATCTTCTCTTAAACCCAATAAAGGGGCGAGATCGGCAAGAAAGAGAAAGGGCCGTGGTGAGAGTTCAGGGCTTGGAAAGACCGCTGGTCGTGGTCACAAGGGTCAAAAGGCGAGAAGCTCTGCAGGTATCCCGATTGGTTTTGAAGGCGGGCAAATGCCCCTCCATCGACGATCTCCGAAGTGGGGCTTCAACCAAAGATTTCGAAAGCTTCATTGGATTGTCAATTTGAAGGATATCGAGACGAAATTCAAATCGGGAGAAGAAGTCAGCCCCGAGACTCTAAAGGCTAAGTCTTTGGTAAGAAACTTCACGCGACCCATTAAGATTTTGGGTACAGGGGCTATCAAATCTAGTTTTAGATTTTCTGCCCATGCCTATTCTAAGGCGGCCCTAGAAAATATTAAAGCTGCCAAGGGGGAAGCCACTGTGCTTGCTTGGAAAGAGAAGAAGTCAACACGGCTCAAGTAAAGCGAGAAGGACGGGGTAAGAGAATTTGAAGAATCAGTTTGTGAGCACGGCGAGAGGGTCTGAACTGGCAAGAAAACTTTGGATTACGATCGCCCTTTTGGCTGTCTATCGTATGGGGGTGTTTGTTCCCACACCGGGAGTCAATGCTGCAGCTCTTGGTCAACTAATCACTGAAGGCGCAAATATTTTTGGTTTTTTCAATACTTTCACGGGTGGCGCTCTTGAGAGATTTTCAGTCTTTGCCCTTGGCATCATGCCTTACATCAGTAGTTCGATCATTTTTAGTCTTTTGACGGCCGTGAATGAAAATCTTTCTCGTCTGCAAAAAGAGGGCGGAGATCTAGGTCGAAAGAAAATCAATCAATACACTCGATATGGCACGGTTTTGATTGCCATTGTTCAGGGGTTTGGGATTGCAAGCTGGTTGCAAAGCGATCCGGGTGGGATGCAGATTGTCGAGAACCCTGGTGTAGGATTTGTCGCGATGACGGTCGTGACCCTGACGGCAGGCACCGTTTTCATTATGTGGTTGGGCGAACAAATCACTCAGAGGGGAATTGGAAATGGCACTTCGCTCATTATCTTCGCGAGTATTGTCGCGAGCTTTCCGGCGGCAGTGGGCTTTCTGTGGGAGCAGGTTCAGCTGGGCGAGCTAAGATTGGAAGGCTTCTTCACGCTTGCGGTTGTCGCAATCGGAATGATGGCATTTATCGTATTTATGGAGAGGGCCCAGAGAAGGATTCCCATTCATCACGCAAAAAAGGTCGTTGGAAGGAAGATGTTTGGAGCATCCATGCAGTTCTTGCCCCTAAAGATCAATATGGCAGGGGTCATTCCGCCGATATTTGCCATGTCTATTTTGCTTTTTCCAGGGACTTTGGCTCACTTTTTTGGAGAAAGATTTCCGCAATTCGCCAACGCTTCCGAGTGGTTTCAGCCCGGCACCTGGATTTACAACAGCTTGTACGCCGCTGGGATTATATTCTTCTGTTATTTTTATACCGCAATCACATTCAACCCTGACGATCTAGCTGACAATGTGAAGAAGTCTGGTGGTTTTGTGCCCGGCATTCGACCGGGAAAGAACACTTCAGAGTTTATAGATCGCGTGATTACTCGATTGACGACGGCTGGAGCTGTCTACATCACTCTCGTGTGTATTGCCCCCTTTCTGTTCTTTGACAACTTTCAGATCTTTTTGGGCGGAACATCCATTTTGATTGTGGTGGGCGTATCTTTGAATTTCATTGAGCAGATTCAGTCTCATTTGATGGCTCAGCGATATGAGGGCTTTTTGGGGGCAAGTCGTCCTAAGAGGTTCAGCCGAGCTGGTCGGAGAGGCTAAAGGATGTCTCGTCGGATTTGTATCTTGATGGGGGCGCCAGGTAGCGGAAAGGGCACCCAGGCCAAGAGGTTGTCTAAGATCTGGTCGGTACCCCATATTTCAACCGGCGATATGTTGCGAGCCGAGATCGCCAAAGTAAGCCCGGTCGGGCAGAAGGTGAAGGCCGTGATGGACTCAGGTCAGCTGATCGGAGATCAGTTGATGACGGAGGTCCTAAGGGAGCGACTGAGTCAGCCCGACACCCAAAATGGCTTTGTTCTTGATGGCTATCCCAGAACGGTCGCCCAAGGCGACCTGCTGATGGAGATCTTGGGCTCCTTGTCGATGACCCAGCCAAAGGTGGTGCTATTGGAGTTAGAGGAAGAGCAGCTTGTGAAAAGGCTTACGGGGCGGCTCACCTGTCAGGACTGTGGGGCCATCTTGCACCGAGACCTGACGCCCTCGGAGGGCCCTTGTCCGCAATGCGGGGGGAAGAATCTCATCGCTAGGGATGACGATGACGAAGAGACCGTGGTCAAACGGCTGAAGGTCTATGAGACCGAGACGGCGCCTCTGATCCAGTATTTTGAGGGTCAGGTGGAGATGCTTCGCTTCAAGGCCAATCAGGCTGTTGAGGCCCTAACCGATCAGATTGTGGCAGCTTTTGGTTGAGCTCAGGGTGGGATTCCGGCTAAGAGAGAGTTTGTCTTTAGTCAAGAAAAGTCTTGGCTGCTTGAACAGAAAATAGGGCTCAGAGGTTTAGTTATGAAAGTAAGAGTTTCAGTGAAGAAAATGTGTGAAAAGTGCAAGCTCATCAGGCGTTCTGGTGTGATTCGAGTAATCTGCGAGAATCCGCGACACAAACAGCGCCAAGGTTAGAACTTTGAAGGAGTGAATTTAGAATGGCTCGAATTGCAGGAGTAGATCTTCCGAAAAACAAACGGATCGTAACCGCTTTGACCTACATCTTTGGTGTGGGAGATACGACCGCCAAAAAGATCTGTGAGGATCTCAAGATTGATCAGTCGACCAAAGCTGGAAATCTACCAGACTCAGAGATCAACGATATCCGGGAGTACATTGAAAAGAATTTTGCTGTTGAAGGCGATCTTCGCAGAAAAGTGAGTTTGAGCATCAAGCGACTGATGGACTTAAATGCCTATCGTGGATTGCGCCATCGAAGAGGTCTTCCTGTGCGAGGACAACGAACAAGCACCAACGCTCGCACGAGAAAAGGGCCTCGCCGTCTGGCTGTCGCTCAAGTGAAGAAAGTTTCGTAAGGAGAGAATTTTATGGCAGAAGCATCCACAACGACAACGGGAACCACAGCCACTCAAACAGCGGCTCCAAAGCGAAAGAAGAAGGATCGAAAGAATGTGCCGGTGGCCGTTGTTCATATCGACGCTTCCTTCAATAACACCATCATCACTTTCTCAGACGCTAAAGGGAATACGCTGTGCTGGAGTTCTTGTGGGGCCCAAGGCTTTAAGGGCTCGAGAAAGAGCACACCATTTGCAGCTCAGGTCGCAGCAGAGGATGCTGCCCGCAAGGCGATGGATCACGGAGTGAGAACGGTGAATGTCTTGGTTCAGGGTCCGGGAACCGGTCGTGAGTCGGCGATTCGTGCGATTCACCAGGTGGGAATTCGAGTGACTCATATTCAAGATGTGACACCTATTCCGCATAACGGCTGCCGCCCCTCAAAGAAGCGGCGAGTATAAATTTTTTGTGCAACTTTGCTTGAGAGCGAAGTGAGCTGATTGAAACTGAATAGGTAAGAAAAAATAAGGAGAGAGACTGTGTCGTTAAGAGATGTTGTTTATAAAAACTGGAGAGATCTCATCAAGCCAAGGCGAGTGGATGTTGATCCAACGACCATAGGAGACACTTACGGCAAGTTTGTCGCAAAGCCACTGGAGCGAGGCTTCGGAATCACTCTGGGAAATGCTTTGAGAAGAATTCTTCTCTCTTCTATTCAGGGAGCGGCTGTCACCGGACTTAAGATTCAAGGAATCCTTCATGAGTTCTCACCGATCAAAGGCGCACTCGAGGATGTGGGTGATGTGATTTTGAATTTGAAGGGCCTTCGGCTTCGAATGGACTCTCACTCGGTTAAGGTGCTTCGCTTGAAGGCGTCAGGAGCTGGAGAGGTTTTAGCGGAGCAGATTGAAACGGGTGCGGGCGTTGAAGTTTTGAATCCCAAGCATCGAATTTGCAGTCTGGGAGAGGGCGGATCTGTCGATATGGAAATCCAGGTCAGAATGGGCCGAGGTTATGCCGCCGCCGAGACCTTTGAGAAGGAGAACAAAGAGGCGGGTTTCATTCCCGTAGACGCATTTTTCTCTCCCGTCAGACGGGTCACCTACTTTGTGACAAACGCTCGAGTGGGGCAACGCACGGATTATGATCGCTTAACCATGGAGGTGACGACAGATGGCAGCGTGACCCCTCAAGATGCCCTCGCCTTTGCTGCGAAGATTTTAAAAGATCAAGTGTCTATCTTTATCAACTTTAATGAGGCCGAAGAGCCCGAAGTGGTTGAAGAGAGAGACGAGGGAACACCCCGCTTCAATGACAATCTGAACCGTCGCGTGGATGAGTTGGAGTTGAGTGTGAGAAGCGCAAACTGTCTAGCCAACGCCAACATTCGCTATATCGGTGAGCTCGTTCAGAAGACCGAGGCGGAAATCTTGAAGACGAAAAACTTCGGAAGAAAATCCTTGAATGAAATCAAAGAGATTTTAGCAGAGATGGGATTGTCTCTGGGCATGAAGCTTGACGGCTGGGTGCACCCAGACCAGATCGCTGCCATGGCAACGCCAGAGGAAGAGGAAGAGGACAAAGACTATCAAACCTCAGCCAGCGACTTTGCCACCGACATTGATGATGAAGATCAGGCATAACAAGGGGTAAAAAGATGCAACACTCAAAGACATATCGAAAGCTTAGCCGCCAGCGCCACCATTACCGCGCCCTCATGAGAAATTTGGCTTTCTCACTGTTTCAGCATGAGCGGATTAAGACCACTATGCCGAAGGCAAAGGAAGCAAGGCGCTTCGCTGAGAAGATTATCACGCTCGGAAAGAAGGGGAGTCTACACGACCGTCGTCGCGCGATGGCCTTGATGGGAAACAAGATCATTCACCATGGCGACTCAAAGAAAGAAGATGTGATTGGCAAAGTGTTTGGGGAGTTAGCTGAGCGCTACAAGAATCGAGCAGGAGGCTACACTCGAATTATTCGGCTGCCCCGAGAGCGAGCGGGGGACGCGGCTTCGATGGTGCTTTTTGAGTTGGTAGACGCCCCCGAAGATAAACTCTTCAAAGTGCCTGGCGACGAGGCAGATTCGAAAGAAAAGCCAAAGAAGGCGGAGAAAAAATCCGTCGAGGGGAGTGAGTCTGATCAAACGGAGAAAGAAGCCAAGTCTGCATAAGAGATGGCTGTCTTTTGTGATTCTTCCCCCCTTGATTGCGGCATGCACAAGTGATGGGCAGATCGCGAAAGAGGTGGAGCTTGTGGAGGCCACCACTTTAGCTCGAGGAGAGATTCATCCTGAGATTGGCGATCTCGTGCCGGACTTTCAGCTGAGAGATATTGAGGGGCGCCCTTTTCGACTATCAGATTTTTCCGGCCAACTCGTGTTGCTTAATTTTTGGGCTACCTGGTGCCCTCCCTGTATCTACGAGAAGCCAAGGCTGGAGCTGTTAAACCGCCGTTTTCGTACTCGAAATTTTCAGCTCATTTCGATCTCGGTTGATGACAGTAGTTCTGAGATTCGAGACTTTCTTGATCGGCTGAATCCCAAACCCAGCTCCCTGATTCTTCATGATCCAGGCCGACTGGTGACAGAGGGCTTCTATGGCATCAGCATGTTTCCTGAAACCTATGTCATTGGCCCAGATCGTCGGCTTTTGAAAAAATTTGTTGGTCCGGTCGATTGGTCAAATCCCATTGTCGCCGAAGAAATGGAGCTCTTGTTGGCTCAGAAGGAGAGCCTTGGTAGCGATTAAGCCTCAATTTGAAGTTTTTTGGGGAAATTTTTTGCAGAATTTCAATCGGGCCGGAGCTAAATCTTGAGTAAAATCAAATATTTCTCTCGTCATACCGGAAAACAGATGATAGTTCTGAGGTGGGTGCTATGGGGAAAAAAACCTCAAGGAAGCGATCGTCTCGCAAGGTGGGGGAGTCTGGGATGACAGAATCAGTGGTGTCTGAAGATGCCGTCGAGCCAAGAATAGCCAAATCGAACCGCATTGAAATCTGTAAGTTTGCTGGATGTTTTGATATGGCGACGGTCGGGGGCTTTTGCCGTCTTCACTACTTGGCAAGCTGGAAAAAGATGAAGTCCAAGGAGGCAAAGAAGAAGGGGAAAGACCTGAAGAGCTATCTCGCCGAGCTTTCCACTCGATTTCCAGAGGAGTTCATGGAGAAACTTAAGAGTGATATCGAGGAGCTCTCAACAGAGGCCTCGACTACTACTAGCTCGGAATCTGAAGAGAAAAGCGCCTTTGAGCCTCCAGAGGCAGGTGACGAGGACATCGATACGATCATTCGAGGAATCCGAGTAGAGGACTTTTAGGCCCTCTAGGACCCTCAAAATGCCGGACTAAAAAGCGTTTATCAATCTCATAAAGTGGTCTAAAGCTCTTTTGCCACTATGTCAGAAGCAAGAGTTCATGTTTATCTCGCCCAGTTGGGCTTGGGGTCTCGACGAGAGATTGAGGATCAGATTCGTCTGGGCCGTGTGAAGGTAAATGGCAAAATTGCAAAACTAGGACAAAAGGTTGATCCTCAACAAGATCAGTTGAGCTATCGATCTCGTTTGATTCCCCCGTCGAAAGCTCGGCAAAACCTCCAACTCGTTCTCTTGCATAAGCCCAAAGGCGTGATCTCGAGCCTCAAAGATCCTCAAGGAAGGATGGGCGTTGTGGACCTCTTGCCTCGACGATTCTCTCATCTCTACCCGGTGGGTCGATTGGATCTTCAGTCGGAAGGCCTGATATTGCTCACCAACGACGGGGACTTGGCGCTTCGATTGACTCATCCTCGCTATGAGGTTCCCAAGGTCTATGAAGTGAAGTTGCGCGGAAATTTGGATCCTAAAAAGATCGAACATCTCGAAAAGGGTGTTCGGGTCGGAAATGAAAAGTGGAAAGGGGTCCGAATACTCGATCTAAAGGAAGTGACGAGATCAGGAGTTCCAAAGTTTAAATTGCAGATAGAAATTAAAGAGGGCAAGAACCGACATATTCGAAAGCTGTTCGAGGCGCTTTCCTGTCGTGTGATTGAACTAAAGAGATTGAAGGTTGGTCCGTTAAGCCTGAAAGGGATTCCAAGAGGGGGTTATAAAGTTCTCTCCGACTCTCAACGACAGCGATTGAGACGCGACCTCGGGATGGAGGAGGCTTGAGTCGATCGAAGATTGGTTTTGTGAGCTTGGGCTGCCCCAAAAACCTTGTGGACACAGAGGCGATGATTCAGGCGGTTTCGGCCAAGCGCTTTGTCGTCACGGGCAATCAAGATGAGGCCGATATGGTTGTGATTAACACCTGTGGCTTTTTGGACCCCGCAAAACGGGAATCTATGGATACGATTTCAGAGTTTGTAGAAAAGAAGAAGCTGGGTCGGCTGAAGGCGGTCGTGGTGGCAGGCTGCATGACGGAGCGCTACCTAGAGCCGATGCAAAAGACCTTTCCAGAAGTCGATGCCTTCATTCGTACAGGCGACTTCTCAAAGCTTCCGGAGATTGCTGAACGACTTGAGTCACAAGAACGGCTCGATCAGCGGCTAAGCTTGATTGGGGAAGACGCTCCTCAGCTTCAAGGTCACAGCGAGCTTCCTGACTTCGTGAGCCGTGCTGGAGGTCTTAGACCCTTTGCTTATGTCAAAATATCTGAAGGCTGCAATCGTAAGTGCAGTTTCTGCATCATTCCCAAACTTCGAGGCCGACATCACTCTCGATCTATAGACGGCATCTTGGATGAAGTTCATCAATTAGTCGGCTCTGGGGTGAGAGAGTTGATCTTGATCGCTCAAGACTTGACGAGCTACGGACGAGATCGTCCAGAAAAACAAGGGCTCTTTGAGCTCTTATCGGAACTCGAGAAAGTAGAAGGCTTAGAGTGGTATCGCTTGATGTACAATTACCCCAAGTTTTTTCATGATGACCTCATAGACCTTTTGTCGAATTCAGAGAAGTTCACGGGATATGTGGACATTCCCCTTCAACATATCAGCGATAGAATTCTGCGACGGATGAACCGCCCCGAGAAGTCGCAAGAGGTGCGACGACTGATCTCTTCCCTTCGTTCGCGCATCTCGAAGCTTTCTTTAAGAACAACCTTGATGGTCGGATTTCCTGGAGAAACAGAGGCTGACTTTTTAGACCTTCTCGATTTTGTGAGAGAATCTGAGTTTGATCATTTGGGGGCCTTCACTTACTTTCCTGAGCAAGGCACGCCGAGCGCAAACTTCTCGGATCAAATCGATCAGGTGGTGAAGGAAGAACGATACGGTCGTTTGATGGAGCTTCAGCAGGGGATTCAACAGGAAAAATTGGAAGCATTTCGTGGAACGAGTTTGGATGTTCGAGTGGACAGTTTAAGCAGCGAATCAAATCGGCGTGGATTTCGCTATTTGGGGCGACACTCGGGCCAGGCGCCAGAGATTGATGGGCTTGTTTATCTGGAGTCCGCACAAGCCTTAGAGATCGGAAGCTTGGTTCGTGCGAAAGTGAAAGATATCGTTGCCCCTTACGATTTACTTGTTAAAGTTTCTCAGGCCTCGTTAAAGCTTGCTTGTTGAGGGCAAAAGGAGAACTCGTGTTTGGACTTGTAAGAAGGTATCTTTTGCTTGGGGTGTTCACCATCGCCCCCTTTGCCCTGACAATCTATATTGTTCTTCTTATTGGAGGCTGGTTTGACTCTCAGTTTCAGGCCTTTATTGAAATGTTTACAGAGAGATATTTTGGTGTCAGGCGGACCATCCCTGGGCTTGGGATCATCATTGGGCTGAGCATTATTTTTGTTGTTGGGGCCATCGCTCCAAGCTTTCTGGGAAAGCAGGCTCTGGCGATTTCAGAAGCGGTGATGCGCCGCATTCCTTTGGCAAAGGTCATATATTCAGCGGCTCGACAGGTTCTCGATGCGATTTCTAAACCGGGCGGGGAGAAATTCAGTCGCGTCGTGATGCTGCCATTTTTCAAGGACGGGTTGTATGTCATTGGTTTTGTAACTCAAGAGTCAAAGGCCTCTTGGGTCCCCACTCAGGGTGATCACCGTATGGCTGTTTTCGTGCCGACAACGCCGAATCCCACTTCGGGTTATCTGGTTTTCGTCGATCCCAAAGACAGTATTCCTTTGACTTTAAGCGTAGAGGAGGGTCTCAAGGTGGTGATTTCGGGGGCTCTAGCCAAACCTGACTACCTAGCCCAGGCCGAACTGAAGACCCAGTCTGAAGAAAAACCATCCTAAAATCAGATCCTTATCTCTGGGGCTCCCCTTTTGACACAAAGCATCATAAAATAAGACTAGGGTGCGGGTAGGGATTAAACAGATTATGATCACTTACGATCGGGAGGACTTGTGGCCTCATCGGAAGGCCTCGTCTTCGGAGTTCCGTCCGAGAAAGAAAAAGCAGAAAAAGGCGGCTGTCGGCGAGACATTGACCGAACGACCCGAAGGAGAAATGGGGCTGCTTTGGGATGCGATGCAGTTTGTGTATCATCTAAGAAAGAGCTTTGTTGAGCTTGAAGAGTCCTTTGCTCGCATTAAGTTTTTGACGAAAAAGGCTTGCGATCACAATATCAATGACAGTGACCGCGCCTTGATCAATCGGCAGTACCAGTCCGCACTGAAGTCTTACGATCAGTCGATTCAAGAGATCAAGGTGATGGGAGTTCCCTTCTTTACGGGGGAATACGATGAAAACCCTAAGGTTTTCTCTCTTTCTGAAAAGTCCGATCAGGAAGAGCAGATGGAGATGAAGATTGCATCTGCCAGCTGGAGTTCTGAGAAGCTGGGGTTAAAGAAAACTCGGCTCGACAACTTTGTGAACGCAAGAAAGACAGAGTCTGCGGTAGAAAAGGCCCTTCAGAGCTTTCAGGGATTCAGAGATTATATATCGGCTAAAGAGTCTTATCTTGATGTCTATCGGAACAAGCTCGAAATGCCCCCACCAGACTTTGAAGCTCAGAGCTCCGGAAAGCTGATTAACTCCAACGAACACGACGAGATTGTTTCAGACGAGTCCGATGAATTTGAAGAGCTTATCAATTATGATGTTCGATATCATCGCATTCGAGAGAGGCAAGAAGCTCTTGCCAGGCGAACCAATCGGACTGCTGGAATTCTTTTGAATCTGTTTAGCTGACAGACTCACCCATCGAGTCTATTTCGAGACAGGGGCTTGGCCGCCCCTCTCCGCTGATGAAATGGACCCCTAAGCTGACTCGGCCTCTGATTTTTCCATCAAGAGAATCGGAGCCTCTTTCTTGTTCACCACATCCTCGTTGACGATGACCTCTTTGACATCTGTTCGAGACGGAATCTCATACATGATATCAATCATGGCATCCTCTAGGATCGCTCGTAGCCCGCGAGCCCCGCTCTTTCTTCTAAGAGCCTCCTTCGCGACTGCCCGCAAGGCGTCCTCTGTGAATTTGAGCTTCACATTCTCCAGCTGGAAGAGCTTCTGATACTGACGAATAATGGCATTCTTCGGCTTTCGGAGGATGTCGATCAAAGACTCCTCGTCGAGCTCTCTAAGGGTGGCACAAACCGGAATTCGTCCGATGAATTCGGGGATCAATCCAAACTTGACAAGATCGCCTGGCTCAAGCTTTTCCAAAAGATCTCCAACCTTTCGATCTTTCTTTGACTCAATCTTCGCCCCGAATCCCATTGATTTCGATCCGATTCTTCTTTGAATGACCTCGTCTAAGCCTACAAAGGCACCTCCACAAATGAACAATATGTTGGTGGTGTCGACCTTTAGAAACTCTTGTTGAGGATGCTTTCTCCCCCCCTTAGGAGGAACATTCGCTAAGGTTCCCTCAATAATTTTTAGAAGCGCCTGCTGCACGCCCTCACCGCTAACATCACGAGTGATGCTGGGGTTTTCGCCCTTACGAGAGATCTTGTCGATCTCATCAATATAGACAATTCCTCTTTGAGCCTTCTCGACATCATAGTCAGCCGATTGAAGCAGGTTCAAAATGATGTTTTCAACATCCTCTCCGACATAGCCGGCCTCTGTTAAAGTGGTGGCATCCACTATGGTAAAGGGAACCTTTAAGAGGCGCGCGAGAGTTTGGGCCAACAGAGTTTTACCACTTCCGGTTGGTCCAATCAGCAAGATGTTGCTCTTTTGAAGTTCAACATCGTCCTTCGAGCTTGGTTTCGCGTTGATTCTCTTGTAGTGGTTGTGAACGGCTACCGACAATATTCTCTTAGCCCGCTCTTGCCCAATCACATAGTCGTCCAAGACCTTCTTAATCTCTTCTGGCTTAGGAACTTTGGATGTTTCTGAAGGAGAGTCTGTGGCATCATATTCCTCCGCAATGATGTCATTACAGAGTTCGATGCACTCGTCGCAGATATAGACACTGGGCCCTGCGATTAACTTTTTGACCTCGCTCTGGTGCTTTCCACAGAAAGAACAGCAAAGATCTACATTGCGATCATCTTCTTTTCGACTCATCTGGCCCTCCTTTGCATTCGCAAGTCTTCAGCTCGGAAACCTAACTATCTTTCTTCGAATCTTTCTTAGGTTTCTCTGCGCTCTTCTCAACAATCTTATCAATCAGGCCAAAATCCTTAGCCTTCTGGGCTGTCATAAAATTGTCTCGGTCTGTATGGGTCATTATATCACTTACGGGCTGGCCCGTGTGTTTGGCCAGGATCTCGTTCAAAACCTCTCTCATTCGAAGAATCTCTTTTGCGTGAATCTCGATGTCAGAGGCTTGACCCTGCGCCCCACCAAGGGGTTGATGAATCATGATTCGAGAGTTTGGCAGTGAAAATCTTTTCCCTGGGGCGCCGGCCGTTAACAAAACCGCCCCCATCGAAGCCGCAAGTCCGGTGCAGATGGTGTTCACATCAGGTCGAATGTATTGCATGGTGTCGTAAACCGCCAGGCCGGAGTCCACTACGCCGCCGGGGCTGTTGATATACATATAGATATCTAGATCTGGATCTTCAGCCTCCAGAAACAAAAGCTGGGCAATGAGAAGGTTCGCCACCTGATCGTTGATTCCGCTCCCCAAAAAAATAATTCGATCCTTTAAGAGTCGAGAATAGATGTCGTAGGCGCGTTCGCCTCGAGCAGTTTGCTCCACGACCATTGGGATAAGATTCGATTCAATTGTCATAATCAGACCTCTCTTATTTCATCCTAGCTTTGGAGAGGGCATAATCAAGCGATTTCTGATCGAGCACATCCATTTTTAGTCGGTCCAATCTTGAAACCCCCTCCTTCTCGTCTTTCTGCGAGTAATAGCTTCTAATTTCTGCTACACTTATGCCTGAAGACTGAGAGAGCCTTTCAAATCGATCTTCTAGATCCTTTTCGGTCACTTCAAGGTTTTGATCTTGGTAAATTTTTTCAAGGATGTAAGAGAGTCTAATTTGTCTTTCAGCAGCTTTTGAAGCTTCTTCTAAAAGCTTTGGAGAATCTTCCCGAATCTGTTCTTCGCTGAAGCCCCGTTGCATCAGATTCTGAATATGATCTCTCAAGATTCTTTCGGCCATCATCTGTCGATAGCGAGGGCTGATCTCAAATGGGTATTTGTCTACCAAGCTCTCTCCGACTCGGTCTCGAAGTTCAGCTAAATGTTCCGTTTCAGCGCGAGCGATCAATTCATCTTTCAGAATCTCTCTGAAATCGCTAACTCCTTTCGCTTTGGGTTCAATCTTCGCAATGAACTCGTCATTCAGATCGGGAAGTTTGGCTTCTTTGAGATCCTTCAGTTCAATCTCGAAATCGAGCTTCTTTCCCCTGACAGTCGCAATCGGATGGGTCTCTCCAAACTGAATTTGGGTCGTGCGTTTTTCGCCGACTTTCATGCCCAAAAGCACCTTTTCGAAGTCCGGAAGTATCTCTCCCTTTCCAACTCGATATTCTTCGCCTGCCGAGCTTGCCTCTGGCACAGCTTCGTTTTCCAGACGAGCCTGATAAGAAAACTGAATCTTGTCTCCCTCTTTGACGGCGCGGGTTTCAATAGGGCTTTCAAAGTTTGCAAACTGTTCCCGAATCAATTCAATTTGCTTATCCACATCTTTCTCTGTGACTTCTTGTTTGGTGGGCGTCTCTACTTCAATTGTGGAACAGTCGATTTCGGGCATCTCGGGTTTCAGATCAAGCTCAGCCTCAAACTTAAAGGCCTGACCTTCTTGAGGAGAGTCGGCAGCAATCAGGTTGGGGGGGAGAATCAGCTTTAGTTTGTGCTTTCTGACCAGCTCATTCAGGCTATCTGAAATCAACTGCTGACTGACGCTTGAGCTCGCCTGTTCTTGGTAAATCTTTTTGACGACCTGAACGGGAGCTTTGCCCGGACGAAAGCCATCGATTTTGGCGTGTTTGGCGGCTTCCCTGTAGAATTCATTTAGGTGCTTTTCCACAGTCTCTGGGGGCAGCTCGACGCTGATCTTGGCAGAGACTGAACTCGACTTTTCAATGTTTTCTTTCATAGCCCTCAGATCTAGCAAATTGGGAGTAAGGGGCAAGCTCGTTTGGAGGGGCCTTAGGCTCAAGGAAAGCTCGAATTTGAAGCTTTCAGCCTTTCAAAGAACTCAGTCGAAAGCTGGAGACTGGTTTAGGCTCCTTAAGTCCGTTCGGAGGGCTTCAAGCGGAGTCAAAAGCCCCTGGTCAACGGAGGGGCGGTCCTGTTCGAAGCCTCGGGCCAGTTGAGAAATCGGAGTGAGGTACTTCTGGGAGAGTTCAATGAGCCCATTGGCGTCTGAAGCTTGGAGGATGGAGGGGTGTTCACGCTTTAGCCAGTGAATCACCTCGAGCTCAAGTTTGGCTTCTTGCAGCTCTGACTTTAAACCTGAAACTAGTCGTCTGAGGTCTTCCAGATCTTCCTCTCCACTCGTGCTATCTCCGAAGTTCAGCTCCTCAAGGTCAGGCAAAAAGCTCAGAATTCTAGCCCGTCGAAACTGCAGGTTCTCGGACAGTTGCACTTGTAGTCTAGAAAAGAAATTTCTCTCATGCTCTGACACTTTGTCAGATCGAGCCTCTGCCGCAAGAAGGTCTGATTTGATTCTAATAGCTTGGCGCATGGCACCCACGGTAATGCGAGCCGAGTTCTGCATGAGCAACTCGGCGGTGTCAAATCGGTTATTAAAGAGTGCGGTCTCAAGGGCGGTGATATCGCCGATGGGAGAGGCAGCGTTGATGTCAGCTCCTGCATCCAGAAGCAGGTTTATGGCTTCATGTGTTTCGCTAGAATCTCTACGAGTCGCCAGAAGCATCAGAGCCGTTCTTCCAAGCTGGCTTCTGGAGTCAAGCGAAACCCCCACTTCAATCAGGCTTCGAAGAGTTTCAATCGACAAAATCTGACTGTAAGCGGCCCAGGCGTGAAGCGCCGTTTCTCCACGGTTGTTTCTCGCGCTTACATCGACCCCATATTCCTTGAGAGTTCGAATGATGTTTGCGTGGTCGTAGGTGGCCGCGACATGAATGGCTCGATCTCCAATCAAATTTGGGGCTTCAATCAGTCTCTTCGGTCCGGATGGATCCATCCCTTTAGACTGTTCCAAAAGCCCGCGCACGAGAGAGTCTTTACCGCTCTCAATCGCCCGATGAAGGGGGCTCTTGTTGTTGGTAAACAACTCAAGTGAAGGAATCCCTACGCTGCTAGAAAACAAAGCATCCACCAAATCGAGGCGATTGCGGTGGATGGCATCGATGAGGTCTAGATTTAACTTATCCGTTGGGCAGGCAAAGGCGCAGAGAGCGTTCATAGAAAGAACAGTTGTGAAAAAGCATTGCAGAACGGGGGTCTTAAAATAGTTTTGTTTCATGATTTCGATTCGTTCTTTTCTCTCCCTGACAAAGGGAGAAGCTTCAAGGTCGCAATTCCTGTGCCAGAGGAGTTCGGCCCTTTGCTAGCATAAGCCCTTAAAATGGCTAGCGAATTTGGTGTCTGAATTTTGGGCTCCCCGAGCCTGTGCGACCCCAATTCCCATGGCTTGGCTTGATTTGCAAATGGCAGGCTATTGACGGGCTAAGGCTAGTGGTCCAACCGGTAAATTTTTTCAGCACAACACGGAAACAATTTACCGGTTGGACCACTAGTTTGGGCGATTCGCGTGGGGGCTATCGGACTTCGGGGCTCCACACGAGAGTCTTGGATATGAGCCCATCAGAAGAGATCTTTATCTCTGCAACCACCTTGAAGCCAAATCTTTTATAGTAGGCCTCGTTGTCTGGCTTTTGGACTTCAAGCACAACTTTTTTCCCTTTGTGTTGGGTATAGGCAAGAACTGGCTCGATGAGCTTTCGGCCAAGCCCTTTCCGCTGTTCGTTTGGGTCAACGCCAATCAAGAAAAGATAAAGACAGTCATCGCCGCACTTTTCTCGGCGAATTCTTTGCAAATGACCGCTGAGGTGCATCAAGCCTAGGGAGTGAAGGGGATTGAACCTGGCAAAGAGCCCAAGCTGTCCATTAAGAAACATTTCCCAAGGCGTTGCATCAGCTCCCTCTGAATCGATCCAAAGGGCAAAAGATTTTATTGGGCCGCTCTCATTCACATGGATTTTTCTATCTCTTAACTCTCTTTTCAACTCGGTCCAATTGCCTTTTCCAATACTCGCTCTCGCCCCTAATGAACTTAGCGAAGGCCTCAATGTTCCCCTTAGTCGAGGCCATTTCTAGACTGCTCATGTATTCGTCCCTTTTTGCCGTTCTAACAATACACCAGTTGAAGCCACCGGAAATGAACATCAAGTTCATTAGAAAACGAGCCACTCGACCATTGCCATCCATATAGGGGTGAATATACACAAAAATGAAGTGTCCAAGAATCGCCCGAACCTGTGGCTCAGGCTCATTCTTTAACAGATGCATTAGAGATTCCATCGCATCGGGAACGCTGTCTTTATCGGGGGGGATGTAGCGAGAGTTAGAGATATGCACCTGTCCATTCCTGTATCCAGCCAAATCTGTTGACCGCAATAACTGCGCTCTAACCAGCGGAGAGAACAATTCCCGATACCAGCCCTGTAAATCCTGTTCAATGACATCTCCGGAATTCTCACCTCTAAGTACTTTTACAGCGCTCTTCATGACTGTTTGAAAGGCATTGTGATACCCCTTGGCAGCTAAAGCATCTCTCTGCCGTTGGTCCCCCTCTCTATTGTCTGGATCCCAGTTTCCATCCCTAATTTGTTTGATAAGCGCTTCCGTCACCTGATAGCCCTCGATCGAAAGCGAGTGATAAGCATCCTCCGGATAAAATCTCTCTATGATCTTCAATGTCTTTTTATCATTTTTTGACAACCCCGGGGCAGGCGGAAAAACCCTTAGGATGGTCCCTCTCATCTCACTCCATAGAGCTTCAAGTCGTCCGACGAATGGCGATCGAATATGTCTAGCTTTCAGTTGTGGTCGATCTGATTCAAACGGGTTCAACGGGGCGACGACCAGACCAGAGGCCTCTAAATCTCGAATGATTTGATTGGCCTTCTGTGTATCTCCAAGCGCTTCGTATGCTCCGACCACTCGCGCCGCAGCTGTTACTGAGTTTGTCTCCAATAAAAACCTAGAGATTTGAGCCGCTGACTGAATGTGTTTCAGGGCAATCTCTACATTGAGCGGTTTACTCTTGAAATAGTTCTGAGACAGGCGGCAAATGGACTCAGGAAGTGCCATCACTTTAACATTCATTATCTCTTCAACTGCCTTCGGAAAGCTCCTTTCATCCGAGTACATCAAGAGGGATGTATGATAGGGGAGATCGATGGTCTGATTACTAGCCTTTCTTGTGAGTACCGTTATCTGCGGAGGGATAACACTGTCTTGAACATGAAGGTTTAAAGAAGCCTCAGCAGATAGACAGTAACCGTCTGCCCCAAATCTGTCTGACAAATAGTAAGAAATGAATGCCCATAAACCATCATACCAGGCGGTACTGGAGCCCGCTGCGCTAGGGGTCGTAAGTAAATACCAGCCTCGAAAGATTTCGAATAAACAATTAGCCTTGATCAGGCGCTCTCTGACAAGCCTTGTAAGGTCTGTCGATTTTACTACTCCGCCTTTGCTTACAGACTTGGCTTTCTTGAGCGCCTCTGCCAGGAGCTTGTTTGGTGAATTTCCCTCTTTTTTCTCATTCATGACCGCACTCTCTTTGAGCGCTGCTTTCTAGAAGTTAGCGCAATGATTTACTAGATTTTAGTGTAATCTATTACTAGAAGTTAGCGCAATGATTTACTAGATTTTAGTGTAGCGAAGAGGCCTCTCCGAACTGCAAAAGCCTTGAAATCACGAAGTTTTGTTGATATGCAACGCGCAGAGCCTACCAGAAGTTGGGGTTATCAGGCCCCCTGGCACCTCTTCAGTCACTTGAAATCATTTGTGTTTTTACAGCCGCAAAAGCCGCCGACTCCTAGAAGATCGTGAAGATCCGGCCCTTTTTAAAAAGCGACAGTTAGACGCACAGTTTCTATCAACTGCAAAAGATTTTCCCAGTGGGAGTTGAGCTTCTGTTGTTGAGAGAGAGTTTCCGATTCACTGAGACGATTCATCTCACGGTAGACGATCTCATTTCAAATCAGGTTGCCGCACAAATGAGCGTTGATGAAGCAGGGCATTCAGTGTACTCGTTGCGAGACCGATAGAGATGAATCGAGGCACTTGAGAGCTGGCAGGGAAGCTTTGGTGCAGCCGCCTACTTGAAAAATTGAATCACATGATCGCTGTGGTCGGTAAAAACTCCATGCACGCCTAGAGTCTTGACAACAAACTTCAGGAGTTCATCATTCGACTGAAACCCTTCCCAGAGTTGATCAGATCGGTGAGTAAAAGGATGAATCTCGAGCCCCAATTGTTTAGCCGTTTTGCTGAGCAAAGTGGCTTGAGGGCGTCCTTTCGAATCGATGTCGTAGAGCAGCCGATAAAACGGTCCGATACCCACCGCATATTCTGCAACTTTCTGTAGGCCTTCCTCCGTGATCATATGCACATAATCCGCAGGGGCCCCCGGCCACTCGTTCATTCCAATCAATTGGATGAGCGGAATCTTCGTATTGAATTCTTCTTTGGCTCGGATCAGGTCGACCGGATCAAACGACTGAAGAAACACTTTGTCGGTCTTGTCCTCGTAGCCGTATTCACGAAGGACCTCTAGTACGATTGCCAAGATGTCTCTGCCTTCATTTGTATAAGCTGGGCTCGCTTTCACTTCAACATAGATGCCAACTTGAACTCCTCGGCTCTCATTCATTCCCTCAATCAATTCGATCCACTCGGCGAAGCTCGGCACTCGAAGCTGAGGTGCACTTTGTTCTGGGAATCTACCTGGAAAAGCCAAAACCTCTCCTCGTCGCCTCTCAAACACTCTCAGTTTTTGAATCTCTTCCCAGCTGAAGTCGATTGCGTAATAACGACCGTCGTCTCGGTGTCGTTTAGGAAAAACTTCGGAGACATTCGTGGTGGACTCTAAACTTCGGTCATGAAGAACCATCGGAATATTGTCTTTTGTGAGTTGGAGATCACACTCTAAAAAATCTGGACCAAAAGCGTGAGCCATTGCTGTTGCTTCAAGTGTGTTTTCAGGAAGATAAGCAGAAGCCCCGCGGTGCGCGATAACCCTAAAGTTCTCTCTTTCAACCTGTGAGCTCGTGCAGCTCTGTGCGTTTATGAGTAAAAGCACAATTATTGCCAACTTCATTCTATTCTCCTCATTCGACTGCGGCATGAGTTCCAAAAGATCTCGTCTTTACAAAACATTGCGATTCCCAAGAATCCCGCCCCAATCATCAGGGTGATGTCCTTAGAGGGGATGATAGCGAAGGGGATATCAAAGCCTTCAACAGGAACTCTTTCAAAGAACCAGGGCAGCGGCCTGGCGAAGGCCGAAAACAGAAACATGAGAAAGAGAGATAGAGAAGAAACTCGCACATGCCATCCTATCATGATCAGAAATGAGGCTATAAACTCGAGTAGAGCGACAAAGCCGGCGACAAAGCCCACGGCAACAAACTCTGAATGAGGTCCCCACAAAGAGATTCCCAAAATCCAATGACTCAGCTTTGGCAAGCCATGCACGAAAAATATCCAAGGAGCTAACGACAGCCTAAAAAATCGAGCCTTCCAAATTTCTGCAATGAAGGACATTTGAATACACCGCTTTAATGGTCCTTTAGGCTCATGTAAAGTTTTCCCTAGCAGTTTTAGGTCGAGAGCTTTGCATTTCGGCTCTTGGCGATGGGTTGGGGCCCGTCTCTCTAGATCAGGGCGTACAAGAGCTGCTCGCGGCAGTCAGGCAGCCTTAAAAAAATCAATACAAGCCGGCCCCTGGCGTTCACGAGCTGCTTTGGGGGACTTGGCTTTTGGGGCCCCTAGCGAACCTATTTTGTTTGAGCTACATGACCTTTCCCCCTCAGTAGTGCGAGGAGTCAGTTAGGATCACGAATGACAAGGCCGCGCTTATGAAACTGGCATTTCTAAACTTTTTTTTGGACTCACGGCGCTTGAAGCATTTTCTATCGACCTCACAGGTCGCTGTGAGGCTTAGATTTTTTGGTTCAAACCAAGATCACTCCACGCGAGTTCAATTGGGCTAGGTGAGTTCAAATTGACAGTAAAGGGGGTGGGGTATAGGTGGGGAGATAACTCGCCCGGCGGGTCAAGGGTAAAGATGCGATCTTGGTATTTCATTCTGGCATGTCTTCTGGTTCTTCTTGTTGATAGAGAGTGCCAGGCAAGGACATTTTTACCAGGGTGTTCGGGCTCACTCTCGGCACTTTTGAACTCTCATGAACAAACCTATCATCCTGTTATTCGAGTTACTCGTACTGCAAAACGGCTTACCGATCGGGATGTGGAAAATTCATTGGGCGTGATCTATGCCATTAACGATTTTTTTAAAGGTTTACTTCCCTTACCACCCAAGCTCAACCTCACCCTGCGCTATACATCGTACAAAACATTTTATGTTCATTCAGAAAGGCGCCTTGAGATACCCCGCCGCAGAGTTCTTCGAGGTCAGACATCGAGCCGAGAGGAAACTTACATCATTTTGGCCCATGAGTATGGGCACGCTATTTTCTCTCACTTGCTGGACCTCAATTTTCCGGAACTTGGCGAAAAGATCCAGAACCTGAAGACAGAAATCGATCGGCAGACGGGCCTTGAGGCGAGTTTGATTCAGGAGCTTAGGGCTCTCAAGGCTGACGACCCTAGAAGGCCAGATTTGCTCAATGAACTCAAGAGTTTGAACTCTAGGAGCTTACAGTTGGAGTGGCTGAAGCTGGCAGATTTCGGATGGGGTTTTGGTGAGCTGGCCGCAGATCTTATCGGAGTCGTCTACGCCGGTTTTGGCGAGGCCATCGCCGAAGTGATTCATGAGCCGGGTGATGCGCGGTTTCGAGACTTTACCGTTGAGCATTCTGTTGAGGGTTTTGATCGAAATCAGGAGCACGAAAGATTTGCTCCCACTCGGTTCTGGCTGTGGGAAAATGTCTTAAACAGAGATGACTTCGCTTTGAAAGGCCCGAACAAAGTAAAAGTGATTCTGGAGGCCTTAATTGTCGAAATGAAAGAGCGCTACCAGAACGGAGAAATGAGCCTCTCTCCCGCCGAAAGCAATCGCCGTTTGATAAGACTCATTGAAAATGTACTCTGAAGGGAGGTGGCAACTGGGCATGGCCTGTCAAGCGAGTGGGCTTGTTGCGCCAAAGCTTCAAGCACGGCTTCTGACAACTTCTTGTGGTTGATGTTAGGCGTTCATTTGCGACGCACCTGAAGCATGGGGATGTTCATGAGAACGACGGGAAAGGCAAAACTTTCATTCATAAAGCTTTTTTGAGTTTTCTTCTTCATAGTCATCTCCCGACTCCACGCCACAGGCAATCCACCCCTTTCCTTCGCCGTTATGTCTCAGTTACATCAATTTTCAACCGTGCCACGGCATTCTAGAAGTAGTTCCCAGCCGCCTGAGCTGCTCCAGGCTGGTTTCCTGGCATTTCCTCATTTTTCTTGCAGCTCCACAAAGCGATTGCACTATGATATAGTGTTAGATAGTGTACAGACAGCGTGGCCCAGTTTAGATTTGTTGAATGGTTATTAAACTGGCTCTTAGAGACTCCTGAACTTCACTTTAAGTAGGATGAAGGGAACCGATCGAAGAGCGTCACAAAGCATGGTATAAGCATTGAAGAAGTGGAAGAGGTATTCCGCAGCGGACTCGCGGTTCCCTTGGGGGTTCAGATCAGCCCGGAGGTAGATGAAGAACGCTTGGGAATTGTCGGACCAAACTCTGTGGGAAAAATGATGGCAATCTTTTCACCCTCAGAGAGGGAAAGGTTCGGCCGATTAGCGCAAGGCCGGCGCACAAAAAGGAGAGAGAAGCTTATGAGTCGATATTACGCAAAATCACTAAAAGAGTATGAGGAACCCTTTGAGTTCGACTCCAAAAAGATCTTAGAGGCCATGAGGCGAGCAAAAAAAGGGAAAAAAATTCCCACCAGCATTGCCTTGGAGCCCTCTACCATTAAGAGGTTAAAGGCGATTGCGGGGAAGATCGGGGTTCCCTATCAGGTACTCATGAGACTTTTTATTCTTGAGGGCTTAAAGAGGGTCAAGACGGGTTGATAGTGACCCCCACTTAATGGTGTAGAGCCCTCGTTTGAGTGGGAGTGCTTTGAAGTGCGGGATGAGGGATTGACTGGGCCAACCCCAATCTGTAAATCATTGCTCAGGAGGGCTGTGTTATGAAAATTATATTCATGTTGATGTTGTCGGCTTTTGTTCCGACACAGGGCTTTGCAGAAGCAGAATGGAGCGCTGCTCCCGTTCACGATGTTAGCATATTGGAAACATTTCCCGTGCAGTATGCATTATCTTATGAGAGGCGGTGTAACGATGTGGCAGTTAAACCAGTAAAGTGGGTGCACGACTCAGAAGTTATTGTTGGAGTAATCGTAAAAAATGATCCATCCATCCAGTGCTGGAGAGAAGAAGAGCAATTTGTTGTTATAAAAAATATCAACATATGGGGTGATCGAGACGATCCTCAGGAAGTAACTGTTCTAAAATGAATTATAAATCAGCCCCGAGGATGATATAGTCAGGGTTGGAATATGCCCCAAATCCCTAAGTTTTGGGTCGCGCGGCGCTCACAAAGTCGAAGACTTTCTGGACATCGTTTGCCGCGGCGATGGAGTTCTCTCAGCTCATCATAGAGATTCACAAACTTCGTGGCCGACCGATCGGACGAATGGAGAATGGCCAAGCGAATGTCTTTCTCCGTGGGCCAGAGCATCGCAGTGGGCTTGTCTTTCGCAGCCTCCTATTTCATCACGGCCTGGGGGGACTTCTGCCCGCATCGTTTGGCAAACTGCTTAGATACCCTCGAATTGGCATGGTTGCCAAATTTGGCAAGCTCTGTTATCCTTATTGGGAATGCGAAGATCTTATAGCATTTCAGTTGAATTGAATGGTTTTCGGTTTGAGCGCTGTATTGTGGACCCTCATTATGAGGTCAAGCATGATGAGAGTATCAATGATTTTTTGATTTTAGAGCTTCTCCGCAGCCTTGATGGCCGGACACTTGAAGCGGATGCAGTCGATAGCGACGGTTACGAGTATTATGTGGTTGACCCAGTATTTTTCGACCGAAGGATGTATCGACTGATTTTGCTCCTGAGCAAAGAGAAGGACTTTATTGGAATTGTGAATTGTTTTCGGAGGAATAAATGATGAAAGAAAAAAACTTTCCCACTGAAATGAAACTGAACGAGATGCTTAAAAAACTTGAGAATGCATCAGGCAGTGCGATGCTTTCTCCAGATGCTTCAGCAGCGGAGCGTTTCCGTTTCGAAGTTTGCGAGAAAATTTTAATTTGGATGAAAGCTCAGGGCTGGTCACAGCGCCAATTGGCCAAGAAACTCAAGATTGACGAAGCTCGTGTCAGTGAGATTGTACATTATCGTATTGATCGGTTTTCAACTGATAAGCTTCTTGAGTATTATGAGCGCCTAAATCCGAAGGCGGATTTTAAAGTTGCGTAGAGATTCATTCGCCCACCAGAACTGAATTCAGGATGAGGGACTCTGGAACTCGATTAGCGTTTCAGCGCGCGTAAGTCTGGTCACTTTGAAGTGCGGGGGATCTACATCATTAATAGGGGCAAGTGATCGAATTGATTAGACTGTTTGTGAGTAAAAACAATCAGTTCAATCAAGGAGGACCACATGCCCCAGGCATCAGAGCTTATCATAGGCTTGAGTGAGATTAAGATTTTAAAAGCAAGGGAGGAGCAAAATCAGACCTTTGTGGAGGCGATTTTTTCTGGAAAGAAGCACTGTGAGGCTTGCGGGAGCGAAAATATTCGGCTGAAAGACCGTTACCAGAGAAATTTAAAGCACACTCGGATTGGGACGCGAATCATCCATGTGCTTCTGACCGTTTTTAAGCAGCTCTGCCTGGACTGTGGTAAGACGACGATGACACGAGTGCCTGGGATACTGCCCAGACGAAGATCCTCAGAAAACTTTCGATTGGAAGTCTTTGAGGCTCACCATGATGGCCACACTCAAAAGAAAATCTCAAAAACCCACGGCATCGGGCAAGCGACTGTCGAGAGATGGTACTCTAGCTTTATCGATTACCGCGTCAGGGAGCTCTCTGGAAGAGCCGCACCCAGGATCTTAGGCATTGACGAACACTTCTTCACCAGAAAACAGGGCTATGCCACAACACTTGTCGACCTACGAAATCGAAAGGTCTTTGATGTGATTTTAGGGCGAAGTGAAAGGTCTCTCGCTAGCTCCCTAAGCAGGCTTCCGGAGCGGAACCAAGTTCAAGTCGTCGTCATGGATATGGCCGAAACTTATCGCTCCATTGCTAGAAAATACTTCCCGAATGCCCTGATCGTCACCGACAGGTTCCATGTCGTCAGACTCGTCCAACATCACTTCCTCAAGCTGTGGAAGCAACTCGATCCTGAAGGATCAAAATCCAGAGGCCTCCTCAGCCTTATGAGGCAACATCGTGAGCGCATGAAGCCCAAGTCCAGAGAAAAACTAGAGCGCTACCTCGATGAAATTCCAGGCCTTAGAGCTATTGATGAGGCTCAACAAAAGCTCCTCAGCCTTATGCGCCTAAAACGCCTCTCGCCGCCTCAAATGAAGCCTCTCATCACCGAATTTTTAGAGGTTAAACAGACCCTTGAACTCTCAGGATTCCCACCACTAGAAACTTTGGCAAAAACTCTCCACTCCTGGAGACACGAAATCCTACGCATGTGGAGATTCTCCAGAACTAATGCTGCTACTGAAGGCTTCCACAACAAAATGGAAACCATCTCCAGAAGATCCTTCGGCTTCAGAAACTTCTCAAACTATAGAAAAAGAGTCATTGCTCTCTGTGGCTGGGATGGAATATGGAATCGAGTACAAACAGTCTGCCCCACTTAATGGTGTAGAGCCAGTGCGGGATGAGGGACTTGAACCCACACGGATCTCTCCACTAGGTTCTAAGCCTAGCGCGTCTGCCAATTCCGCCAATCCCGCATCTTTAAAAATCACGAGTGATTTCAAAGAATTGAAATGTCAGGTTAGAGACAAATTCTTTTAGCACAAATTCAAATATTTGGAAAATATTTGGGGCCGCTAAATCGTTGCGGCAAAAGTGACCACATTGGCCTTCGCCATGAGAAGGTCCGGCGCCAGATGGGCGTAGCGTTTCGTTACTTCCGTGGATGAGTGGCCGAGAAGGCCTTGAAGGTCGTAGAGTGCTCCGCCCTTCATCACGTCGTGACTCGCATATGTATGTCTTAGCGCGTGGGAGTTGATTGGGCGAACCCCCGCTTTTTCCTGATCTTCTAGAAAATGATAGCGAATATAATCTTGACTAAGATGCGGTAGTTAGGGTAAGCGTTGACAAGACGCGCTTGGTCAGTGGCGTATTTGTCTACGATTTTTACGCA
>REDG01000003.1 GCA_007693605.1 Bradymonadales bacterium
GAGCAGCGCAGTGAGGAGAGCAACGAAGCTGGGCGGAAAAAGAGGACGCAAGATGGGGTGCCTGGTTAGACGATTTTGGAACTGCTTGTTTGAAGTGGGCGGCCTGAGGAGGCCAAATTCTATTTTTCGAAAGGGGCTGATGGGACGAGTTTGGAACTCCACTCATTCGTAAACATCTTTACGATGTCCTATCATCAGAACAACAACCCTATTTGAATCATGATCAATTCTATAGATTACGCGATGATCCTCGACCCTCAATCGACGCAACCCCTTTAAAGAGCGGCGTAGAGGTTTACCGTACGCCACTGGATCTATCGCGAGCTTTTTCTCAATCGCTTTTTTTATTTTTTTTGAGACTTCCGCAGATAGTTTCGGAATGTGTTCGGAAACGACTTCAGAGGTGTACAGAATCTTAAACATTACTTCCAAGCGTCTTCGTGAGAAACAAGCTTCGAATTATCATGCTCTTCCCACCTACGATCGCCTTCTCTGGAAAAATAAAGATCCTCTTGAATCTCGAGAGCCTCTTCGACTAAATCGGCGGCAATACCTGACAGTGACTGACCACGCTTGGAGGCTAGACGTTCAAGCTCTTTGTAAACTCGATTTTCAACAGGGATCTGGATTCTTTTCTTCGTAGTAGGCATACCATTGAGTGTACCACTAGTTCACCACCCCGTCAAGGTGCCTACTTAGACGAGTAAGGACCTACTTGTTCGTAAATTTTCTGTGGGATTCGCTTAGCGCCGGCACTACTTCTGCTCCTGTAGAGCCTTACTCACTTTTGTGCTCAAGCCTATGGGGATGCGCTCATCTCATCGGTTGTGGCGTTCCGCTTGAGGGCTTCTGGCCTTCGTTATCCCCTCAAGTTTTCGTAGCAATTCTCATGCGGGAGTACATTCAAACCCTTGGCCCCGAAACTTGTCGACTCTCCCATCCGAGCAAAATGGCGCAGTATTTCACGGTCCACCGCATTTCCTTACCTCACTCGCGTCCTTTGTGCTAATCAAACAGCCTTCTGTGTGAATTCAAATGCTTAACTGCGTGGCCGTGCCCGCCGCGTACAAGTAGATCCGTAGTCGAAAGTTCTCGGTGGCTCGTCGTCGGGGTAAAACTCCTGGGAGTCGTGTGGAGCTGTAGCGGCCACACTCCAAGCACTTTGATTTATAAACTTCCACACGAACACAAATCAGACGATTTCCAATTCGAGTATGTTTGAGCGTCCGAGAATAGCGATCCTTGAGCAGCAAGGCTTGCGAGTCACAATAGAGGACAGCGCCTCTCTCCTCGGTAAACCGCTGAAACAAGAGTTTCTTCCCCTTCCTCTACTTTTTGAATCTCTATATCCCGCAATCCTATGATAAGTTCAGTCTTCTGGGGCATCCCGCTCCTCCTTGATTTTATTGATGTTTTCAACACCAACAGTTTAATCAAAGAGGGCGCTTGCCCCTAATAATGATGGAGAGCCTCGGGATATCACCCCGACGGTCAGGGGCTTTCCTAAAATAGGATTTTCCTATATTATTAAAGTTGTAAAGGTGATAACAATGAAACGCATGTCGACAACAACTTTTAAAAGAGTCGGAGATAACGGTCAGATCAGTATTGGAAAAGAATGGGCTGGCAAACTCGTTCAGGTCGTTTCCTCTTCTGTGGGAGTAGAAATTATTCCTGGCGAGTTTATTCCTGAGTCGCAAAAAATTTTCTATACAAAGGAAGCTCAGGAACAACTTGTTGCTTTCGATCAGTGGGCGTCTAAGAAGCCGGCTAAGAAATCAGATCTTAAGGCCTTAAAGAAGAAGCTCGGTGGCTAAAAGAGATAAACGTTCAGGTGGTTCGACTCAGAATGAATTGGTCGTCTGTGACCTCGAGTTTCCAAACTTTCAGAAGTCTCTTGCTCAGTTGAATTCAAAAGAGATCAATCAATTTTTTGATGTGGTGGAAAACAAAATTCAGAAAATGACCTGGCGTCAAATCTATGCCACGAGCTCCAAATCGAAAAAACGTGGCCTGAACTGGGAAGTTATCGAAGGGCAAAAGACAGCTAAAGGAGGCGTGATTGCAAGTATTCGCATCACGCAGAAGTCTCGGGCGAGAGTGACTCGAGATGGTAAATTCATGCGCTTCATTAGCGTCCACCCCGACCATGATTCCGCATATGAAAAGGGTGGGGGCGAAGATCTGTAGAAAGCACCTACTTCTGAAAACTTTTGGGGCTGGAAAAAAGGTCATGCTGGGTGGGGCGATTGGATCACCTTCAAGCTTAACGGAGTTACCTCAAGGGCAGTTCTTGCTTGCGCAGAGGCTGGGACATGAATCGGGAAATAGGCTTAGCCCCCTATTGGGAAAAAAAATTGGCAAAGCTTGAGTTCAGTGCCTATCAAGCTTCACGAAGGGGCGGTGCGCTAAAGGTTCGGCTAGTTGGGGATCGGGTTCGTCTGCTTGGCCAGGCCGTTACCGTTTCAAAAGCAACTCTACTCATTTAATAGCCGGACATTTTGGGGCTCGAGGCCTGCCTTATCCATAGATCTCTTTGCGATGACCAATTTTTGTAATTAAGACGGTTCTCGCGCCTTCCTCTATAACGAAAATGATTCGATAATCCCCCACTCGCAATCTTCTCGAGCCTTTGAGGCCGTAACGCAATGGCTTGCCAAAAGCGACTGGATCGAGAGTGAGCCGCTCTTCAATGACTCGTCTTATTTTCAGACCGATGGATTTAGGCAAACTCGGAATATCATCTTCCAGTACGCGTTCAAGATATTCTATCTGATACAACTATTTAATTCCCCAGGCCTCTTTGTGCGAAATCCTCTTGCCCTTCGATTCACGAAGTCGCTTTTCAGATACTGCAGAAAAATAAAGATCCTCTTCAATCTCAAGAGCCTTCTCAATCAGATCTACGCTGACATTGGATAGACTCTTCCCTCGACGTTTGGCCAAAAGACTCAACGCAGCATGAGTGTCTGGATCAACAGTAATGTTTACTCGATTCTTTTCAGTGGGCATGGGTTAAGTGTTACACGGGTGTACCACCCTGTCAAGATGGGGTG
>REDG01000019.1 GCA_007693605.1 Bradymonadales bacterium
TCCCTGAAAAACCCTGGCGGTCTACTTTCCCCCAGCTGGATTGTCCGAAAAAGTATCGCAGAAGTCCTTTCGCTCGAAACAAGCTTGTCATCTGCCGATATCCGAGATGTTCAATACAGGCCAAAAGACTTAAGAACAAAAATTGTCCAAAACGGGGATATTTGTGAAAAGCATTCTCTTCAATGAGAACAGCCGCGAGAGACATAAAGAGCCCAAACACAATGTTGACGATGACAAAAAACAAAAAGATTTCTAACGAGACATATCCCCACCACAAGCCGAAACCAATCATCAGGTAGGCCAGAACTTCGATGATGGGCCCGAAGAGTTCGACGATATAAAAATAGGGGAAGGCAAAAAGTCCGGCCAGCCGATAGCGCGGGTTTAGAAACATTTTTTGGTTGCTCAAAAGACTTTCCGCAAGGCCCTGCTGCCAACGGTCTCGCTGTTGAGATAGGCTTCGGATGTTTTCTGGAACCTCTGTCCAGCAAATGGGGTCGGGAACAAAACAGATGCGAAAGGGAATCTCGTTTTCGGTCGCATAGCGACGCAAGCGCACAACGAGCTCCATGTCTTCGCCGAGGCTTCCCCTCCGATAACCTCCCGCCTCTTGAACCACATCCCTTCGAAACAGGCCAAAGGCTCCGGAAATAATCAAAGTAGAGCCAAGAGCGTTCCATCCGAGTCGCCCAAACAAGAAAGCTCTTAGGTATTCCACGATCTGAATCAGAACAAGAGGGTTTCGGCTGAATCTAACCTCAGACACTCGGCCATATTCAACTCGACATCCGTTGACCGGTCGCACGGTTCCTCCCGACGCCAAAGTGGTCTCTGGCTCCTCAATAAACGGAATCACCACCTTCAAGAGGCCATCTCGTTCTAAAATGGAATCGGAATCGACAGCGCAAAACAGGGGCTTGGAAGCGAAACCAATTCCCACATTGATCGAGTCCGCCTTTCCTCCGTTTTCTTTGTCAATCACGAAGAGATTGGAGTAGCTGCGACTTTCATAGAATTGCCGAACCTTTGATGATGAGAGGCGGTGATCATAAAATCGTTCGGATGGAACAAGCTGAAAATTCTCAATCAATACCTTCAGGCTTGAATCCGATGACCCGTCGTTTACAATCAAGATCTCTAGATTAGGGTAGTCGAGCATGAGGAAAGATTTGACTGACTCTGAAAGGGTCTTCTCTTCGTTGTAGGCAGGAGCGATGAGACTGATCCCGGGAGCAATCACATCAAATCTCTCCTTCATACTCTCAACAAGACCCTGGGTTTTTATATTCTTTCGAACTGAAAAAAAAGAGAGGAGGAGCAGAGTAAAGCCCGTCAGGTTAGCGAATAGGAAAAAGAAGATGAGCCCAAAGGCGATGTATTCAAACCAGATAGAGAGCATCATGATCGAGGCCCTTTTGCTGAAACTTTGAAAGGCAAAGAAGATCCATCTGATCTGGTTTTCACGCGTCGACCCCGATTTGAAGCTGAAGCTTGAGATTAAAAATCTCTCGTCGAACGCCAAAGTCTTGGTCAGTCTCTAGACCTTTAAGTTGAGTATGGAGGTTTCGCTCTCCGAGACGGTAGAGCGAAACCAGGGCCTTAGCCTGAATCATGCTGTTTGGGTGGGTCAGTAGCTTTCGCAGGCTAGGTATCGCTGAAGTTTCGCCAATCTCACCCAAAGCCTCTGAGCAAGCCTCGGCCACCCCCTCGTCCCCACTTTCGGCCAGAGATAGAATGACTGGCAGGGCAGATTGCACTTTCTTCCTTCCCAGCACTTCAATGCACAGGCTTGCCACAAAGGGATCGAAGCACTCGAAAAGATAGCGAATCACTCGGCTGGGGTCTCGATCAGCCAGATTCATTAGAATTTCTGTAAAAAGATCTCTTCGGGCAGGCGCCTTTCGGCTCAAGGCGTCTAAAAGGGGCTCTACTTCATTGGTTACCTTGCTGTAAGCGCGAATGGAGACAAGAACAACAAGGTCATTCTTGTCTTTCAGCATCTTTCTAAAGGCGCCTTCAAGCTCTGGATCTTCTAGCCGCTCTAAACGAAGAACGGCTGCCAGTCTTTTCGACCACCAAAGAGAATTGAGATCTGAGAGGTCGTCAGAGAAAAAACCGCACTCCTTATAGAGTCGATTCAAAAGCTGATGCTCATGATCCTTAAAGACCTTGAGCTGTTCTTGAAGAATTCGCCTAAGAAAGCCGTAGCGACCTGGCGATCGGATGGCTTGTCGCAGTTCTGCCAAGGCCAAGGGTCGATCATCAGGTGTCTCTGGGTAAAGATATTGGAGCCAGAGCTTCTCAAATCTCTTTTGCCAATAGGGGTCTGACCGGCGAGTCCAAAGGCGTCGAAGTCTCTTTGCGGCGGCCAACACGAAGAGTAGGCAGAGAATTACCACCTGCACAGCTAGAAAGAACTCAATCACCTCTGTCGTTGTTGGACTCGTTTGATTTGGCCAATTGAAAAGCTTGAAATCAAACAACCATTCGCCCACCAACTCAGGCTATCGAGCTGAGCATGGATTGTCGACGAAGAGAAATAATCTTTTCCACTTGTGCGGCCACTTCCTGCGGAGAAACCGGAAGGCTGTAGCTGAGAATCGGATGAAGTTGAAGTGCCTTGAGGCTCTGAGAGTCAGCCTGTTGTGTCGTCAAGAAGACGAAGTCGACTAGAGCACCTCTTTCTTTGAGGGATGCTAAGAGCTCTAAGGCACTTAAGCTTGGCAGACTCCGATCGAGCAGCAAAAGATCTAGGTCTTGCTCTCTTTGAATTTGGTCCAGGGCCTTTGCGCCATCCGATGCATTGAGAACAACAAAGTCTTTCTTCTTTAAGAGATGACAGAGGCTGATTCGAAGGTTTGGCTCAGAGATTGCTAGAAGAAGTTTTCCTTTGGCCTTCTGTGACATTCTATATTTAGTGTAGCCCACTTC
>REDG01000002.1 GCA_007693605.1 Bradymonadales bacterium
TTCTATCCGGGGGAGCCCGCTTTTTTCAAACCCTAACGATTATTGGGACATCACCGTTTCCGACCCCAGGCAAGATCCAAGAGCTAGTTTGTTTGGGCTCTCCACGCCACAGTTAATTGTTCCAACAATGCGACGGCTCTCCTATCGAGAGCAGAATGCTTTTACTGCTCCGATCGACGTCTTTACTCTCTCGGCTGAGAAGGATCAGGATCTGAATATGGCTAATCAACTATGGGGGCTTTCGAAGCAAAGTCGTCTTCAACAGTCTTCAGATCGGTCTGTTAATAAAGGGGATTACAATGGATTTCTTAGGCGCTTACAAATGGAAGAAGACCGAAGAACTTATGTAGATGAGCATTCATCCTCTGACGGAGCTTGGCTCGTAGCTGAAATGATTACCTACTTGGAATGGAGAGAAGATCTAATGGGACCTCCGCCGCAAAGCAGGAACCTAGCTCAAATGAGTGTGCCTCGCTTTCTTTGGGCTTTTGGATCTCAAAGCAAAACTGTTCCAGGTTATAAAATTCACAATGCCCTGCAAGAGGTTCGTAAAATTGATCCTTCGATATCAGAGAGTGATGTCCAAAGTGCTATGAAGGTCCTACAAGACTTTGCTAACCAGTGGGAGGATTAGTACAGGCTCAGTATTCAACAAGCTGAGCTGTTTGACTTCTCTCGTTTCAGATGCTCATGAATTCGCAGATATCCGTAGCCGAGGCGGGTCACTTAGGGATTTATCTTCCCGAATACGACCTTGTTCCTGAACCAACAAAATGTTGGCCCCCCTCTTTTTCTCGAAAATTAAGGGATGCAAAATCCTAGAAATTCGATAGAAATGCCTTTGTTGTGAACGGTTGGAGGCGGCCTCGCCTTAGTTAAGGTCGCCGATACCAGTAGGCTCGATTACAATGTGCCAGCTCAGATGGCACCAGTATCAGGAGGAGTGGCCGAGTGGTTGAAGGCACCGGTCTTGAAAACTCTTTCCAAAAACAGACCAAAATCTACAAAAACCGCTAGAGATGGCTTTAAATGCGATAACTAGCAAAATCACACTCAAAAGAATTCCATAGTCGATTTCTCTTTGTTCTTAGTTTTACCCAGGTTTACGCAGGCTTACTTTTTAGTCTCACCCCTCCCGCGCCCCTCGGAATACTCCACAAGCCCCATGCTTTGTGATATCGATAGCTTTAGATGAGTGACATTGAGCAGCGATACATTGCAGAGCTTCAATCGTGGAGCGGAACTCGAAAGCTGGAGAGAGTTGCATCTCTTTACGAGTCTACAAAGGATATGCTCGCTCTGCAGATTATGAAAGAATGGCCATCGATTTCTGAAAGTGAGCTGAGACTTAAAATCGCTGAAAGGCTTTACGCTTCAGACAAAGAAATTCACCACCTGCTTAGTCGAGCTCATTGAAAATGCAGACCCAGGACTTAAACTCCGCCCTAAAAAAAATCGTCCAGATGCTTTCGAAGCATAGTGTGAAGTTCCACCTCACGGGTGGCTTGGCCTCGTCCTTCTATGGCGAACCTCGATTCACGCAAGACATCGATCTTGTTGTGACCTTTGATTTAGAATTTGACTTAGCCTCTCTACTCTCGGATCTGGATGAACACTACTTCATTGATGACCAGCTTATTCGAGAATCAATTCAAAATAGGAAAATGTTTCAAGCGCTCGACAAAGAGACGATGATTAAGATCGATTTTCATGTCGGTGAGCTGATCGATGGTGAGCTATCGAGAAGCCGGTCAGAAGAAATCTTCAAAGGCATTACCGCACCGATTGTGTCCATCGAGGATGCTATTTTGGCAAAGCTCATATGGATTCAGCAAGGAAGTCATAAAAGCCGGCAAGATGTGGAGTTGATGCTCAAGCTTGGGAGACAGATTGACTGGCAGTACCTTGAGAGGTCAGCTTTGAAGTTCGGGGTGAACGAGATTCTAACCGGCTTGTCAGGTGGAGAACCGAGATAGCCCATCAATGGCGTCCTTCTTGACTTTTTTGGCTGCGTTTTGATCGATAAGGCGCGGAAGTTGCTTCAAAAGGCTGTTCTGTAAGCATTTGAAATTAGAGCTTGTCGCAGTTGGGACTCTCATTCTGCGAAATGATTAAGTGTTCTTGTATGATTTCAATGACATAAGCCGGTACAGTTCTTGCTTAATGATCTTTAAGATGGAGGAGAAATATTTTTTGAGGTTCAAAAAGAATAAGATTCTCTCGAGCGTGTTATTCGCTTTAGTTTTAGCAATCTGCTCTTACTATCCGGCGCAAGCTCATGGAAATCTTCGATCCCTCGTTGATAGATGTGTTTGGGCGTTGACAGCGAGTAGAGAACAAAAGCTTGCAAAAGAAATCCAAGAGAGGCGAGATTTGATGGCTCGCGCACCATTCCCCAAACAGCCAGGAATAATGATATCGACTTACGATGTCGACTCGATCTCCGGTGTGATCTTCAAACCTAAGGACCATTATTTCCCTGTCCCTGATAATCACTCCGGCTTTGGAACACCTGGTCCAGCTACTGACCAGAAAGGCAAGCTCATTGGTGAGCACATTCGTTTATTTTACCACCGCACGGTTGAAGCCTGGACTGCAGAAGACACACGAAATTATTATACCAAAAATCGGCCTTGGGACTTGATTATGCATTTTTCAGGGGAGGTTGAAAGCCATTATGCGGGTGAGTTAACTCTCCTTATCCTTCACAAGTTTTACAAAGAGATGGATGGCCTATCTCAGATAATGGGCAGGGGCATGGCCTCGGCAGGAACCTACAGACACGAAAGGTCGCTCCTTGGGGAGAAAATAGGTGAGTTTGTGAAAAGTCTCTCCGGAAAAACTTGGGAAAAGTGGACTGCGGGCGTTTGACTGGAGGGGGTAACACTTAGGGATTTGGGGGATCGGC
>REDG01000043.1 GCA_007693605.1 Bradymonadales bacterium
ATGCCACTTGAGAAGCGCAGCGACGAAGCCGCCAAAGCAGATGGGCTTTTAGCGACAGTCCCATTTGACAGCCCCTGTTTCGCTTCCTAAGTTCGTCTAGTGAGCGCTTCCTATTATGAAATTCTTGGGGTTTCGACCCAAGCCTCAGAGGATGACTTGAAGAAGGCCTATCGTCGTTTAGCTCTTCAGTATCACCCCGACCGAAATTCCGAGGCAGAAGCCGCCGAAAAGTTTCGTGAGATCCAAGAGGCCTATTCCGTTTTAAGCGATCCAGAGAAGCGGCAGATTTATGACCAATATGGAAAGGAAGGTCTGCGGGCCGGGGGATTTCGAGGTCCGAATATCGAGGACATTTTTGGAGGCTTTAGCTCCATTTTTGAGGACTTTTTCGGAGGAGGGGGCCGAGCAAGAGCTCGAAAGGGTCCAGACCTCTTGTACCGACTAGAGATTGAGTTTCGAGAGGCTGTTTATGGGGTCAAGCGAGAGATTGAAGTTCAACGCTCGAAGATTTGTAGGACTTGTCAGGGCAGTCGCTGTGAGAAGGGGTATCAGCCCGAGCAGTGCATTCATTGTGGAGGAAGCGGGAAGCTGAGGCAACAACGAGGCTTCTTTATGTTCGAACAAGAATGTCCTTCATGTCGCGGTGAAGGCAGTCTCGTTCGAAAAGCTTGCAAGGCCTGCCACGGCGAGGGTTTAGAGAGAGAAACGGCTAAGCTAGAGGTCAAAGTGCCGGCTGGAGTCGAAACCGGCCTTCGCTTAAGAATGATGAATGAGGGGGAACTTGAACTCGGTGCTAGCAGCCGAGGGGATCTCTATATTGAGCTTCAAGTACAGGCTGACGAGAGATTTGAAAGAGACGGAATTGACTTGGTGACGCAGATTCGATTTCCCTTTGTCGAACTCGCTTTAAAGCGAAACTTTGAAGTGGAACTCTTAAACGGCGAATTGAAGGCACTTCAACTTCCAAAGAGTTTTCAACTTCCTCTTAGCCTTCGAATTCAGGGTGAAGGGGTGAAGGACCTTCGGACGGGTCGAAAGGGAGATTTGGTCGTGGAAGTTTTGACTGAGTTTCCAGAAAAGCTTCCAGCAGAACTTCAAGAGGCCCTAGAAAATCAGCTGGCCAATCTTGAAGAACCGAAAAAGAAAAAAAGAAAAAAGAAAAAGTCCGGCCTCTTTTCAAAATTTCAGATCTGATCCGACGCTTGGAGCAGATGAGCCCTTAGCGGCACTCTAGAAGGAACCGGCGATCCTCACCCCAAATGTCCTCTTCTCCTGTAGTCGAGCAAAGCGCCCTGTCTCTTCGGCAGTAATGAAGGCGTCGAAGCGAAAGAAGCGGAAGTTAACACCCGAGCCGACAGTCCAATAACCCTGTGAGAGCCCTGCTCGGATTCCCCAAAAACCAAAAAGCAAAGCCTCTGCCCCCAAATGCAGATGATTCAAGAACTCCTTTTTCTGGTTAAGGTTTCGAGCGTCGGCGCTCAAGCGAAATTTGGCAAAACCAAACTCTGGATGAAAGGCCAGGCCAGCAGAGAGGCTTTGTGGAATATCTTTTGGAAAGCGATTCTCTCCCGATCGAAAGAATCGAGTGTTCCCGACATCCTGCCATGTCAGACCGACGGCAGGACGCCAACGGCTCAAGAAATTTCGAAGGGGAGCATTAGAAGTCAAAGAATCTGGAACCCAGTATTTCACTCCTAAATCCACCCCCATTCCAAGGGCCTTTGATGAAAAGACCCCATCCCCAATGATCTGGTCTTTCACCTCAAGGCCCTCGTTCATGCCAATCAGAATGGCATCGAGTCGTTGGGCCTCGTCCTCAAAGGGGCTCACCCGATAGAGAGCCTTTAGGGTCGCTCCTACCTGAAGACTGTTGTCCAAGAAGGGATAAGCACTCCCGAGAACTAAGCCTGCCGTCATATTGCTATCCCCAGCTTCCACCAATTGGTTGGAGCCAAAACCGCCTAAGCGAAGGTCAGCGTCTAACTCCATATCAAGCATCATGCCGATATGCCAACGGCTTCGACTATAAGAGGGATTGAAGAGAACGCGAGCTCGGTTAGAAGCGGTGGCTGCTTTCTCTAAGAGTTTTTCGAGGGCGGCTCTTTGTTCTGCTGTTGGGGAATCGCGATCCACAACTCGCACATAGTTTCGGGTCTCGTTCGCTACACCCATATTCAAAGGCAGCTCCACAAGAATCGGAAACTCGAATCGAGCTCGGGTGACATCCGCCAAACCCGCTGGGTTAAGGGCGGCCGAATAGTGATTGCCGCGAGCCGCCAAACCCGAATGCCCCATTCCCATCGATTCAATCGATCGATTCACCGCGGAAGGGTCCGCTAGGCTAAACTCGGGCCAGGCAAGAGCGAGGCTCAGAAGCCCTAGAACAGACGAAATCAAAATTCTATTCATTTATTGCTCCTTGCAAATAATCGCAAACCAACTTCGCCTTGTCCTCATCCACTTCCTCTCGAAACTCCCCATTGAAGGCATCGGGGCTATCTGGATCGTTTGCGTCTGGGGCATCAGAGTCAAACTGAGCTTGAAGCTCCTCAATGAACTCTAGAATGTCGTGATTTGAAGCGGCCGAGCCAAAGAATGTATCGTCAAGGCCTCCTCGATTGTAAAACCAGCGGGCTCGGTAGAGAGACCTCGTTAACTCATCTAAAAACTCGAGACCTTTAAGTGCATTCTCGCACTCGTCAGGATCGAAAAGATCTTCCTTGTTGAAGTCCGTCTCATCAATCAAAATCAAAAGAGACTGAAAGAATAGGAGCTGAGCGACGGCCAGGTCCACTCTTCTCTGAAGAGATTCGGAAGCTCCGCTATAATCTTCGCTGGGGGTTCTAGCCACAAAACCCGCCTCCCCGAAACGAGGGTCTTGACTCCCCAGATTTCCAATCACGAGGGTCAATCGGTTGATTCCATCTTGAAAAACATCAAAGCGCTCAACATCCTGTAGAGTGGAATCCTGAATGACTGGATCGATGGCTTGACGAAAAGCATCTCGAACTTTTTCGTTGTCTTCTTTGTGTAACAGACGACTTAAGACCCGAATCGGATCCACCCCCGCTCGACCCAGTTGCGCCCCGGCATAAAGCTCCAAGGCCTCCAACAATTTCTCACCAGTGACTCGGGGCGGTTGACCCGCAAGGGGAACAACGAGAGGCTCCAAAATATGAAAGGCCTTGCTTGCAGCCTCCTGTCGGCCCGTGCCTAAGAGAAAGCGAGCCTTTTCAAGATCGGCGTTCACCCCTCCCCCACAAGAAAACTGAATTGCTGCCATTAAGATCAAAGGCCAAAGTCTCATCAAAAATACCCCTCCACTTGACCTCTTTATTGCAACCAAGATAGCCGTCGCTGTCTAGTTTTCATTCTAAGAGATTCTCGGCCAAGTCCCTCTGAGAGAGTGACGCTTCCAATAAGGGAGGGGCGGTCGCCAAACTCCTGATTTAGGGAGTGTCGCTAAAGGCTCATGTGCGGTGCTGGAGAAGTTGAGCCTGCCCAGCCTCTTAGGTTGCCTGAGAGTTTGCGGGGGCTTAGACTTAAGTCTCATGAAAGATTGGCTGAAGCTCCAAAAAGATCTCTATGTCACTGCGCGTTCAGAATTAAAAAAGATGACGCAGCCAAAGCCTCGAAACTTTCAGGCCTACGAGAGACGCTACCTTCGCGACCTAGATGGTCTTAAGAAATCGAGCTTTGAAGAGTTTTATCGCTCCCAACGAAGGGCAGATTGTTTCTTGATCGGTGACTTTCACAGTTTTCGGCAGAGTCAGAAACAGCTTTTGAGGCTTCTTAAAGACCCGCGCGTCCGGAAACCCAAGAGTTTGGGCTTAGAGACGCTTCCTCTCGAGCTCGAAAGCGAGCTCCAGGGGTATCTGAAGAAGCCTAGCCCTCAAAAACTTAAGAAGTTACAACGAGCCTGGAATCTGGAGGAACATTGGGGGAGCAGCTGGGACACCTACAAAGCAATTCTCAGTCTCTGTCAGGAACTGAAGATTCAAGTCTATAGTTTAGGATCGACTCAAGCCTCCCTTGAAAAGCGAGACCAAATGGCCGCCCGCCGGGCCTTGCAGCAAGCTCGACCGAGTTGGCTCTTCATCGGAGAAATGCATTGTGCACGACCCCACTTAGCACGCCTCTTGCGATTGAAGAGTCCTGATCTGGAGGTCTTGAGTCTTCAGCAAAATGAAGATCGACTCGCTTTAAAGCATTTGAAGCAAATGAAAACGAAGAGTTCTCTGATGTTTCTCTCTCAACACCCTAAGCTGGGTGAAGTCTTTTGTCTGCTTCACACGCTGCCCTGGGTGAAGTGGCAGAGTGATTTGAATTTCAAGATTCGACAAGAAGAGGGCTACTCGGAGCTCGATCCTCACGATCAAATTTTGTGGTCTCTTCGAACCCTGAAAGACTTTTTTGAAGATCGTCGCTATCCATCGAGCATCATCTCTAAAGAAGCCTTTGACTTTCAGGCCATCAGCTCTTCAGACGAAGACTTTCTAGAAGCTCTTGAGAAACTTTCTGCTGCCGAGCAAAACTGGGTGCTCGAACAGCTTGAACTCGAGCATGTGGCCGTTCTTTCAAGACAAAGACGGATTTTTCTTTCAGAAGTGAGCCTAAACTCCTGCGCGCAGGCGGCCTCTTTGCTTTTGATTAGCCATTGGCAACAGAAGCAATATTTTGAGTTTAATTTCTATCGAACGAGTTTTCTTCATGCTTTGAGCTTTTTTCTTTCGAAGATTTTGAACCATCGCCGAAAGAGCCCCAGTTGGGATGAATGGAGAAAGAGCCTCAAACGAAACGGAGAGCAACACAAACTGGATGTTTTGTGGCGTTCAAGAAACTTCTATCGTTGGGGGCTCAAGGCCGAGGAGCTCCGGTTTCAGAAGCAGGAAGGCTTGAATTTTGCCGCTCATGCGCTCGGACGATGGTTGGCCGATCAATGCTTTGAGGCCTTCTTGGCCGGAGAGTTTTCAAAGCAACGACTGACACGAATTTGCACCAGCTCCTTTCAGAGTGAAGAGATTGCCTACCTGCGGCTTTGCGAACTCTGGAGTCTCGCCCGTGACTTTCGTTCAGAGCCCAACTAATTGATTGTCACCAAGCTGCTGAATATTGAGTCAATGTAGGTGCAGCAGCCGCCGAAGCAGATGGGCCCTTAGCGCCAGTCCCAGCTAGCGACTTAGGCGAAGCCTAGTCTCATAATCCTTCCCATCTCGACGATAGGTCAAATGCAGAGCCTCTTGCTCCTGCATACTCCAAAGCTCGGGCCAGTCTAGATAGCTTTCTAATGTCTTGCCGTTCCAGACCAAGATTTCATCCCCTACCTGAAGTCCAGCTTCTTGAGCGAGGCCACCGAGGGCGATTTCTTGAACGACAAAGCCCTCTTCTTCTTCAAACTGGAGCCTCAGACCCAAATAAGCTCGGTCTGCTGAACCCGTATTCAAAATCCTTCTTACCGCCACCGATAGCTTCGAGAAAGAGATGGCCGTTCCCCAAAGCTCCGAATTCTTCGGCGCAATCCAGGCCTGAATCTGACCGTTTGGAAGGCTCAAAACTCCTCCCCAATAGAAGACTGGAAGTGAAGGCCGCACGAGTACCAGAAGAGAGTCGATTCCGGTATGCAAAGGCTCCCTCAAACTGCCGGCCAGAACCTTTTGCCTTAGAACAAGCCCCGGATAGGGTCTTGTTAGAGCGTAAAGATCCACTCCAATGGGCAGAGAGCTTGTGTTAAAACTCTGCCCAAAACGATGTGAAGGTCGAGATTCAGAGCTTCTTGCAAGCAAACTGAAACCCAGTGCATCGTCTTGCCCGATCAGCTCCACTCGCTCCCAATCACGACTGGCCTCTTGCCGGCACTCCAACGAGCGGGCGGTCGCAACAAAAGGGCTTGCGATCAAAAAAACTTCAAGCTCTTCCCAGTAAAAGGCGGTCCCCAGCCAAGATTTCTCCGAAGCATCCGACAATATCTGTAAGCCGCTCCGTTTGTAAGACTCGATATAATCAGACAGAAGCTTTCCGAAAAAGGGATGCTCTTGATCGATCGGTCTCTCTAATTTCCCTCGACAGCTCCAAAGAAAGCTTTCGACGGACTCGAGGGCTCTTTCCGTAGCGTCTTGCTCTCGAAGAAGCTTTTGAGCTTCCCAGTCAGGCGTTCGCTCGCAGGCATAGAGGCTGACGAGTAAGCCCAAGACCAAAGCCTTTCTCAAAACCATAGAGTTAACCCCCCAATCAAAGAGAAACTATGATTGGCCTCCCAACTTCCTCCTGAAGTCTCTCCAAAAACCATATAGGCCGAGTAGCGAACAAGGGCTTGAGCCGAAAAATGATGAGAGATGCCCAACTCTGCGCCAAGACTCAAGCTGGGTCGTGGTCCGTAGGCCAAGCCACCTGAATCACTCAAAATCGCAAAGCCCAGACCTGCTTCAGCGAAAGGTCTCAGGCTTTCCTGAGAGAAAAAGTGCTTGCGAGCCAGACTTAGACTGAAGAGAGAACTGCCCGGATCGGCATATTCAAAGCGGATCTCGTAAGGATCTCTTCTGACATGAGCCTCAACCTGAACCCCCTGATTCAGCCGCTCTCTGTGGGCCAGGGAAAACGCGGCTCCAATACTGGAGCCCACACCCACCGGGCTGGCCTGCAAGCCGGAAGACCCCATCATGGTAAACAAAAGGAGCAAGCCCAAACAGCGAAAGCCTGAATTCAACGACTGCCTCCAATCTCTTCTAATCTTTCTTTCATTTGTCCCTTCTCGCTTTCGATCAAGTCGACGAGTTTTGACACTTCTTCACCGAGTGCCACCCAATCTTTGGTTTTAGACTTTCGAACTTTTAACTCACATTGCGACTTCTGATAAGCCTTGTCTCCGTAGATTAGCTGAAAGGGGATTCCAATCAAATCCATATCCTTCAGCTTCACACCGGGGGACAGTTCTCGATCATCCCACAGAACCTCAAAACCCTTGCTCGTCAATTCAACATAAGCCATTTCAGCCCGCTCTTTGGTCTCTACACCCCCAAGATGAGCGATTCCCACTTGATAGGGGGTCAAGCCCAGGGGCCAGACAATCCCCCACTCATCATGATTTTGTTCGATGCAGGCCGCCAGACTTCGACCCACCCCGATGCCGTAACAACCCATCTCGACCAGAGCTTCTTTTCCCGACTCGTCCGTAAAGCAAAGGCCCATCGCCTCAGAATACTTTTTACCCAGGTAAAAGACATGCCCGACCTCGATACCCCTCAAAGACTTCAATCGGCCTCCACATCTGGAGCAGCACTCTCCATCCTGCAGGTTTCGAAGAACCGCTTGCCGAATCTCTGACAGATCTCGATTGAGTTGTATATTTCTCGTGTGAAAGCCATCTCGGTTGGCTCCACAAATATAGGAGGCTTTTACATCCAAAGCTTCATCCACCAGAAGTTGATGCTCTATCGGAAAGCCCTGGGGGCCCAAACTACCCGCTGGCAACTTCCAGGCCTGAAGTTCATCCTCACGAGCAAAGCGCAAACCTTTGTAGCCAAACTCTCGATCCGCCACGGCCTGCGCTTTCACCAGATTTAGCTCGTGATCGCCTCTCAACAGAAGCACCAGAACTCTTTGCTCTGAGTCTACAAGAATCATCGTCTTCACCAGATCAGACGCTGAACAGGACAAAAGCTTTGCAAGCTCCTCAATACTGCGAACCCCAGGGGTTGCAAACTCCTCCATCTCTGGCACAGAACTGGCCGAATCGGAATGTTTGGTCTTCGCCACGGCTTTCTCTTGATTGGCTGCATAGTCACAATCCTGACAGGCAATCACCTCGTCCTCTCCTGAATCCGCCAGAACGACAAACTCCTCTGAGTCGCGACCCCCAATGCTGCCGGTGTCAGCCTCGACCGCTCGAAACTCCAAGCCAGTGCGAGTGAATATTCGTCGGTAGGCCTGTCGCATTCTCTGGTAGGCTTCTTTTGCCTCATCGGAAGTGCGGTCGAAAGAGTAAGCGTCTTTCATAATGAACTCGCGACAGCGCATCACCCCAAATCGAGGGCGAATCTCATCTCTAAACTTCAACTGAATCTGAAAGAGATTGAGGGGCAATTGCCGATAGGACTTCAGATCTCGCTTCAACAGATCGGTAACCACCTCTTCGGAAGTGGGCTGAAGGCAGAACTCGTTCTCATGTCGATCTTTGAAGCGAGCGAGCTCTTTTCCGTAGATTTTCCAACGACCGGACTCTTCCCACAGCTCTTTCGGTTGCACCATCGGCATCGAGACTTCGAGAGCGCCCGCCGCCTCCATCTCTTCTCGTATAATATTTTCAAGCTTCCGAATCAGCCTCCAACCCAAAGGAAGGTAGCTATAGATTCCGCTGGCCAATCGCCGAATCATGCCCGCCCTCAACATGAGCTGATGACTGAGAACCTCGGCCTCTTGTGGGGATTCTCTCAACGTAGGAAAATGGGCCTTCGACCACCGCATGCCGCTCTAGCCTGACCCCTCAAGTCGGGCAATCAGGGCCCGAACCTTCGTTGCCTCAGGAGTGTCAGCAAACTCCGTTAAAAAAAACTGATAACGGTCGAGGGCCTCATCTACCCGACCCAAGTCACGGAGGCTTCGCGCCTCTCCTAAGATGGCCCAAGGCCTCAGACTGGAACTCGAGATCTTCGCAACTTCTCGAAAGGCTTTTAGTGCGTCTTCCGTCTCGCCCAGTTCTTCATGAGCCACAGCAATCGGGTACCACGCCAAGTCTCGATGAGCGCGAACCAAAGATCTTCGGTAAAGATGAAGATCCTCCAAGGCCCCTTGCGGGTCGCCCAACTCCATCTTCATATTCGCTCGAAAGACGGATGCTAAACCCGCCGCCTTCGATCGAGGGAAAGCCTCCTGCAAAGACTCCCAAGCCTCGCTAAACTGTTCTTGAAGTCTCGCCCGGTCTGACTCCTCTTCTTCCATCTGCCACTGAGAAAATAGACTCGCCACTTCCGCGTATTGGTGTTGAGCCTTCGTTTCCCTTTGCGACTGGTACTCCATCCAAAAGAGACCAAAGAACAAGGCCAAAAAGGAAATCACAACAACTGCGAGGGACAGGAGCCAATTCTCTTTGATCCAATGATAAACCGAATAGGAGGTCTTCCATAATTCATCGGGAGCTTTTAATTCTTTTTTGGTGAGTCTAGCCATTTCCCTAATCTAGCGAAGGCCGGCCTCTTTTTGCAATTGTCGATCCCAATATTGATAAGACTCCGGGCTCCCGAGATCGGCCCATGCCTTAAATAGGCCCTGGTGACCCAACAATCTTGAGCCCTTCTGAAGCTGAGACAGCCAATAGTCTCTCACCAAACATCCTCGCTCTGGCAAAGCCTGCCAATCGAGGCGTGGAATATACTGAACGCCTGAAAAACAGAAGGCCTGAGACAAATCAGCAGGCTTTACTCCCTTGGCCTCCCACAGCTCCCCAATTTTTAGAACCCGATGGTCGTCCCCCACAAAAACGGGAGTTTGGAGAGTTTTAAGCTCCGTCAAGGCCCAATGCCCATCAGCCTCAAGACTCTGAGCTCTCTCTAAGAAGCTTTTCCAGTCGAACTCACAATACACATCTCCATTGATCGTGAGAAGAGCTTGTTCTTTAAGCCAGCCTTGAGCAAACTTTAAGCCACCTGCTGTTCCCAAAAGCTCGAACTCTTCACTGATGCAGATCTCAAAGCTTCTCTTTTTTGCCTCTTCCTGCAAATAGTCTTTCAAGGGCTCCTTCAAATAGAACACATTCACGACGACCCGCTTCAAAGAGAGTCTTTCCAACTGATCAAAGATCCAGGCCAAAATGGGTCGGCCCGCCAAGGGAAGAAGAGGTTTTGGGCAGCTGTCCGTCAGGGGTCTTAGCCTCTCCCCTCGACCTGCCGCAAAAACAAAGGCGTTCTCAATCACCCATCTCCTCCGAGAAGTTTGAACGAACCCATTGAGCCTCCGTCTCTTGACCCAATTCCTCAAAACTCTGAATGATTCTTCTCAGGCTAGGCGCCACAAAGCTTAAATGCGTGTCTTTCTGCTTCACCAGCGAGATGTAATAGAATCGTCCCACCGCCTTGAGATTTCGCTGAATACTGGTCCAAACGAAAAGTTCTCGATCCAGCTTTTCTTCTATCTGATGCTCAAAAAAGTCCAAGAGCTCGGCCTCCTCCGCATCTGAAAGCCGAACATAAGAGTCTCGAAGCAAAGAAGCTAAATCGTAGGTCGGTGGGCCCCACAGAGCGTCTTGAAAGTCAATGACCCCGACCCCACCTGAGTCAAGAATCATCAAGTTTTTAGAGTGATAGTCTCGATGAAGAACACAAGCCGTTTGCGCCAAAACTCGCTGACCCGCATCTTGAAGGCAACGCTTAAAAGCTTCCAAGGCCTCCGGCTCCACCTGTTTTTGTCTTTTCTCAATGGCATACTCAAAGAAGTGCTTCAACTCCCAATCCCAAAGCTCTTGATTGAAGCGGCGACTCTTGATTCGCTGCATCGGCTTCAAAGCTTGAATCTTCGCCAACTCCCTCAGTGCCTCCTGATAGTGTCGAATCCGAGCGCTTGAGCTTCTCTCGTCAAAGAGCAAGCGAGAGCCTAAGTCCTCCAAAACCACGAAGGCCGGCTCCTCACTCACCAGAAAAATTTCTGGAACTCGAATTCCTTGTTTCTTCCAATCTCTTCCGATCGCCACAAAATCCATCTCTTTCGATTCCGGTACATGGCTGGAAGCCGAAAACTCTTCTGATTTAAAGGCCTCTCTCTCGTTTAAAATCATGAGAATTCGAGAGCCAGATGGAGTCGTCAAGCGAACATAGCGACGAACACTCGCGTCGCCCGGCAAGGCTTGCCACTCAAAAGGTTCTGAAAGACCGAAGCTTGAAGGGGGAAGATCTTTCAAATCAAACTGTGGGCTATTCATTAGAGGGGAATGTTCCCGTGTTTCTTCCACGGTAAATGCTCTCTTTTATTTTCCAATCGGGCAATAGCTTTTGCCACTCGATCTCGAGCTTCCGAAGGCCGAATCACATCATCGACAAAGCCATAAGAGGCGGCTTGATAAGGGTTAGCAAATTGTTTCTTGTAGTCTTCGGCGTAGACCTTGGCCTGGCTTGGATCCTTCTCGATCTGTTTTCGATAAATAATCTGGCTCGCACCCTCGGGTCCCATCACGGCGATTTCGCTGCCCGGAAAAGCGAAATTCGCATCGCCCCGAATATGCTTCGAACTCATCACATCATAAGCTCCCCCATAGGCTTTTCGGGTGATCACCGTCACCTTGGGCACAGTGGCTTCCGCATAGGCATAAAGCAGTTTTGCCCCGTGAAGAATGATTCCACGATACTCTTGATCGGTTCCTGGCAAAAAGCCCGGCACATCCACCAAAGTCAGAAGGGGAAGATGAAAACAGTCACAGAAACGAACAAAACGAGCGGCCTTGATCGATGCCGCAATGTCTAAGCAGCCCGCCAAATGAAGAGGTTGGTTCGCCACAAGACCGATGGCGCGGCCCTCGATCCGAGCAAAGCCCACCAAGATATTCTTTGCGTAATCGGGTTGAATCTCAAAAAAGGAATCTTGATCGACCAAGCCCTCGACAATCTCCTTCATATCGTAAGGCTTTTGCGACTCAAGAGGGACAATCGAGTCGTCCAATTTTCTCTTCGGCGACTTCGCCGGCCTTTTCGGAGACTTCTCTCGATTATTGAGGGGAAGATAACTCAGCAGTTCTCGTAAAGCCTCAATCAAACTGGCTTCGTCGGCAAAACGACGATGTGCCACCCCCGACTTGACCGAATGAGTCTCAGCTCCTCCTAAAGCCTCTTTAGTCACCTCTTCGTGGGTGACCGTCCGAATCACATCCGGCCCAGTAATGAACATATAAGAGGACTTTTCGACCATGAAAACAAAATCAGTGATGGCCGGACTATAAACCGCGCCCCCCGCGCAAGGGCCCAAAATTGCGGAGATCTGAGGAATCACCCCCGAAGCCAAAGTGTTTCTGAGAAAAATATCGGCATAGCCTCCGAGGCTTCGCACGCCTTCTTGAATTCGCGCCCCACCGGAGTCATTCAAACCAATCACCGGCACACCCAACTTCATCGCCTGATCCATCACACGACAGATTTTTTGAGAAAAAGCATAACTCAAGCTGCCCCCGAAAACAGTGAAGTCTTGAGCAAAAACCAACACAAGACGACCGTCAATCAGCCCGCTTCCCGTCACGACCCCATCGCCGAGAACCTTTTGCTTTTCCATTCCGAAATCAGAACAATCGTGAGTCACAAAGGGGCCGAACTCTTCAAAGCTTCCGGGGTCTAGGAGCCTTTCGATTCGTTCCCTGGCCGTCCACTTGCCGGCGTCATGCTGTTTTTTGATTCGCTCTTCGCCGCCCCCCTTTTTGGCCTCTGCCCTCATTTTTTCAAGTTTCTGAAAAGCCTGATTCATGCCCCCGAATCCTAGCGCAGCTTTTGAGGAAAAGTCTCGGCATAATTCGCTCAAAAGCCGAGTTTAGGGCCTATGTCCCGAAATTCAGGATCATCGAATTTTGGGAGTTTATCATTTTCATCCGCTGCCAAAGCCGTCTAGATTCCTGAGTGAATGAAAACTCTTGTGAGACTCCCAAAAGACATTCCCTTAATCGAAGACCCCAAACAATTGAAGGCAGAGGGCGAAGCCTTGATGCAAAGCCAAGACAAGAGCCTTCAGAAGCTGAGGGAGCTTCCATCAGAGTCGCTCAGCTTTGAAAACCTCGCTCAGGAACTAGATCGCTTGGCTCACGAGGCGGCGAGTTTTTTTTCCTGTGTTTATCTCGTTCAGAATGTGCACGCCGATGAATCTCTGAGAAATGCCGCTCGAGAGCTGAGTACGGCTTTTGACGAGTGGCAGATCTCTCGAAGTTACGACCCCATCATTTATCAGAAGTTTTGTGAGCTAAAGGCAAAGAAGCCAGAGCTCAAGCCCGAACAACAGAGGCTCTTAGATCGTCAAATGAAAGATTATGAGCGCATGGGAATGTCTCTGCCAGAAAAGGATCGAGACGAACTCAAAGCTTGGCAAACTCGGCTTTCAGAACTCGCGATTCAGTACTCTAAGGCGATTAACGACTCGAACCTGAAACTTTTGGTGAACGAAGAGGAACTTCAGGGCCTAGATGAAAATTTCATCGCCTCTCTTCCGAGAGAGGACGGCAAGTGCCGGCTCAGTTTGGAGTATCCGATTTATGTCCCTTGCATGGAGTATGCAGAACGGGAGGAGCTACGAGAGAAGCTCTTTCGACTCAAGCTGCAGGTGGCCAAAGAAGAAAACCCCCGCCTTTTGAAGGAGGTTTTAGAACTGAGAAAGAAAATTTCTGCCAAGTTGGGCTATGCCTCTTGGGCAGACTTTATCGTGAGCGATCGAATGGCAAAGACTCCGGATAGAGTGGTGAGCTTTTTAGAAGACTTAAGTGAAAAACTCGAGGGCGTCTTTGAAAGCGAAAAGCAAGACCTTCAAAAGATGAAGCGAGAGCACACAAATCAGCCTCAGGCCGAACTTCAAATCTGGGATGTGAGTTTTTACAAATCTCTCGCCATCAAAAAGAGATTTCAGGTGGACAGCCTTAAGATAAAAGAGTTTTTCCCTCTAGAGGAAGTTCTCAAAAGAATGTTTAGGCTCGTGGAGTCGCTCTTTGGCCTGAAGATTGAAGAGGAGTCGCCAGAGAACGGCCCTCGATGGCACCCTGAGGCCAAGCTTTACCGAGTCAACGACCAAGATGGAGCCTTTATTGGGAGATTCTATTTGGATCTCCACCCGAGACCGGGCAAGTACAATCATGCGGCCGTCTTTGGACTTATCTATGGTCGGGCTCTCAGTCCGCAAGACTACCAAGCGCCTGTGTATGCCATGGTTTGTAATTTTCCGAGACCCCATGCCGATCGTCCCTCTCTTCTTTCTCATTCTGATGTGGAGACTCTCTTTCACGAGTTTGGGCATCTTTTGCATGGCGTTCTTACTCGGGCCTCTTTCTTTCAGCTCGCGGGCACCCATGTGACCAGAGATTTTGT